>JBHENW010000123.1:0-27582 GCA_046261875.1 Thermoanaerobaculia bacterium | reverse complement strand
GAATACGCCCGCGGGGACGCCGACGCGGCGATCCTCGCTTTCGAGAAGGCGCATCCGGAGTTCGGCGGTTCCTCGGGCTCGGACGCGGACGCCGGGAGCTCCCTCCGCGGCGAATCCCCTGCCGATGCGCCGTGGCTGATCGAGGAGCCCGAGACCGTCGGGGGTTCTTCGCCGCCCGAGTCGGCTCGCGGGGGAATCTGGACGCCTCAGGAGGATGAGCCGGACTCGCCCCTGGACTTCAGTCCGGAGCGGACCGGGTCTTTTCGCCCGCGGCGTGCGGACGACGGGCCGACGCAGGAGATCCCGCAGCAGGCGTTCCATCCCGCCGGCGCTCCGCCTCTCTATCCCTCCGAGCCGCGCGCCGAAGTGCCCAAGGACCTGCCCGACGACTCCTTCGGCGGACGGACGCGCCCGTGGGAAACGCCGGAACCGGAGGAGATCTCCGCCGACGACGCAGAAGTCCTCTTCGATGTCGCCTCTTCCGACGACGGCGACGAAGAGGAAGAGCTCGTCGGGATGCCGCACTTCTCCGCAGGCGAGCAGGAGCCCACGCAGGAATTCGCGGCCGCGGGCGGCATGGCCTCTCCCTCCAATTCCGACGGTGAGGAGCCCGACGTGGAGGCCGATGTGGAAGGGGCTCCCGCTGATGCCCGCGAGCTCGAAGCGCTCGCCCAGACCGCGTCGATCCCCGAGCTGACGACGATGCTCTCCTCGGTCATGCGGTCGGGCGGCGAGCTGTCGGACGCCGAGATCGACCGGCTCGCGCAACGGGTCGTCGAAAAGCTCTCGGACCGCATCGTGCGCGAGATCGCGTGGGAAGTCATCCCGGACATGGCGGAGATCGTCATCAAGGAGCGGATCAAGGAGCTCGAGAGCGGCGTCGAGTAGCCTCCCCGGCTTCTGTGATAAGGAAAAGGGCTTCGCGCCCTTTTTTCATGTCCGAAAACGCCCCGCGCGCCGCCGCCGACGAGGAATCTTCCCGCAAGCTCGGGAAGACCTTCGACCCCGCCGCGTTCGAGGAGCGCTGGTACCGGCTCTGGGAAGAGGAGGGCCGCTTCCAGCCCCAGGGGCCGCCGGGCTCACCCCGGTTCACGATGGTCATTCCTCCGCCCAACGTGACCGGGAAGCTCCACATCGGACACGCCTACGGGCGGACCGTCGAGGACATCCTGGCGCGCTGGAAGCGGATGCAGGGCTTCCGGGTGCTCTGGGTGCCCGGGACGGACCATGCCGGCATCGCGACGCAGATGGTCATCGAGAGACAGCTCCTGCGGCAGGGGATCGACCGGCGGTCGCTCGGGCGCGAGAAGTTCATCGAGCGGGTTTGGGAGTGGAAGCGCGAGGCGAAGGACACGATCCAGTCCCAGTTGCGGCGGCTCGGGTGCTCCCTCGACTGGACGCGCGAGCGCTTCACGATGGACGCGGACCTCTCCGCGGCGGTCCGCCACGCGTTCGTCCGTCTGTACGCAGACGGCCTGATCTACCGCGGGCGTTACGTCGTGAACTGGTGCCCCCGATGCGCGACGGCGGTCTCCGACCTCGAGGTCGTCCACAAAGAGGTCGAGGGGACCCTTTACAAGATCCGCTACGACGTGGCGGGGGTCTCTTCGGGCGCGGTCGTGGCGACGACGCGGCCCGAGACGATGCTGGGCGACACGGCGCTCGCGATCCACCCGGAGGATCCGAAGACGGCGAAGCTGCGGGGCCTCAAGGCGATCCTCCCCATCATCGGCCGGGAGCTGCCGATCGTCGAGGATCCGATCCTGGTGGAGCGGGCTTTCGGGACCGGGATCGTCAAGGTGACCCCCGCGCACGACGCGAACGATTTCGCGATGGCGGAGCGGCACCATGTCCCCGCGGTCGTCGTCATCGGCCCGGACGGGAAGATGACGGATGCGGCGGGGGAGTATGCCGGCCTCGACCGCTTCGAGGCGCGCAAGCAGGTCCTGGCCCGGCTGACGGCGGAGAACCGGCTCGCGGGGAGCGAGAAGCACGTCTACAACGTCGGGCACTGCCAGCGCTGCGACACCGTGGTCGAGCCGTTTCTCTCGACCCAGTGGTTCGTGCGCGTCGGTCCGCTCGCCGAGCCGGCGATCCGCGTCGTGGAAGAAGGTCGGGTGCGCTTCGTCCCGGAGTCCTGGGGGAAGAACTACTTCCACTGGATGCGCAGCATCCACGACTGGTGCATCTCGCGCCAGCTCTGGTGGGGCCACCGCATCCCGGCGTTCTACTGCCCGGACGGCCACGTCACGGTCTCCCAGGAGGTGCCGGATGCCTGCGCGACATGCGGCTCGGCGCGTCTCCAACAGGACCCCGACGTGCTCGATACATGGTTCTCCTCCCAACTCTGGCCCTTCTCGGTCTTCGGCTGGCCGAAGAAGACCCGCGACCTGAAGGAGTTCTACCCGACGGACGTGCTCGTCACCGGATACGACATCCTCTTCTTCTGGGTCGCGCGGATGATCATGGCTGGCCTGCGGTTCATGGAACGCCCTCCGTTCTCGACCGTGCACCTCCACGGGCTCGTCCGCGTCGGTGGCGAGAAGATGTCCAAGACCCGGGGGAACGTCATCGATCCGCTCGAGGCGATCGAGGAGTTCGGCGCGGACGCCGTCCGATTCACTCTGGCCAGCGCGGCGGCATCCGGCGACACGGTCTCCGTCGAGCGGAGCCGGATGTCCGGCTCGCGCAATTTCGCCACGAAGCTCTGGAACGCGGCGCGCTTCACCCTGGGCCAGCTCGAAGGACGGACGGTCGCGGGGACGCTCGAGGGGCGGACTCTCTCGCTGACGGACCGGTGGATCCTCTCGCGGCTCTCCGCGGTGTCCCGGGAGGCCAACCGCCATCTCGCGGAGTTCCGCTTCGACGAGGCGGCCAACGCCCTTTACGCCTTTCTCTGGCACGAGCTCTGCGACGTCTATCTGGAGACGGTCAAGCCGGTCCTCTCCGCGCGGGGCGGCGACGAACGGGCCCGAGATACCGCCCGCATCGTGCTCCATCGCTGCCTGGCCGATTCCCTTGCGCTCCTCCATCCCTTCATGCCGTTCCTGACCGAGGAGATCTGGGAGAAGCTGACGTCCCGTCCGGGCACGCTGATCGCGTCGCCCTATCCGGCGGAAGATACGAAATGGACCGACCCGCGCGCCGAAGCCGCCGTGGCGGCTCTACGGGAAGTCGTCTCCGCCGTGCGCAACTTCCGCGGAGTCCGGAAAGCCCCGCCGACCGAGCCCGTCCAGCTCTGGATCGACCCGGACTCCATGGCGAAAGAGGTCTTGGCCGACCTTCGGGAGCTCGACGCGGTGCTGCGCCACCTCGCGCGCCTCAAGGAGCTCTCCTTCGAGACGCCGCCGCCGCAGGCGGCCCGCGACGTGGTCGCCGGGCTGTCGATCGGTTTGTCGTTCCCCCGCGCCGCCACGGAGGCGGACCAGCAGAAGATCGGGCGGACGCTCGCCGACCTCAGCGTGGAGATCGGCGAGCTCCAGGGAAAGCTCCGCAACCCTTCCTTCCTCGACAAGGCCCCGGCGGCCGTCGTCGAGAAAACCCGTCGGCGTCTTCTCGAGCTCGAGGAGCGACGGGCGGCGCTGGCCCCCCCGAGCCCGTCGTGATCCCGTTCGCCGGGGGGGCGCTCGATCCGAGCGGGTGGCAGGTGCTCGAGAACGTGGCGAGCCTCGGGGAGGTCGGATCGTCCAACGACCTGGCCCGCGCGGTCATCGAGATGTATTTCCAGGAAGAGCAGGATCTGCCGCCGAGCCTCTTCGTCGCGGAGAGCCAGCCGGAGGCGCGGGGGCGCAAGGGACGGTGGGAAGCTCCGGCCGGGCGCGGCCTCTACTTCACCGTCGCCCTGAAGCTGCAACGCGGCGAGCCGATCACCGTCGTCCCCCTCGCCGTGGCGCGATGGACGCGCGACGTGCTGGAGGAGGCCACGGGGTTGGCCGCCGAGCTCAAGTAGCCCAACGACCTCTACGTGGGCCGGCGCAAGCTCGCCGGCGTGCTCTCCGAAGCCCGGTCGCAGGGGGATGACACCTACGTGGCCGTCGGCGTCGGGATCAACGTGCTCGGCTCCGCCGCCGAAGTCGGCGCGCCCAACGCGACCACCGTGGAAGAGGAGACCGGACGGGCGCAATCTCTCCCGCGGCTCCTCCAGGCGCTGGTCGACCGTTTCGACCGGGAGCTCGCGCGCCCGGACTGGAGGGGACAGGTCGCGGCGTGGGAGAAAGCCTCACTCCATCATCCGGGGGACCCGATGACGGTGCGTCGCGAGGGCCAGGAGGTGCGCGGCCGGTACCTCGGCCTCGACCCCGCCGGCTTCCTCCGGCTGGGAACGGACGGGGGGGAGACGACGGTCGCGACCGGAGAGCTCGCCGATTGGTGAAAGACGGCGCTTCGCTCCTGGCCGTGGACGTGGGCAACACGAACACGGTCCTCGGCCTGTTCCAGGGCGCCGATCTCATGCGCCACTGGCGCCTCACCTCCCGGCGGGAGTCGACCTCCGACGAGATCGCGATCTCCGTCGAAGCGCTTCTCGCGTCGAGTCCGCTGCAACGCAAGCCCGAGCACGTCATCGTCGCCAACGTCGTGCCGCCGCTCCGCTTCCCGCTGCGCCAGGCGCTGCGGCAGGTGCTGGGACGGGAGCCGATCTTCGTCGAGCCCGGCGTGAAGACGGGAATGCCCATCCTCTACGACGTGCCCCAGGAGGTCGGCGCCGACCGCATCGTCAACGCCGTCGCGGCCTACGAGAGGCTCGGGGGGCCGTGCATCGTCGTGGACTTCGGCACGGCGACAACTTTCGATGTGGTCACCGAAAAAGGGGAGTATGCGGGGGGCGTCATCGTTCCCGGCATCTCCATATCCGCCGAGGCTCTTTTCGAGAAGGCCGCCCGGCTCTGGAGGGTGGAGATCCGCCGGCCGGAGAAGGTCGTCGGCAAGACGACGACCTCTTCCATCCAGTCCGGTCTCTATTTCGGGTACCTCTCGCTCGTGGACGGCATGATCGCGCGGATCGCGCAGGAGATCGGGCGCAAGCCCCGCGTCATCGCCACCGGCGGGCTCGCCGAGCTGTTCGGTGGAGGGTCGGAGGCGATCGAGCTGGTGGACCCGCTCTTGACCCTGACCGGGCTACGCCTCATCCATGAGCGAAACCGAGGCGGATAGGGAGTATTACGCCGCGGGCGAGGCGGCCTTCATCCGCCGCCGCGGGACCCCGTTCCTGCTCTCACCCAGGGATTTCGCGCTCCTCAAGCAATGGCGCGCCCTCGGCGTCCCCATCGAGGCCGTCGAGGCGGGCATCGACGACGCGTTCTCGCGGCGGGAGGAGCGCGCCGCGACGGGACGCGTCAACTCGCTCTCTTATTGTCACGATGCCGTCCTCGTCGCCTGGGAGCGCCGCGCCGAGACGAGCGTGGGCAAAGGCGCGGAGCGCCACGGCAGCGCGCTCGACGTCGCCGGCATCGTCCGATCGCTGAGCGAGCGGCTCGCCGTGGTCGCCCGCAGCCGCCCCGACCTCGCGGCGCCGGTCGATTCGGCCCGCCGGTCGCTCGACCGCCTCGCGGGCCGGGGCCGGACGGAGGAGGAGACGGAGGCGTCGCTCGCGCGATTGGACCGGCGGCTGGCCAACTCACTCCTGGACGCCCTCTCCGCTACCGAGCGCGACGGGATCCGCGACCGGGTCTCCGTGCTGCTGACCCCGGCCCGGGACCGCATGGACCCGGAGGCGGCGGAGAAGACCTCGCGCGCGCTGACGCGCCGACTTCTCCGGGAAAAGCTCTCCCTCCCCCGGCTGACGCTGCTTTAGGGGTCAATCGTGCATATTGCCTTTTTCGGGCTCAAGAATGCAGGAATGCACGATTGACCCCATGAGAGTCCAGAAGCTCGCTCCGACCGGTGAAGGAGTCGTCCGGGGGCCCGACGGGGTTGGTTTCGTGACGGGCGCTTTGCCGGGAGAAGAAGTGGATGTGGAGGTTCTCGAAACGCGCCGGAGCTACTGGCGCGGGCGAGCCCTGGAGGTTCACTTCGCCTCGGCGGACCGCCGGCCGGTTCCGCCGGAGGGCTGCGGCGGGTGCGACTGGCCGCACTACGATCCGGCGGCCGCGCGGGAGGCGAAGCGGGAGCTCTTTCTCGAGACGATGGAGCGGATCGGCCGTCTGCCACCGTCTCTTTTCGGAGATCTGCCGATCACCGCCTCGCCGCTTCGATACCGTCTGCGCAACCGCTTTCATGCGACGGGGAGCGGCGCCACGGCGAAGATCGGGGCGTTCGCGGCGCGCAGCCACCAGGTGACCCCGGTGACCTCCTGCGAGGCCCTGACGGCGGGGACGCGGCGCGCGGTCGAAGGGATCGGAGACGCCCTCGCCAGGATGACGGTCCCCGTCGTCGAGATCGCCACACTCGAGGACCGGGAAGGGGAGCGGCGCGTCGCCCGGGTGACCGTGGCCGATGCGCCGGCCGAGGGGCGGGCCGCGGCCCTGGCCCCGCTCGAAGACGCCTCGAGGGATCACTTCCAGTCCGTTCGCATCCAACGACCAGACGGCCGGCGGATCCGTGGCGACGGCGTCCCGCGCCTCACCCTCGAGGTCGAGGGTCGGGTTTTTTCGGTGGCCGTGGACGTTTTCTTCCAGTCGAACCGGTTCGCCGTCGCCGATCTCTATCGGGACGTCCGGGAGGCGTCGCGAACGGTCGCGCCCGGCGCCGCGCTCGACGCG
Organism: Thermoanaerobaculia bacterium; assembly: GCA_046261875.1. Taxonomy (GTDB): domain Bacteria; phylum Acidobacteriota; class Thermoanaerobaculia; order UBA5066; family Gp7-AA6; genus JBHENW01. The sequence goes on along the minus strand of JBHENW010000123.1, from coordinate 20,884 downwards.
TTCGGGGGAGTGGGCCTCCTCGCCGGAGCGCTGCTCGATGCGGGACACGCGGTCACGAGTGTCGAGGGGGATCCGGCGGCTGGCCGGGAAGCGTCGCGTACGCGGGCCGGCTGGCCCGAAGCGGAGCGGTGGCGTCTCGTGTCCTCCTCGGTCGGAGGGTTCCTCGCGGCAGCACCCCGCTTCGACCTCGTCGTCGCGGATCCTCCGCGGGCCGGCCTCGGGCCGATTGCGGCGCCCCTCGCGCGGGCCGCGGGGAGGCTCGTCCTGTACGTCTCCTGCGAGCCGCCGACCCTGGCCCGCGATCTTCCGGCCATCCTCGCCCAGGGATTCGTGATCGAGAGCGCGCGGCTCTACGACATGTTTCCTCTGACGCACCGGCTCGAAGCGCTGATTGCGCTGAGGCGTCCATGATCGGCCCGGTGCTCCGCGGCGGCCGGGCCCCCGCCGTCCCGGCCGCGGTCTGCCTCGTGGCCGGGATCCTCGCGGGAGCCTGGTCCGGCTTCGGCTCGAGCGCGGCGCTCGCGCTCCTGGCGGTGGCCGCGGGGGCCCTCCTCCTGTCGGTCGCTACGGGAGGAAGTGCGGTCGGCCGGCAGGCCGGTTTCCTGGGTCTCTGGCTGGCGGCGGGCTTCCTTTGCGGCGCCGTGCGGATCGCGGCTCCGGCGCGGGAAGCGGAGTCCACCTGGCGGGCCCTGCCGGACGATCCGCAGCGCGCCTATCACGTGGAGGGGGTTCTCGAGGATTTCTGGAGCGGCGAGCCGCCGCGCGCGCGCAATCGCCTGCGCATCGAGCGGATCCTCGCCGACGGAACATGGCGGCCCTTCCCCGCCGACGCCTTTCTGTTCGTCTCGGGAAAGTCCGACCCGCGGCTCGAGGCGGACCGCGGCGACCGCGTTCGGACGAGCGGGCGGCTGCGCCCCGAAGACCTCCCGGCCTCGGATCGCGAGGTGCCGCTGCCGTGGGACCGATACCGTCTCTCGGCGAAGAGCTCGCTCCAGATCGAGCGCCGCTCCCGGACGTTCCTCTCGATTCTGGCGGCCCCGAACCGCTGGATCGCGGGCCGGCTTCCGGCGCCGGGGGAGCGCGGGGACTCTTTCGAGAGGAATGTTCGCGGGCCCCTGACCGCCCTCGTGCTCGGGCGAACGGCGGAGCTGGATCGCGGGATGGTCGCAACGTATCGGAGGGGAGGGCTCTACCACCTCCTCGTCGTCTCGGGCCTCCACGTCGTCATGGCGGGTGGTCTGGTGCTCTGGCTCCTGTCGCTCGCGGGGATATCCGGGAAGCGAAGGGACCTCATCCTCCTGGCGACCATCGCGCTTTTCGTTCTCGTCGCCGGGGCCAACCCGCCGGCCGTTCGCGCGGGGCTGGTCTTCGCGGTCTTCGTCGCGGCGCGTCTGCTCGAGCGGCCGATCGGCGCGGGACAGGCCATCGGGCTCTCGGCGATCCTCCTCTTCGTCGCCTCGCCGGCGCAGGCGTTCTCCATCGGGACGATCCTCACCTTCGCCGCGGTGGGCGGCATCGCGCTCTTTACCGAGCGGATCCGCGCGCGGCTGCCTGCGGGTCCCGAGTGGCTCTTCGGCGCGCTCGCGGCCGCTCTGGCGGCGGAAGTCGTGACAGCCCCGATCCTCTTCTGGCGGTTCAATCTCGTGGCGGCGGGGGCGTGGCTGACGGCGCCCCTCGCTGTGCCGCTCTCGGGAATCCTGATCGGTCTGGGCGCCGCCATCCTCCTTTGTTTCACCCTGGGCGTTTTTCCGGGTCCCCTCTGCGACCTCTTCGCGGTGGGATCGGTCGCGCTCGAGAGCCTCGCGGAGCGCGCCGCCGGCATCGCCTACCTGCGGCCGACGCCGCCGCTCGGAACGATCCTCGCCGTCTCCGCCCTCACGGTCGGGGCGGCGTGCCTGGCGCGCGGATGGAGGGCGGGGTCCGCGCTGGCGGCGGCTTCGCTCTACGGCTTTCTGGTTTTCCGCCCGGCGCCGCCGGGACCCGCGCGCGGCTTTTCGCTCGAAGCCCTCGACGTCGGTCAGGGGGACGCCCTCCTGCTCCGCTGGGACCGCCATGCGGTCCTGGTGGACGGGGGAGGGCCGTTCGACCTGGAAGCCCGGGAGTTCGGACGGACGCGCCTGATCCCCAAGCTCCTCGATCGGGGCGTCACGCGCCTCGATGGCGTCGCCCTGACCCATCCGCATCCGGATCACGCGCTGGGCCTCTTCTCCGTGCTCGAAGAGATGCCGGTCGGACGCTTCTGGAGGTCCACGGGAAACGACGAGGGGGAACTGTTAGCCGATCTGGAGGCGATTGCGCGGGACCGAGGAACTGCGGTCGTCACGCTGGCCGAAGGCGAAGCGGTGAGCTGGCGGGACGCACGCCTGACGGCGCTCCATTCGGGCGGCCGCCTGCGCAAGAAGGACGGGATCAACAACCAGTCACTCGTGCTGCTCTTCGAACGGCATGGAAGGCGCAGCCTGCTCACCGGCGACATCGGCGATCCCGCCGAGAAGGACCTTCTGGCCCGCAGCTTTCCTCCCGCGACGCTGCTCAAGGTCGCACACCACGGCAGTCGCACCTCGACGATTCCGGAGTTCGTCTCTGCCGTGTGCCCCCGGGCGGCGGTCATTTCCTGCGGCCGCGAGAACCGCTTCGGGCACCCGCACGCCGATACGCTCCAAACGCTGGCGTCCTACGGGGTGCGGACGTTCCGGACGGACCTCTTCTCCGACGTCCGTGTCGAGCTCCGGCCCGAGTCGACCCGCCTCGCCCTGCGGGGACTCCGGTGAGCGGGCCACGCCGGGCCGACCTCGTCGTCATCGTGGGGCCGACGGCGGCCGGCAAGACGGGCGTGGCCGAAGAGCTCGCCCGGCGTCGGTCCGGCGAGATCATCTCGGCCGACGCGTTTGCCGTCTACCGCGGCTTCGACGTGGGCACGGCCAAGCCGACGCCGGCCCGGCGCGCCGAGGTCTCCTATCACCTCGTGGACGTGGCTGAGCCCGGTGAGAGCTTCTCCGCCGGGCGCTGGGCGGCGATGGCGCGGGACGCCGCCGAAGAGATCCGGGCGCGACGGAAGCTCCCGATCGTCGCCGGCGGAAGCGGCTTCTACGTCTCCGCGCTTCTGGACGGACTTCCGGAGGGAGATGCGAGCGATCCGGCGCTGCGCCGCCGCCTGGCCCGGTGGGCCCGCCGCAGCCCCGAAGCGGCCCGCCGGATGCTGGAGATCAACGATCCGGTCTCGGCGGGACGGATCGGTCCTTCCAACGTGCGCTACGCGCTCCGCGCTCTGGAGATCGTTCTCCTCACCGGCGCGCCGGCTTCCGTCCGCCGGCCGCCGGAGCCTTCCTGGCGGCAGAGATGGCGCCTCGTGCAAGTCGGGATCGCGCCGGACCGCGCGACCCTCCATGCTAGAATCGAGCGTCGCGTCCGCGAGATGATCGATGCGGGGTGGGACGAGGAGGTCCGGGGACTCCTCGGCAGCGGGCTCTCCCTCGAAGCCAGCGCATTCTCCGCCATCGGATATCGCGAGGTGGCCGACTGGGTGATGGGGGGCGCCAGCGCATCGGAGACAGAAAAGAAGATCGTAGCGGCGACCCGCCAGCTCGCGAAAAGGCAGCGGACGTGGTTCTCACGGGATCGAGGCCTCCGGTGGCTCGAGCCGGACCAGGCTATCCCGGCGATCCTCGCCATGCTGGCAGAGACCGGCGAGACGGAGAGAAACGGATGAACAAGGCCCCGATCAACGTTCAGGACTCCTTCTTCTACAACCTTCGTAAAGACAACGTCGCGATCACCGTTCGGCTGACCTCCGGAGAAGAGAGGATGGGGCGCCTGCGCCGTTTCGACAAGTTTGCCCTCGTGCTGGAGGTAGACGGGCGGGAAGAGATGATCTACAAGCACGCGATCGCTTCGATCCGCGCGGAGAGCCTGCCCGCCACACCCTGACGCGGGCGGGGGAGACCCCTTGGAGGTTCGCGAGGCACGATTCGATTCTCGGGGTTTCGATCGCTTCATCCTTCATTCTGGATAGACGTGGAACACCGATGCACCGGGTAGGTCTCTTTCTGTTCGCGCTGCTCGCCGCGGGATGCGCGAGTGCCCCCCGCTCGGTCTCCGAGCGCGACCGGTTCCCCCTCGACCCGCGGGAACAGCTCGCCGGTCCCTTTGAGGAGGGTGTTGCCCGCGGCTGGGACGCCCTGCTCGCCGGCGACCTCTCCGGCGCGGAAGAGGAGTTTGCCCGCGCGGAGGCCGGCCCGGGCGCCGTCGCTGCCCGCATCGGCCTGATCGAGACCTGGGTCCTGGACGGCCGCGCCGACCGGGCGGTCAGCGCCTGCGTCGATGCCCTGCGGACGGGCGAGCCCTCGGGACCGCTCCTCGTGGCGTGCGGCGAGGCCTACGCGGCGAAATCGGATCCCATCGAGGCCCTGCGCCTGTACGACCAGGCGCTGGCTCGACTCCCCGGCCGCGACGGCGTGCGCGCACGGGCCGAGGAACTGCGAAAGACGGCGCGCGAAGGTCACGTCGCCGCGGCGCGGGAGGAGATGGGACGCGAAAGCTGGGACGCCGCCCGGGAGCGCGCGTCCCTGGCGATGGCAGCCGATCCGAAAGATCCCGAGCTTCGGGTCCTGGCGGCCGAGATCGAGCAGGGAGCGGGCAACAGGGACCAGGCGCTCATTCACTACCGCGAGGCTTTCGAGATGGGCTCCGCGCGGCCGGACGTCGAGGAGAAAATTGCCCAGATGGCGATGGAGTCGGGCGACCACGCCCTGGCGGTGACGCTCTTCGACGAGCTCGCCCGCCGGGACGAGCGTTTCGCCGAGCGCGCCGAGGAGGCGCGCACCGCGTTCCGGGTCAGCAACTGGCCCGCGCCCGAGCGGGAAGCCGCGCGCGCGGCGCGGCTGACCCGTGCCGAGGCGGCGATCCTCGTCTGGTGGATGGTGCCCGAGGTGCGCGAGGCGCGGGTCTCCTCGAGCGTCATCGCTTCCGACGTCGTCTCGCGCCGGGACAGCCGGGCGGTGACCCGGTCGCTCGCTCTCGGGTTCCTCGACGTCGATCCGGTCACCCACCGGGCGAATCCGAACTCGCCGATCACCGTGACGGCGACGGCCCGGTTCCTGCTGCGCCTGCTGGGCATGCTGGCGCCGCAAGGCCGGGAGCCCGCGTGCCTCGAGGGCGTGACCGGACCGGTCCGCTCGGGCGCGGAGGCCATCCGCCTGGCGATCGCCTGCGGACTCCTTCCGCACGCCGACACCGGAATCGTGACTGGAAGCGACTTCACGCGCGCCGTGGACCGGATCCGCGCCACGGTGGCATCGGGGGAGAATGCCGGGCGTGAGTGAGCCGGGTGAAGTCGTCCGCCCCGGCCGTGAGGTCTGGGCCGGCGGGCCGGGAAAGCCGACCCCTCCGGGGGTGCGCCGGGGCCCGTGGACGCTCCCGAACTTCATCACGCTGCTGCGGCTGGCGGCGGTTCCCTTCTTTCTCCTCGCGATCGCCGAGGGCCGGTTCGTCATCGCGCTGGTCCTCTTCGTCGCCGCGGGAATCAGCGACGGAGTCGACGGATACCTCGCGCGGCGGTTCGAGATGCGGTCCGCCCTCGGAGCCTACCTCGATCCCATCGCCGACAAGCTCATGCTCATGAGCTCTTACCTCTTCCTCGCGATTCCGAGCTACCCGGCGACCGTCAAGATCCCCGTGTGGCTCGCGATGCTCGTCGTCTCGCGGGACATCCTGATGCTCCTCGTCGCGCTGCTGCTCATCCTGAGCTCCAGCACGAGGCGGTTTCCGCCGAGCTGGGTCGGGAAGGTGACGACGGTGACGCAGATCGTGACGGTTCTCTTCGTGCTGTGCGCCAACGTCTGGAACTGGCCGGGGGAGATTCTCCTCATTGCCTTCGGCGCGGCCGCCACTTCGACGATCGTCTCCGGATTCGATTACGTCTACCGCGTGGCGCGGAGCGGCCACACGGAGGACCCTGCGTGATCCGGCTGCGATTACTCACCCGGCCCGGCTGCCATCTCTGCGAGGAGATGAAGCGGGAAGTGGACGCAGCTCTCGCCTCGGATCCTCACGAGTGGGAGCTCGTCAACGTGGACGAGGACCCCGAGCTCGCGCGTCGCTACGGCGAATCCATTCCCGTGCTCTTCGTCAACGGCCGCCTCTTCGCGAAAGTCCGTCTCCCGAACCTGGCCGGCCGTCGCTTCATCCGCTCGGCCGCCGCGGCTGCGGACGAGGCGTAGGGACTCTCAGGGCCGGACGTCACGTCTCCGGCGTCCGTACTTCGAGTATGCCCGCACGCGGAAAGCGCACCGCCGGACGGCTGACTCGCGCCGCGCTCGTCGCGTTCTTCTGTGCCACTCAACTTTCCGGCGCCGGCCCACGATGGACGACGACGGGGCCGCCGACCGGCGAAGCCGTTCATGCGCTCGCGGCAGACCCCATCTCAGGCCGCGTGTTCGCAGCGACCCCAACCCAGTACGCGGTGTTCCGGAGTGCCGGTCCCGGGCAGCCCTGGGAATCGGGCGGGGCGGGGCTCGAGGGGCAGATCGTCAATTATCTGGCCGCGGATCGGCTGGGCCGCGTGTATGCCACCGCGGGGTTCGAGGCATTCTCGAGCGATGACGGCGGCGCCTCCTGGCAGATCGCCTGGCGCGCCTTCTCCATCTTCGAGCCTACGGTGGGTCCAATCGCCATCCATCCGCTGGACCCGAACGTCGTATACATCGGTACCTGCGGCCCCTTCCCGCGCAGGGGCCAGACGGTGCTCCGATCCTTGGATCGCGGTTCGACCTGGACGAGGACGGCGGATCTCGGTTTCGCCTGCCTGAAACGCCTGGCACTGCACCCGACCGAGCCGAGAACGTTGTTGGCCGCCGACCGCGAAGGCCGTGTCATACGTTCCACGGACGGAGCGGACACGTGGACGTCCGTCGGTCTCGAGTCCGTCAGCGACACGCTCTTCGCCGGCTCGGATCCCGTCCAGATCTTCGCCGGTGAGCGCACGCGTGTTCTTCGATCAGCCGATCTCGGCATGACCTGGCAGGCGTCGGGTCCCGAGTTCCCCGCCCCCTTGACGTCCCTTGCGCGGCATCCTCAGGGATCGGAATGGCTTTTCGCGGGCACTGCCGGCGCCGGTGTCTATCAGAGCCGAGACGAAGGCGACACCTGTCTCCCATCAACCTCGGCCTCGAGGACTTGAACGTCGTGACCCTGTCCGTCGGCTCGGAGACCCTGTATGCCGGCACCCAGGGTCGCGGAGTTTTCAGCCTCCCGCTGCGGCGGGTGCGGCACTTGCCTTTCCGCTGACGTCCATTCTTGCCGAGGAGAGTGTCTTGGTTATACTTTCCGCTCTCTGAGCGGGCATAGCTCAGTTGGTAGAGCGTCAGCTTCCCAAGCTGAATGTCGCCGGTTCGAACCCGGTTGCCCGCTCCAAGGTTCTTCTTTGGCCGGGCGGCGCCTCAGACCGGTTCGATCTTCCCGCCCCTGACGAGAGCTCGCGAGCGTAAGGCTGGTCGTCCGAGGGTGGCTCAGGCTTCCTGGCGGGGGCCCTTGCGCGGAGAAATGGGGACGGGGGACGTGCTCTCCGGCTCCTTTACCTCGTGGCTCCAGAGGTCCCGGATGACGCGCCCCATCGAAAAGGTCGGGCCGTTGCCGCTCTTCGGCCGCCGGGGTGTCCCGTCGCCCGACTCGAGCTCTCCGACCTTCTCCTCGACCGCCTTTTCCACGAAGTCGGAAGGGTCCGAAAGACCGGGCTCACGGGCGACGACCTTCTTCAGGCGATCGGAGAGCTCCGCCGGCAGGCGGACGACGGCCTGGGCCCCGGCGCGCAGGTCGCCCGCCTCGATTCGCTCCGCGTCTTCGAGGTCCCAGTCGATGAGGCGGAGCCAGTGCGCGGCCATGCTCGGGATGACGCGCAGAGCCTCCAGCTTCGCCTGCGCCGACTCGAGCGTCCCCACCCGATCCATGAGGTACTCCCGGAAAGCGTTGTAGATCGCGAGCGCGCCGACGCGGCCGTGACCGAGCACGAGCTCGAACAGCGATCCTTCTCCGACGGGGGAAAGGGTCGTGCCCGACCACCGTAGGAACTCGCTGATCGACTCCCTCCACCGGTCGCTCGTGAAGACGGGCTGGCGCGACAGCGTCGCGGTGTCGACCGGCTGCGTGCGAGCGGGCGCCCCCGCCTCCTTCAGCAAAAGAGCGATCGAAGGGAGCAGGCTCTCGGGAGAACGTTGGCTCACACCGCTACATATGCAGTATCGGCGTGCGCGGTCAAGCACTAATCGGTCCGGCGGAGCCCGCGGCGGATATACTTCGCCGATCCGGGAGGAGCCCGTGGCCGTTTTCGGAAAGACCGAGAGCAATCGCGTCTCGACGCCGGCTCCAGGCGAGCCGGCGAGCCCTCCCACGACCGTCCTGGGGTCCGGGGCCCGCTTCGTGGGCGACCTTTCGGGGGACGAGGACATCGTCGTGAACGGACATTTCGAGGGGAGAATCCGCGTGGACCGCAGCACGGTGACGGTGGGCACGGGAGGGCAGCTCGATGGGGACATCGCGGCGCGCTCCGTCGTGGTCGGCGGGAAGGTCCGCGGCCAGATCACCGCCAACGAAAAAGCGGAGCTGCTGGAGTCCGCGATCGTCGAGGGGAGCGTGCAAGCCCCCAAAGTCGTGATCGCCGAAGGCGCGCAGCTCGAAGGGAACGTGGCCATGTCCTCTTCCCACGCGGGAGGGGAGGAGTAAGCCGATGGCGACCGAGATCGCAGTCGAACAGTGGAGAAACGCGATCGGCGGCGACTGGGTGCCGGCCGCGTCCGGGAGGACGTTCGAGAACCGCAACCCGGCCGACGCCGAAGACCTCGTCGGTCTGTTTCCGGAAAGCGGGCGGGAGGATGTGGACCGCGCGGTCGCGGCCGCCAGGAAGGCCTTCCCGGGGTGGCGCGACACGCCCGCCCCGCGGCGCGCCGAGATCCTCTTCGCCGCGGGAGCAATCCTCGAGCGGGACAAGGAGCGGCTGGCGCGGCTGATGACCCGGGAGATGGGGAAGGTCCTCACCGAGACGCGCGGAGACGTCCAGGAAGCGATCGACATGGCCTACCTCGCGGCCGGCGAGGGGCGCCGTCTCTTCGGGTACACGACCCCGTCGGAGCTCCAAAACAAGTTCGCCATGGCCGTGCGCCAGCCGGTCGGCGTCTGCGGCCTCGTGACGCCCTGGAACTTCCCGATGGCCATCCCGGCCTGGAAGTCCATGGCGGCTCTCATCGCGGGCAACACGGTCGTCATCAAGCCGGCCACGGACACCCCGGCGTCCACGGTCGCGCTGGCCCGGGTCCTCGAGGAGGCGGGTCTGCCGCCCGGCGTGTTCAACGTGGTCATGGGATCCGGCGGCGAAGTCGGCGATCCCCTGGTCTCGCACCCGGACGTCAAGGTCGTGTCCTTCACCGGCTCGACGGAAGTGGGCCGCCGGATCTCCCTCGCCTGCGCGCCGACCTTCAAGCGGCTGCACCTCGAGATGGGCGGCAAGAACGCGATCGTCGTCATGGAGGACGCGGACCTGGAGCTCGCCGTCGAAGGCGCCGTATGGGGCGCGTTCGGGACGACCGGCCAGCGTTGCACGGCTTCCTCGCGGCTCCTCGTGCACCGGGACGTCTACGGCGAGTTCGTCGAGCGTCTGGTGGAGCGGACCAAGAAGCTCCGCGTGGGAAACGGTCTGAAGCCGGGAGTCGACATGGGGCCGTGCATCTCGGAGAGGCAGCGGGGGAACGTGCAGCGCTACGTGCGGATCGGACGCGACGAAGGGGCCGCCCTCCTCTCCGGCGGCGAGATCCTTGGGGACGGGGAGCTGTCACGGGGCTGGTTCCACGCGCCGACGGTCTTTGCCGACGTCCGGGCCGACATGCGCATCGCGACGGAGGAGATCTTCGGGCCGGTCACCGCCGTGGTTCCGATCGATTCCCTCGAAGAGGGGATCCGGATCAACAACGCCGTCCCGTACGGGCTCTCGGGCTCGGTCTACACGCGCGACGTCAACCGGGCGTTCCGGGCGATGCGCGAGTTCGAGACGGGGATCTTCTACGTCAACTCGTCCACGATCGGCGCGGAAGTCCATCTCCCCTTCGGAGGCGTGAAAGACACGGGCAACGGGCACCGGGAAGCGGGCATCGCCGGTATCGAGGTCTTCACCGAATGGAAGTCGGTGTACGTGGACTTCTCCGGACGACTCCAGCGCGCGCAGATCGACACGCATCGGAGCGCCGATTGATCCACGGCGAGAGGGCCGCCTGAGCCCCCCCGTCTCGCACCGAGGCCGGGCGATGCCGGCGTCTCCGATCCGCAGGCTCATGCCGCTGGCGGAGGCGGCCAAGAAACGCGGCGTCCGCGTGTATCACCTGAACATCGGCCAGCCGGACCTGGAAACCCCCCGGCCGATGCGCGAGCGCCTCGTGGAACTGCCCGATCCGGTCATCGCCTATTCCCCGTCACCGGGGACCCCGGAATTCCTCCGCGTCCTTCGGGAGTACTACGAGCGCGCCGGGATCTCTCTCTCGATCGACCAGCTCATCGCGACGACCGGCGGCAGCGAGGCGCTGCAGTTCGCCTTCTTCTCCTGCGCGGACGTCGGCGACGAGGCCCTGCTCGTCGAGCCCTTCTACACGAACTACCAGGCCTTCGCGACGCTCGCCGGTGTTCGCCTGGTCGCGCTGCGCACCCGGGTCGAGGACGGCTTCCATCTTCCGCCGCGGGCCGAGTGGGACCGCGCGGTCACGCCCCGGACCCGCTTCGTCCTCCTCTGCAACCCCAACAACCCGACGGGCACCGTCTACCGGCAGGAGGAGCTCGAGACGGTCGCCGCGTTCTGCCGAGAGCACGGCCTCTTCCTGGTCTCCGACGAGGTCTACCGCGAGTTCGTGTACGACGGGCGGCAATCGATCAGCGCCCTGACCCTCGAGGGCTTCGAGGAGCAGGTCGTGGTCGTGGACAGCCTCTCGAAACGGTTCAGCGCGTGCGGCCTGCGCCTGGGCAACATCGCGACGCGCAACAAGGAGCTCTACCAGGCCTGCCTCCGGATGGCGCAGGGACGGCTCTCCCCGCCCGGCCTCGCGCAGCTCGCGGCGCTCGGGATCCACGATCTGCCTCCGAGTTACACGGAGGAGGTCGTCTCCGAGTACCGGCGGCGGCGCGATCTGCTCTACGAAGGCCTCCGGGGCATCCCTGGCGTCTTTCTGCGGCAGCCGGAGGGGGCGTTCTACTTCATCGCCCGGCTTCCGATCCGCGATTGCGACCGCTTCGCGAGCTGGCTGCTGACGGACTTCCAGCACGATGGCGCAACGGTCATGGTTGCCCCCGCCCGCGGCTTCTACGCGACGCCGGGCCTGGGCGCGGACGAGGTGCGCATCGCCTACGTGTTGCGGCGCGAGGACCTCGCGGTGGCCGTCGAGATCTTCGGCATCGCCCTCGCAGAGTACGCCCGCGTCGAGGCCCGCGAGGATCGCGCCCCGGTGACGGCCGGGGTCGCCGCCGAGGGGCCCGACTTCACGATCCCCGTCGGCAGTTAAGTCGGACGCCCGACGGAGGCCGCCGCGGCGGTCTCGACCGAGCCCAGGAGCTTCTCCATGTCCTCGGGGATCGGCGCCGTGATCTCCAGAGGTTCGTGGGTCGCCGGATGCCGGAAGGCGATCCGCTCGGCGTGGAGGGCCTGCCGCGGGAAACCCCGCAGCTCCTTCTCGAGCGACGCGTCTCGGACCCGATCCAGCCCCGGCCTGCCGTACACCGGATCGCCCAGGATGGGGAGCCCGGAGGCCGCGAGGTGGACGCGGATCTGGTGGGTGCGCCCCGTGACGAGGCGGCAGCGCAGCAGCGTCAGCCCGAGAGCCGGCCACTCCCGCTCGATCGCATAGAGGGTCGTCGCTTCTCGCGCGCCCGCCGGTAACTCGCCGGTCTTGCGAAACGCCTTCATCTTCTTCCGGTCGCGCGGGTCTCGCCCGATGGGCAGCGAAATCTCGCCTTTGCGGACTTTCGGAATCCCGGCGGCCAGCGCCAGGTACTCCTTGCGCATCGCGCGCTTCTTCATCTGCCGGGAGAGCGACGCGTGAGCCAGCTCCGTCTTGGCGATGAGGAGGACCCCGGAGGTGTCGCGGTCGAGGCGATGGACGATCCCGGGGCGTAGCTCGCCGCCGATTCCCGAGAGGTCCCGGACGTGGTGCAGCAGAGCGTTGACGAGCGTGCCCGACCCGTGCCCCGGCGAGGGATGGACGACCATCCCCGCCGGCTTGTCGATGGCCAGCAGGTGCGCGTCCTCGAAGAGGACGGCGAGCGGGATGTCTTCGGCGCCGATCTCGGCCGGCCTGGCTTCCGGGACCTCGACCTCCACCTCATCGCCCGCGCGCACGACGTGCGCGCGTTTCGCGGCGACGCCGTCGAGCCGCACGGAGCCTTCGGCGATCAGCTTCTGGATGCGCGAGCGCGAGAGGTCGGAGCAAGCCGATGCGAGGAAGAGGTCGAGCCGGCTGCCGGCCGAGGGAGCGCCCACGCGAAAGCGCCTCAACATCCCGGCTCACGCCGTGACGCGTTTCCTCCGCGACAGGTAGAAGAGCATGGCCGCGGCGAGCAGCGCCGACAGGAGCCCGATGAACTGCGAGGTGGAAAGCACTCCCGGGACCACGAACCCGCGGACCAGGTCGCCCCTCCAGATCTCGAGGATCCCGCGCGAGATCGAGTAGAGCAGGACGTAGAGCCAGAAGACCTCGCCGTCGAACGTTTTGCGGCGATACGCCCATTGGAGCAGGAAGAAGATGACGAGCGCATTGATCGAGAGGTAGATCTGGGTCGGGTGGAGCCTCACGTCGAGCGGGGTGCCCACCGCCTCGTTGGCGAAAGGATCGGTGAACGTCACGCCGAAGGGGCCGTTGCTCGGCCCGCCGTAACAGCACCCGGCCGCGAAGCAGCCCCAGCGTCCGATCGCTTCGCCGAGCGCGATGGACGGGGCCCCCATGTCGGCGATCCGCCAAGCCGGCAGGCGGTGCTTGCGCATGTAGGCGATGCCGACCGCGGTCGCGGCGATGAGGCCGCCATAGAAGACCCCGCCGGAACGCAGGACGCCGACGAGGTCCCCAGGGTTCTCGCTGTAGTGGCGCCACTCGACCAGAATGAGCATCAGCTTCGCGCCGACGATCGCCGAAGCGAGGATGTAGAGGGAGAAGTCGAGGATCTTTCCTTCCGGCAGCCCCTCCGCCTTCGCCTTGCGCCGCAGCAGCCAGATGCCGGCGAGGTAGGCGATCGCCAGCATGACGCCGTAAGTCGGCAGGTAGAACGAACCGATCTCGATCAGCTTGGGGTGCATGGGGTCAGAAGCCGGGCGGCTCGGCGGTCACGCGACCGACCGCGGCTCGGCGGGCGGCTCTTCCTCGCCCCGCAGCATGTCGAGGAAGAGGAGGCCCACCCCGATGCAGATCGCCGCATCCGCGACGTTGAACGCCGGCCAGTGGTGGCCGGAGACGGAGAAGTCCAGGAAGTCCACGACGTATCCGTAGCGCACGCGGTCCATGAGGTTCCCGACGGCGCCCCCCAGGATCAGCGCGAAGCCGAGCTGGAGCCGGACGCTCCGGTGCGAGGTGCGCAGCGCGTAGCCGGACACGATCAGGAAGACCAGGATCGCGACGCTGTTCAGGATGATCGCCTTGAGCGAGGAATCCACCGATGCGAAGAGGCCGAAGGCCGCCCCGCTATTCTGGACGTAAGTCAGGTCGAAGAACCCGGCGATGACCGGGCGAGACTGGTGGACCTCGAAAGCGCGGGTGATGAGCCCTTTGGTCCACTGATCGAGGATCAGGACGAGCAGCGAGACGGCGATGTAGGCGCCGCGGTAGACCGCGCTCTCCTTGAGCGCCACCGACCGTTTCAAGCGGCCGCCTCGCCGAGGGCGCGCCGGCAGCGCTCGCACAGCCCGTCAACGTCGGCCTCCGGAGTGACTTTCCAGCATCGATCGCAGCGGCGGCCTCCCGCGGGTGAAAAGGCGAGGGTGACCCCCTCGTAGACCGCCGACGCCCGGGCGCCGGCCTCGCGCGGGCCGTCCAGGCGGAGACCCGACACGATGAAGAGGTCGGCCAGGCCGTCGGAGCCCAGGCCCGTCGCATCGAGGTCCGTGTCGAGCGCGTCCGCCCCCCCGATCCGGATGGCCCCTTCGAGCGAGGATCCGATGATTTTTTCCCGCCGCGCTTCCTCGAGGAGCACCGCCACCTCGTCTCGAAGTTTCATGAGCCTGTCCCAGGCCGGGTCGGAGCTGGAATCCTCCGGGAGGTCTTCCAGCGCCTCGAAACGCGCCAAGTGTACGGATTGTTCCTTCGGGGACGGTAATCCCTCCCAGATCTCCTCCGCGGTGAAGGGCAGGACGGGCGCGAGCAGCGTCGAGAGCGCCCGAGCGATCCGGTGAAGAGCCGTCTGGGCGGAGCGGCGCTCAGGGGAGGCGGCGGGAGACGCATAGAGCCGGTCCTTCAGGACGTCGAGGTAGAACGCCGAGAGCGTCGTCGTGCAGAAGCCGAGCAGGGCGTGGTACACGACGTGGAACCCGTAGCTCGCGTAAGCCTCCGCCACCCGGTGCGCGACCTTGCGGGTCTGGCGCAGGATGCGCCGGTCGAGCGGATGGAGCGCTTTGTACGCGAGGGCGTCTGCCGGCTCGAAGTCGTAGAGATTGGAGAGGAGGTAGCGCGCGGTGTTGCGCATCTTCCGATACGCCTCCGCGCATCGCGTCAGGATCTCCTCGGAGATCGGGTCGTCGTCCCGGTAATCCACGCTCGCGACCCACAGCCGCAGGATGTCCGCTCCGTAGCGTTTGATCAGGTCCTGCGGGGCGATGACGTTGCCGAGCGACTTCGACATCTTGCGGCCCGCCCCGTCCACGACGAACCCGTGCGTGACCACTCCCTCGAAGGGCGCCTCGCCGTAGAGGGCGATGGAGGTCAGCAGCGAAGACTGGAACCACCCCCGGTACTGGTCGTGCCCCTCGACGTAGAGGTCGGCGGGCGGACCGTCTCCCGCTTTCACGAGCTCCGGCCACTCGCCGCTGCGCAGGACCGCGACGTGCGAGACCCCGGAGTCGAACCAGACGTCCATGATGTCGGTCTCCGGCTCGAACTCGGCGCGCGCGTACCCTCGCAGCTCCGCGTCGGCGGGCAGGAAGTCGGTGGCCGGACGCGCGTACCAGGCGTCGGCGCCTTCCTGGCGGAAGATCTCGACGACGCGGGAAAAGAATTTCTCCTGTTCCCGCGGCGAGTCCACCCAGGGATAGATCGGTCCGCGGTCGCCGTCCTTCACCGCGTAGAGCAGCGTGATCGGCGAACCCCAGCGCCGCTGCCGGGAAATGACCCACTCCCGCCGGTTCTCGACCATGCCGCCGATCCGCTGCTCTCCCCAGGCGGGTATCCATCGGACGCCCGAGATCGCCTCGAGCGCCCCGGACCGCACGTCGGTGCGAGGGTCGTCCAGCCGGACGAACCACTGGACGGTCGCCCGGAAGATGACCGGGTTCTTGCACCGCCAGCAGTGCGGGTATTCGTGCCGGAAGGCCGGTTCGTTGTGGAGGAGGGCGCCCGCCGCCTCCAGGTCCGCGACGATCTCCTTGTTCGCGTCGAGGACTTTCTGCCCCCTGTACTTCTCGACGATCGTGTAGCGGCCCGCCTCGTCCACGGGGGAGAGGATCGGCAGGCCTTCGTGCTGTCCGGTGCGGAAGTCGTCCTCGCCGTGGCCCGGCGCGGTGTGCACAAGGCCGGTGCCGGTGTCCATCGTGACGTAGTCGCCGACGACGATCCGGAACGAGGCGGCGGTCTCCTCCGGGGTCAGCTCGCCCCGCATGGATTCCGGCAGGGGGTGGCGGTAGCGCCAGCCGGCCAGATCCGCCCCGTTCCAGCGCGCGCCCGGAACGGGTTTCCATCCCTTCCAGCCCGCCGCTTTCGCGACCTCCTCGGCCAGCTTCTCCGCGACGAGGTACTCGCTCCCATCGTCGGCGCCGAGCATCACGTACGTCTCATCGGGGTGAACGGCGATCGCGACGTTCGACGGAATCGTCCAGGGCGTGGTCGTCCAGGCGACCGCAAAAGACGGGAGGCGCTCCGGACCGCCCGTCAGCGGGAACTTCACCCAGATCGCGGGATCCTGGCGCTCCTCGTACTCGAGCTCGGCTTCGGCCAGCGCCGTGCGGTCCGTGAAGCACCAGCGCACGGACTTGAGGGCCCGGTATACGAGGTTCTTCCCGTAGAAGCCTCCGAAAGCCGCGGCGATGTGGGCTTCGTAGGACGGAGCCATCGTCGTGTACGGCCGGTTCCACTCCCCGCCGACGCCCAGACGCCGGAACTCCTCGCGCTGGATGTCGACGTAACGCGCCGCGTACTCGCGGCAGGCGGCGCGGATCTCCACGGCCGTCATGTCCCGCTTCCTGCTCCCGAGCTTCTTGTCCACCTGCTGCTCGATGGGAAGCCCGTGGCAGTCCCAGCCGGGCACGTAGGGAGCGTCGAAGCCCATCATCGAGCGGCTCCGCACGATGAAGTCCTTGATGACCTTGTTCATGACGTGCCCGATGTGGATGTTCCCGTTCGCGTACGGGGGGCCGTCATGCATGACGAACCGCCGCCGGCCCTCCGCGGCGCCCCGCCGCAGCGTCTCCAGGCCCATGCGCTCCCACGCGGCGAGCTGCTCGGGCTCCCGGCGCGGCAGGTCCGCCTTCATCGGGAAGGACGTCCGCGGCAGGTTGAGGCTCGCCTTGTAGTCGGATCCGTCGCTCATGGTAAGCCGCCGAGCTTACACGACGCCCGACGCTCGAGGCGGCGCGTCGGAAGTCTGGAGCGCGACCACCGCGGCGGCCATGCTCGGCGTGTGCGTGATCGAGATCTCGGCCGCCGTGACGCCGAGCGCCTGCGCGCGCCGCAGCGCCCGGCCCTGAAGACGCAGCCGCGGCTTGCCGGAGGGCTCACGCTCGATGACGATCTCGCGGAAGGCGACGCCGCGCCAGCCGGTGCCGAGGGCCTTCATCGCGGCCTCCTTCGCGGCGAAGCGTCCCGCGACGTGCTCCGCGAAGGCGCGCGGATGGCGGCGCCGCCGCGAGATCTCCCCCGGCTCGAAGACGCGGTCGAGGAACTTGCCGTTCCACCGATCGAGGGCCTTCGCGACGCGGGCGACTTCGGTCAGGTCGATGCCGAGAAGCAGCGCCACGTCAGCCGCGGAGCTTGATGCCGAAGAAGCGGGCGATGCGCGCCCCGAGGACGCTGCGCTCGGGCTCCTTCTCCTGCTCCGCCCGCGAAGCGTCGTAGAGGTCGGCCGCCTTCTGTCGGCGCTCGCGCATCACGGCCGAGAGCGACTCGACGAGCGAAGGATTGGCTTCGAGGATCGGCGCGAAGGTCTCCTTGGTGATCTCGATGAGCGCCGCTTCCGTGAGCGACCGGACGGTCGCCGTGCGCGGCTCGCCCGTCAGCAGGCTGATCTCGCCGAACGCGTCCCCCGGCTGGAGCATGGCGAGCTTGCGCGTGTCGCCCTGGGCTCCGTGGATCGAGACGGCGAGCTGTCCCTGCTGCACGACGAACATGGAGCTGCTCGTCTCTCCCTCGCGCACGACGGTCTCGCCCGGCCCGTACCGGCGCTCCTTCGCGCCGGCGGCGAGCTTCTGCCGTTCGGCGGGGGAAAGCGGCGACAGCAGGGCGAGCCGCTCCAGCGACGCCGGGATCCCCTGGCCGCGGTCCCGCGGAGGCAGCGGACCGGCGATCCACTGGTGCTGGCGGATGACGGGGTAGGCGATCCGTACGTCCGCGCGGTCGAGGCGGTACCAAACCCTCTCGCGGATCTGCGAATCGAGGTCGAGGAAACGGGAGTAGTCCTCGAGCCAGTAGCGGAGCTCATAGACGATGGCGGTCTCGCCGATCTCCTTCACGAGGGCGACCGGCTCCGGATAGGCCGCGATGCCGGGCAGGTTGCGCGCGGATTCGACGAGCAGCTCGCGCGCCCGTGCGGGAGGCGTCTCCAGCTCCAGCCGGATCGTCATCGTCCGGGCGACCGGGCGTCCCGGCCGCCGGAAGACCTCGAGCCGCTCGCGGCTGGCGAGGCTGTTGGGGATGAGGACGATGTTGCTCTCCATCGTCCGGAGCTTGATCGCGCGCCACGAGAGCTCCTCCACGGTGCCGAAGATCTCTCCCGCGCGCACCATGTCGCCCACCTGGACGGTCTTCTCCATGTGGAGGGCCAGGCCGGAGAAGAGGTTCCCGAGGGTGTCCTGGAGGGCGAGACCGATGACCGCCGTGATGATCGCCGAGGTCGCGAGGACGGCCGTCAGGCTGACATGCAGGGTGGACTGGAAGAGGATCGCGAGACACAGACCGAAGAGGAGGAGGCCGAGGATCTGGCGCAGCAGCGCCGGCGCCGTCGGCTTGCGGCGCAGCCGGAAAAGGAGATCGAAGAAGAAATAGTCGAGGAGGCGCGCCAGAACGAGCGCGCCCGCGATCCCGATCGCCAGCGCGCCCCAGTGGCGCTCGACGGGGGTCTTGCCGTCCGGGCCGGGCGCGAAGTCGCTGACCGGGACGCCGAAACGGGGCAGCAGCAGGACGATGCCGGTGACGAAGAGGAGAAGGAGCAGGGGCCCGATCAGACGGCGGGCCGCCACGGGCAGGCGGGCGTGCTCGGCCGTCTTCACCGCCGGGCGATCCTCCGGGCGGCCGCGGCGGGGTCGGGGGATTCCTGAAAGAGACGGATCGCGGCGACGCCCGCGATCCTGTCGCGCCAGGGCTCCAGAGCGCCGAAGTTTTCTTCGGTGATTCCGCCGATCGCATACACGTCGGCCGAATGGCTCTCGAGCGGCGGGAGCCCGGCGAGCGCGCCGGGCCCGAGCGGCCGGTCCTTGGACGGGGTCTCGAAAACGGGCCCGAGGAACACGAGATCGGCGCCTTCGTCGAGCCGCCGGGCGGCGTCCTCCGCGGAGTGCGTCGAGACGCCCAGCCGGAAGCCGCGAGGCGCATGCACGCGCACGCGCTGCAGCGGGAGTCCGGACTCCGGGAGATGGACGCCGGCGGCGCCGGCGGCGAGGGCCACATCGAAGCGCGCGTTGACGAACAGGGGCGTGGACGCACCGAGGAGCTCGCCGCAACGCACGGCGAGCTCGAGATAGGCCCCGCCAGGAATCTCCTTTTCGCGGAGCTGGACGGAGAAGTCCGGCGAGCCCCGCAGCGCAACCAGGACTTCTTCGAAGCGCCCTTCGGGCAGAGCGGATCGGTCCGTGACGTAGATGGCTTTCACGCGCGCGGCTCCGAAGCGAGCTCGCGCGACAGTGCCCTCAGGTCGGCCGCGCCGGCCACGAGGTGGAGCAGGCCCAGGCCCGATACGAACCCCCGAAAAAACCCGGAGCCCGTCAGGCCGGGCGCGGAGGCCGCCGCCCATGGGCGGAGCAGGAGATAAACGCCCACGGCCGTGCAGTAGAAGATGAATAGCGCTTTGGGAAGGACCGACAGCGCGCGGGGCCTATTCAATCCCGGGCGATTGTAGCCCGTGGTTTCCAGCGGGGCCGGCCTCGATCCGCCGGATGGTGTATAGCTGTTGAGCACGATTGCCGAATAAAAAGAGGTAACCACCTAGCTATTCCTATTTTAATTCGGCTACGGGAAGATCCCGCGGATCCGTGTTGCCTCCTCGACCCGTCCCACCGCCAGGATGAGCGCGCCGGTCCGCAGGTCGGTCTCGTACCGGCGCGCGGTCGAGTCCACGTCCTCGTAGGCCGCCCGGATCGTCTTCTGCAGGTGCTGCCGGACCAGCTCGGACTCCCAGAAGAACGAGTAGAGGTCCTGAACCCACTCGAAATAGGAGACGGTGACGCCGCCCGCGTTCGCGAGGATGTCGGGGATGACGCAGATCCCCTTGCTCAGGAGGATGTCGTCGGCGTCCGGAGTCGTCGGACCGTTGGCCGCCTCCGCGACGATCTTCGCCCGGATCCGGGGGGCGTTGCTCCGCGTGATGCAGCCCTCCAGGGCGGCGGGCACGAGGATGTCGACCCGCAGCTCGAGGAGCTCCTCGTTGGAGAGCCGCTCGCCGCGCGCCGCCGTCACGGTACCCTTCTTCCCTTTCGCCGTGTTCACGTTGTCCATCGACAGGCCGCGCTTGTCGTGGATGCCCCCCTGAGAATCCGAGACGGCGACCACGCGCACTCCCGCTTCGTCCAGGAAGCGGGCCACGATCGAGCCCGCGTTGCCGAATCCCTGGATCGCCGCCGTCGCGCCCTTCAAAGGCAGACGCATCCGGCGCGCCGCTTCCTCGATGGCCACGAAGCATCCTTCCGCCGTGGCGTCGTTGCGCCCGGCCGAGCCGCCCGCGGCGATGGGCTTGCCCGTCACGACGCCGAGGGTCGAGTACCCCTTGGTCATCGAGAAGGTGTCCATCATCCACGCCATCGTCTGGGGGGTCGTGTAAACGTCCGGGGCGGGAATGTCGCGGTCGTGGCCGAGGATGATCGCGAGCTCCGAGGTGAACCGGCGCGTCATCCGCTCGTTCTCGCCCGCGGAGAGGGCCTTCGGGTCCACCGTGATTCCCCCCTTGGCTCCGCCGAAGGGGATGTTCACGACGGCGCACTTCCACGTCATCCACATCGCGAGCGCCTTGACCTCGTCGAGCGTGACGTCCGGGTGGTAACGGATCCCGCCCTTCGACGGGCCGCGTGCGATGTTGTGCTGCACGCGGAAGCCCTGGAAGACGCGGATCTCGTCGTTGTCCATCTTGACCGGGATCGAAACGATGAGCTGCCGCTTCGGCGTGCGGAGGACATCCCGGGTCCCGCTGTCCAGACCCAGGTGATCGGCCGCCCGGTCGAACTGCCGGCAGGCATAGTCGAACGGGTTGAGGTTCTCGGCGGCCTGCGGCGCGGAGGTCGGCGGGGCGGGCCGGACGGGGGCCC
>JBHENW010000122.1:0-34899 GCA_046261875.1 Thermoanaerobaculia bacterium | reverse complement strand
GCGCCGGCTTGCCCGCAACTTCACGATAGCGGGCCTCGGCCTGGCCACGGTCACCATCCTCCAGACGCCCGTGCTCGTGCCGGTCTCGACATGGGCCGTCCGCAACGAGGTCGGGCTGCTTTCCCTGGCGCCTCTGCCCGGATGGGCCGCCGTTCTCGGCACGATCCTTCTGCTCGACTACACGCTCTGGTTCTGGCACTGGCTCAACCATCGTGTGGCCTTCTTCTGGCGGTTCCACCGGGTGCACCACGTGGATCGAGACCTCGACACCTCGACCGGAATCCGGTTCCACTTCGGCGAGCTCGGCCTCTCCGTGCTCTTCCGGGGCATTCAGATCGTGGCGATCGGAGCGGATCCGGTCGGCGTCGGGATCTACCAGCTGCTGCTCTTCGCGTCCGTCGTCTTCCACCACTCCAACACCCACCTTCCGGTCGGCCTCGAGCGGTGGCTCGTACGGCTCGTCGTCACCCCCAGGATGCACGGCATCCACCACTCGGACTACCGCAACGAGACCAACAGCAACTGGTCGAGCCTTCTCTCGGTCTGGGACTACCTGCACCGAACCGTGCGCCTGGATGTGCCGCAGGCCGCGATCGTCATCGGCGTGCCGGCCTACAGCCGGCCCGAGCAGGTTAGTCTCCCGAAAGTGCTCTCCCTTCCACTCCGGCCGACGCACGATGACTGGCGGCGCCCCGATGGCGGGTCCGCGGAAAGACCCCCTCCCGGTTCCGACCCGCTGCGGCTGGCTCCATAGCGCAGTCCCTCGGTCGCTCCGCACACCTGCCGGGAGGTTCTGCCGTGCGCCTGTCTAGGCTCGGGATCCTCTGTCTCAGCCTGGCGATCGCCTCTTGCTCGAGCCCCGTTCGCCGCGCGGAGGGCCGGGCCAGGCCAACCGAGCCGAGGACGGGAGTCTCCTGGAGCTTCGACACCGGAGGCTGAGTCTTTGCGACTCCCGCGGTCGCGGGAGACCAGGTTTTCGTCGGATCCTGCAACGGTTATTTTCGGGCGCTGGACCGCCTGACCGGAGAACCGTGTGGACCTACGACACGCGCCAGGACGGTGCTCCGGTGGAGTTCCACGGAGATCCTGTCGTCGGGGAGGAGACGGTCGTGATCGGGACCGACCCTCGAAGCTCGGACGGGGAAGGCCGAGTGTACGCGTTCGATCGAAGCTCCGGAGTGCTCCGCTGGACCCGCCCGGCCGGCCACGGCGTGGCTTCAGACCTCCGCGTCCTAAGCGAGACGGTGTTCGCGGTTTCGCTTGCCGACGAGCTCTTGGCGCTCCGCTTGAGCTCGGGAGAGCCTCTCTGGCGCTTCCCGACCGGTCATCCGAACGAAAGCTTCCTCCTCAATTCTTCGCCGATGACCACGGCGGGCGATTGCCTCGTCGTGTTCCTCGGCGAGCGGACGATCGGCTGCGCGGAGCTGTCGCTCTCCAAGATGCGGTGGAATCAAAGGCATCCCAAGGGATGGAGCTCCGCCCGCCCGTACCTCTGGAGAAACTTCGTCCTGGCGGGCGACGACTCAGGCGAGCTCGTCGCCCTGCGCCTTTCGGACGGAGCGACCGGCCTGGTCCGGACGCGTCGAAGGAACGATTCGCGGGATCGGGATCACGGACGATGCCTTCTTCATCGGAACGCTCAAAGGCAACGTGCACGCCCTCCCCGCGCCTGCCCTCGGTCCAGTAAGGCCACGGGGACGGCGGTTCCCGCGGAAGCCAGTGTTCTGGCTGGCATATCCTCTGGCGCGGCCTCTCCACGCAGGACTCGGCAAGAAGGCGGTTGATCAATGAAATCCTCAGGGAGCCGAGTCGGCGCGCCCATCCTGCTCGTCTCCGTGCTCTTCGTCGCCGGATGCGCTTCTTCGCAGTCCGGCGGACCGTCGTCGAGCTCCAGAGAAGCGAAAGGCCCCTCTTCGCGCTGCGAAATCGGAACCCTTGGTATGGAAACTGCGGCTGTCTCGCGGGCGCTGCGCAAGGAGCTGGCTCTCCCGGACCAGTTTCAGGGAGCGGTGGTCGTCGAGGTGTTCCCCGGCGGTCCCGCCGCGAAGGCTGGAGTCCAGCCGCGCGACGTCATCGAGCAAGTCGAATCCACCCGGATCGCCAACGACTGCGACTTCGTCAACACCGCCCACAGCCGGCCTTGCGGGGCGGTTCGCGTCATCCTCCGGCGCGCCGGCGCCTCCGTCGAAGCGACTCTGATCCCGGTCGACCAGGAGTCGTTCCTGGACGAAGCCTGCCGCAACGGGAGCGGCCGCGCATGCTTTCGCCGGGCCTGGGGGTTCTGGGCAAGGAATCAGGGGATCGATCGGCAGTACGCTCTCGAGCAGTACCAGGCGGCCTGCCAGTCCGGCTCCGGGGAGGCCTGCGCCCATTTCGGCCGGCATCTCCTGGAGCGGCCAAACGACGCGAAGGCGGCTCTCGCCGCCCTCGAGCGGTCCTGCGAGCTCGAGAGCGGCGGCGGATGCGCGCACCTGGCTTTCCTCTACGCGACGGGGAAGGCGGTCGCGAAAGACGACCGCCGCGCGGCCGGGCTCTACCTTCGGTCGTGCGATCTCGGGGACGCGCAGGGCTGCTACAACGTCGGGCTGATGGCCGACCAGGGGCGTGGCGGGCCCCGCAATCTCTCCCGCGCCGCGGCGCGGTACGACGAGGCCTGCGGCATGGGCAGCTCGCCCGCCTGCACCAACCTGGGATACCTCCATGAGAAAGGGACCGGGGTCAAGAAGGACGCCGCGCGGGCGGTGGCGCTCTACCAGCGCGGGTGCGACGGCACCGCCTGCCGGCCCTCCAACCTCCACGGCTGCGTGAACGTCGGCCGCGCCTACCGGGACGGGATCGGCGTGGAGAAGGATCCGGCGCGATCGGCTGCCATCTTCCAGCAGGCCTGTGACGGGGAGCCGGGAGCCGAAGACCCCGGGGCGGCAGAGAGCCGCTCGCGCGCCTGCTCCCTGCTCGGGGCGCTCTACCTCGCCGGAGACGGCGTCGAGAAGGATCCCGCCCGAGGACGACAGCTCTCGGAGCTCGGATGCGAGCGCGGCGATCCGTTCGGCTGCTTCAACGCGGCGGTCACCGCGCCGGATCCGGCGACGGCCGCTTCGTTCCTCGAGAAGGCGTGTGCTGCCGGCGACGGGGAAGGCTGCCGCGATCTGGGCGCCGCGTACGAAAAGGGTACCGGGGTCGCGCGCGATCGTCGGCGCGCGGCGGCGCTCTACTCGAAAGCCTGCGGTCTCGGCTTCAAGCCCGCGTGCCCGAAAAGGGCGCGCTAGGGCTCAGCCCGTCGGCAGACCGTCAACGCGCCCGAAGGGCCTGCTCCCTGACCGCCGGGACGCTCGCGTAGATCAGATAGAGGGCGACGCCGAGGATCACGTGGTACAGCGCGTCGTGGGTGAACCGGGGATGGAGGTCCCACCCGGAGCGCTGGATCGTCGAGCCCGCGAGGACCAGCAGGATGCCGGCAAGGCCCAGAAGGCCTCGCGGGTCGCGGTTGCGGCGATACGCCGAGAGGTAGGCGATCAGGAGCGCGAGCGCCGCGACGCTCGTCGCCGCCAGGACGCTCACGAAGGATCGCATCCGGAAGAGGGCGGAAGCGAGGTAGACGAGGAAGAGGAGGATGCCGACCAGGTTGACGTCGCGCGACGTCCTCCGGGAGAAGAGGACGGAAGAAGCGATCATCCAGCACGCGAGCGAGGCGAGACCCGCTGCGAGGAAGATGACGAGCCAGACGGTTCCGTACACGCGGTTCGACGCCTCCAGCAGGAAGCCGTGGTAGAAGCCGCCGACCAGCGCCGCGCCTCCCGCCGACCAGAAAAGCATCCGGAACGCGTGACGCTGCCACACGTCCGGCACCCGGAACCGAGAGAACCGGAAAGCGAGAACGAAGCACTCGAGCGCGAGCGCGAAGTCCGTCAGCGCGACATCGGGCTCGGACATGCGTCCTTGCAGGTCAGCGCGTGATGAAGAGCACCCGGGGCTCCGTCATCTCCTGGATCGCATAGCGGATGCCTTCCCGTCCGCTGCCGGAGCCTTTGACGCCGCCGTAAGGGAAGTTGTCGATGCGAAGCGTCGGCGGCTCGTTGACGATGATTCCTCCCACCTCGAGGCCGTCGAAGGCTTTCATGATGTTGCCGACGTCGCGCGTGAACACCGCGGCCTGCAGCCCGTATGCCGTGTCGTTGGCCCGCGCCAACGCCTCGTCGAGACGGTCGAACGGCTCGACCGTCGCCACCGGTCCGAACACTTCGCGCTCGCGGATCTTGGCGCCGGCCGGCACGTCGCACGCGACGACCGGCCAGAGCCGGGACCCTTCTCGGCGGACGCCGAGGAGAATCTGCGCCCCCTGCGCGCGCGCTTCTTCGACCCACGCCTCGACCCGTTGCGCGTTCCCTTCGTCGATCATCGGGCCGAGGACGGCGGCCGGGTCCGATGGATCTTTCGGCTCGATCGCGCGCGCGGCCCCGAGGAACGCTTCCAGGAACCGGTCGTACACGGGCCTCGCCACGAAAACGCGCTGTGCCTTGATGCACACCTGACCCGCGAACCCGAAGGCCGCGGGCGCGAGCTTCTCCGCCGCCTCCTTCCAGTCGGCATCCTCGCAGACGATCGCGGCGGCGTTGCCGCCGAGCTCCAGGATGACCTTCTGCCGCGCCGCCTCGCCCTTGACCTTCCATCCGACCGCGTCGGACCCGGTGAAGCTGACGCATCGGATGCGCGGGTCCGTCCAGAGGGGCCTGGCCACGTCCGGGTCGGCGTGCACGAGCGAGAACGCCGGCTTCGGCCAGCCGGACGCCTCGACGGCGCGCGCGAGCAGGTCCGCCGTCATCGGCGTCCGCGGCGAAGGCTTCAGGATGACCGGGTTCCCGGCGGCGATCGCGGGGGCGACCTTGTGGAGAGCCAGGTTCAGAGGGAAGTTGAAAGGCGTGATGGCGGTCACCGGGCCGATTGGAAAGCGCCGCACCGCGCAGAGCGCGCCTTCACCCCTCGGCTCGATGTCCACGGGCACAAGCTCCCCCTCGATGCGCGTCGCTTCCTCCGAAGCCAGGCGGATCGTGGTCATCGCCCGGCCGACCTCCGCCTCGGCGTGAGCCCGGGGCTTGCCCGCCTCCGCGACGATCGTGGAGATCAGCTCATCGCGCCGGTCCGCAAGGTGCCGCCCGATGGAGCGGAGGATCTCGGCGCGGCGATGTCCGGGCAGGGCTCGCGACTCCGCCGCGCCCCCCGCGGCGGCCGCGATCGCCTTCTCGATCTCCGCCGGCCGGGCGCGGGCAGCGCGGCCGAGGAGCTCGCCGCTCTGCGGGGAACGGACCTCGATCCAGTCCCCGGTCGCGATCTCCTCCCCTCCGATCCGGAGCGGAAGATCGGGGGGAGGCATTTGCTGGGTGGGGCCTGGACGACACCGGCCCTAGCGGGGGGCCGTGTCCCTCACCCGCTCCTGGATCACGCGGGAGAGCTCGACGAGGTCCCGCTGCGACTGCGCGGCGCGGTCGTACGCCGCGAAGAACGCCCGAGGTCCCGCCGCGAGAGCCTGTCGGAACGCGGGCATACCCCCGGACTGGATGATCACGTCGGAGAGAAATGCTCCGGCCGGACCGGCGAGGCGGCGCGCGAACTCCGGACGCCGGATCTCGGCGGTCATGTTCATGCGGTGGTCCAGATCCGTTTCCGGGTTGGCCAGGATCTCCGCCATCCGGTTCAGATCGCCGAGGTTGCGTTTCATGGGCTCCTTGAGCCAGACGGCGAGAGGAAAGAAATTCTCGTCGACGGAGAAGAGCGCCACGGGGCCGGCTTCCGCCACCGCGCGCAGCAGTGGCTCGATCTGGCCAAGGCGGGCGTCGGGCTTCTGCCAGGCCGGGCTGGACTCCCGGTAGGCGGACCAGGCCTGGCGATAAGCGCCGCCCGCGATGAGCCGGGCCAGTCGAGATCGCTGGTTCTCCGGAGGTTCGGAGGTCGAGTCGCCGAGCGCGCGCGCCAGATCCACGATCATCACGTAGCGGCCGTCCGCCGCCGGAACGAGGACATGGTCCGCGAGGCCGCCGAGGCCGAAGGACAGGAGGACCTGGAGCTGGAGGGAGATCGGACGGTCATCGGGCAGCAACGTGGCGGCGCTCTGCGCCGCCCGCCGCACCAGCTCCGTTTCATCCGAGGAGATCGTCTCCAGCAGCTTCCCCCAGCGCTCGCGCTCGGCCCGGATCCCCCGGAAATCGAAGACCGCCGCCTTCGCCTCCTCCTCGAACGCCGCGGCGAGGTCGCGCTCGAAGACCTCGGCATTGCGGTTGGCGTCCTGGATCGCCAGGCGGACCGCCGGGAGGGCTTCGAGGGCGGCGGCATCCGCGCTTTGATACGTCGGGCGGGAGAGCGCCGCGAGGATCTCGCGGGCCGCGCGGGAGTCCACCCGGATCTCCAGGTCGTGCGGGCTCGGCGCGGGGCTGGTGTACGGGACCTTCGCCTGCGTGGGGATGGTCGCGCCCGGAGGCGCCGCCGCGCATCCGGCGGACAGGAGAACGGCGAGAAAGATCGCCGGCCTCAACGCAGAATCTCCCGGATGGCGCCCTCGACGTCGGAAAAGTCCCGGAAGAAGGCGTCCGGCCTTTCTTCGAGCAGGCGGTCCGCGGGCGTGGGGCCGGTCGCGACCGCCACGGAGCGGACTCCGAGGCTCCGGCCGCAGGCGATGTCGTGAACGGAGTCCCCCACCACCACGACGGACTTGCCCCGGAACTCCAGGCCCGAATGCTCGCGCGCTCTCTCGACCGCGACCGCGGGCAGGCAATACCGGTCGGCCGAGTCACTGCCGAATGCGCCGAAAGGGAAGTACCGGTTGAACCCCGGCGGCTCGAGCTTCAACCGCGCCCCGCGCTCGATGTTCCCGGTGAGGAGCCCGAGGACGACCCCCGGGGTTCGGGAGAGACGGTCGAGAAGCCCGGGGATTCCCGGCTTGGGAACGACCGCCCCCGGTTCCAGACGGCGTTCGAACTCCTCCAGGTAGGCCTCGAGGGCCCTCTCGAGCTCCGCCTCGCACCGCTCGCTGCCCAGGTTTTCCGCGACGAGCTCACGGACGATCTGCGGGTCGGTCTTGCCGGAGAAATCGTGCTTCTGTCCCCGGTCACCCGTGGGCGTCCAGCCATAAACCCGGCCGAGCGCCGAGAGGACGGCCTCGCGGGCCGCGCGGCCCGCCGACAGGAGCGTGCCGTCGATGTCGAAGAGCACGAGCCTCCGCCCATTGGCCGCAATCGTCATCGCTCCGATCCCGAGCGATCATATGTAAACCGTTTCGCATGCCACGCACAGACGGCGAGCAGAGCGTCGCGCCAGTAGCTCCAGCGGTGCTCCCCCGGCTCCAGCACGACCGTGGTCGGGACGCCCCGCTCCGACAGATACGACCCGAACTGCGTGGCGACCCGGCCGAGCCCGTAGCCGTCCTCTGTGCCCCCGCGCAGCTGCACGGCGGGAGGCTGGTCGGAGCGCAGCTCTTTCGCGATCTGCCAGACGTCGTTCGCCGCGAGCGAGTTGTCCTCCCGAGAGTCGCCGAACACGCGCGTGAGGAGACGGCGGGTTCGGTTTCCGTAGAGCGCGAGGTCTTCCCAGCCGATGGGAATCAGCGGTCCCGAGAGCGATGAGACCGCGCCGAAGAGCTCGGGGTGCTTCAGGCCGAGCTTGACGGCTCCGAAGCCGCCCATCGAGATGCCGGTCGCCCCCCGTCCGCCGCGGTCCGCGATGACGCGGTACCGCGACCCGATCTCGCGGAGGAGGTCCTCCACGATGAACCGCTCGTACCGCACCTTCCCGTCGTGCGAGTCGGAGAACCAGGTCCCGCGGCCGCCCGGAGCGACGACGAAGAATTCCGGCAGCCGCCCGTCGGCCATCCGCGCCCGCAGCTCCTCGGCGATCCCCCGGCCGGCGAGGGTCCGCTCGGTTCCATAGCCGTCGTGGAAGAAATAGAGGACCGGGTAACGGCGGTCCGGCGTGCGTTGATAGGACGGCGGCTCGACGACGAGGTACCGGATGGGCCGCGGGACGTGCGCGGAGGAGATCCGCGCGAGCGACATCCCAGGCCCGGCGACGGCGGAGCATCCGGCCGCCCCGAGAAGGAGAAGAAGCGCCGCAGCGGGAAAGGCGCGGACGCGGGAGATCAGGGGGAGGCCGCGGGAGGGGTGAAGAGAGCCGGGTCGGTCGTGGGCGAGACCGAGACGTTCTCGAACAGGAGCATGATGGGACGTCCGAGGACTTCCTTTTCCAGCGCGAGGGACACGCCTTCGAAGGATTGCCAGTCGCGCCATAGCGCGGTCGAAGGAGCCTCCTGCGCCCCGCCGAGCACGTACTGCCATTGGACCATGCGCCGCCCGTCGCGCGTGATCCAGAGCCAGTAAACGTCCTTCGGCGTGAGTCCTACGTTCTCGCCGAAGGAGAGCCGCAGCACGTCGCACACCGCTCCGCCGGGAAGCTCCCCGGGGCACGGCTTCTCGCCGTCGTAGGCGAGGACGACTCCCGGATCGAAGATCTTCCAGGGCGCGAGCAGCCAGTAGCTGTCGTTGATGAAACGTGCGTAGGCGCCCTTCAGCAGCGCGTCGCCGGCCTCGCCCTCCGCGGGCCGACCGTTGACGAAGACTTTGCCTTCGCGCGTGCTGACGTTGAAATAGACGGTGTACGGCGCCCCGGTCTTGTCCGTCCCGTGCAGGCGGTAGTCGCCGGTGTACCGATCCCAGACGTGGCGGAAGCGCGACGCCTCCTTACCCTCCCGCAGGACCACGAAGTCGAACCGGAATAGGCGCGCCTTCTCCCACGCGGCTTCTCCGCCGAGGGCGACGACGAGCTCTTTTCCGACGGCGGCGGCGCGCGCGTCCGGCTCCGCCGCAAGGAGCGCCGTGCCGGCGACGGACGCAGCCGCGAACAGAGCGGCGAGCCGTGGGATCCTGCGTCGCGGCACGGTCTGCGATCATACGCCGCGGCCGGAAACCCACGAATAGACTACCGCCGTGGATCTGGACCGCATGCCGTCGCCTCTGCTGCGCACGTTGTCCGGAGACCTGTTCCGCCGCAGGAGGCGCCTCGCGGTCGCCTTGACGACGCCGGACCCGGACAGCTGCCCCCGCGTGGCGCTCCTGACCCTCGGCGAAGTCCGGGCCGTCTCTCCTTCCCAGCTGGTCGTCGCCGTCCTCGCGGGCAGCCGCACGGCCGCGAACCTGATCCGGCGGCGCCGCGGGACCCTGATCGTCCTGCAGCGCGGCATGGCCGCGTACGTCCAGTCGCGGGCAGGCCGCGGCCGGGCCTCCCTGGCGTCCCCCGAACGCCAGATCTTTCCGCTCACCGTGCAGCGGGTCCGTATGGACAGCCCGACCCGTGACGAGCACGACGTCGCCCTCCTGTCCGGCCCGACCTTCGGCGGCCGGCGCGCCGCCGATCTGTTTTCGGAGGAGCTGTTCGACGAGCTCGGCATGGGATTCCCTCATTGAACCGGCGCTTCGAGGATCGCATCGTTCTGGTGACCGGCGCTTCGCGCGGGATCGGCCGATCGATCGCCCTGCGGTTCGCCGAGGAGGGGGCGAACGTGGCGCTCGTCGCGCGGACGGTGGACGACCTCGCCGAGACCGAGCGTCAGGTGCGCGCTCTGGAGCGGGAGGCGATCGTGATCCCGGCCGACGTCACCGAGGCGGGGGCCGCCGAGGCGGCCGTCGTGCAGACGACGGCGGAGCTGGGACCCGTCGAGATCCTCGTCAACAACGCGGGCGTCTTCGTCGTACGGCCCTTCCTGGACCTCACGCGCGAAGACTGGGACCGCGTCGTCTCGACCAACCTGACCGGGGCGGCGAACTTCTGCCGCGCCGTGCTGCCGGGGATGGTCGAGCGGGCGCGCGGTCGGATCGTCAACGTCTCCTCGATCCACGGCATGCGCGGGGACGCGAACCTGTCGGCGCACAGCGCGGCGAAGTTCGGCTTGATCGGTCTGACGCAGAGCCTCGCGCGGGAGTTCCGGGAGCACAACATCGCCGTCAACGCCGTCTGTCCCGGCACCGTCGAGAACCGGATCGACGAGTCCGGCGCCGCGGAGCGTTCGGCTCCCCTGTCGGAGAAGCTCCTACCCCGAGACGTCGCCCGAACCGTCATGTTCCTCGCTTCCGACGACGCCGCCGCGATCACGGGGGTCGCCCTCGAGGTCCTGGGCGGCACCCACCTGACCATCAATCCATAGGGGTCAATCGTGCAAAGTTGCATTTTTTCGGAAGCCCTTCACTGCTCGAGACTTCCGCGAAGAATGCAGGAATGCACGATTGACCCCTAAACTGCGGCGAGGCCTTTTTCGGGCTCCGGGGCGGCGTCGCGGAGCTGCTTGGCGACGTCGGGGGCGTTGGTCGTCAGGGAGTCCACGCCCGTCTTGAACAGGCGCTCCATCTCGAGGGTCTCGTCCACGGTCCAGGGGTGAACGCCGAGGCGCGCGGCGCGCGCCTGAGCCACGAGGGCCGGCGTGACGAGGTCCCGCCGCGGCCCGATCCCGTCCACGGGAGGGAAGAGCGGCGTGAGCCGACCCGGCTCCGGAAGCGCGATCGAGTGATCGAAGAGAAAGCTCGTCGCGATCGCCGGTTCGACCTCCCGCATCTTCCTCAGGAACTCGGCGTCGAAGGAGGCGACCAGGCAGCGTCGGGCCACGCCGTACTGCGAGGCGAGCGCAGCGATCCGGCGGGCCATCAGGGAGAGCTGTGTCGAGGGCGAGACCTTGACGTCGACGACGTACCGCAGGTCGGGACCGTACCGGTGGAAGACGTCCTCGAGGCGGGGGACGCGGTAGTCGCCGAACTCGGAGCTCAGCACGAGCCGCTCGATCTCGCGGGCCGTGAACCCTTTCACCGCGATTCTCTGGTTTCCGAGGATGATCTCTTCATCGTGATGGAGGACGGCCTCGCCGTCCCGCGTCTGGCGCAGGTCGAACTCGACCGCGTCCGCGCCGAGGCTTTCGGCCCAGTCGAGGCTCTCGATCGTGTTCTCGCGCGCCCGTCGCGGAGCGCCGCGGTGTCCGACAATCCACGTCTCCGCGTGCGATTCCCGCCAGTCGCTCACGCGCCGGATTCTATTTCCGCGGTCAGGGCCGCGAGCGCCGCCACGGGGTCCGGCGCGCCGGTCACGGGACGCCCGACGACGAGCACGTCCGCTCCCGCGCGGACCGCCTCGCGCGGCGTCGCGACGCGCCGCTGGTCCGCCGCCGGAGTCCCGGCCGGCCGGATTCCCGGGACGACCGTGAAGAAGGCCGATCCGCAGCAGCTCCTCACGACGGACAGGTCCGAAGCGGCGCACACGACGCCATCGAGCCCGCATTCGCGCGCGAGGAGCGCGAGCCGCCGGACGATGCCTTCGGGATGTCCCGCGATCGGCAGATCGGAAAGCGCCCTCGCGTCGAGCGAGGTGAGGAGCGTCACGGCGACGATCTTCACCGCCGTGTCGGCTCCGCGGGCCGCCCCCGCCGCGCGCAGCATCTCGCGTCCGCCGAGCGCGTGGACGTTGACCATCGCCGCGCCCGAGCGGACCGCCGCGGCGACGGCGGCGCCGACTGTGCGCGGAATGTCGTGCAGCTTCAGGTCCAGGAAGACGCGGGCGCCCGTCGCGGCGACCTCGCGCACGAGCGCGGGCCCGCCCGCGATGAACCCCTCCAACCCGACCTTGAGCCAGCCGGCGCGGCCGGCGAAAAGGCGCGCCGCGGAGACGATCTCTTCGGGATCGGGATAGTCGAGGGCGACGCAGAGCCGGGAGGACGTCACCCTTCGGCCCCGGCCTCCCCCGCGGGGACTCCCACTCGGTGAGCGCGCCCCCGGAGGGCTTCCGCCGTGGTCCCGCGCCGCGCGCAGTAGGCGGCGAGCTCGCCGACGAGGCGGCCCGAGACTCCGGGGTCCCGGAAGTTCGCCGTGCCGACCTGCACGGCGCCGGCGCCCGCGGCGAGGAATTCGAGAACGTCGTCGAGCTCCGCGATGCCGCCGATCCCCATGAGGGGCGCCTGCGGCAGCGCGCGGGCGACCTGGTACACCATGCGAACCGCCAGGGGCTTGATCGCCGGACCCGACAGCCCCCCCGTCCCGAAGGAGAGGCGGGGCCGCGCGGTATCCGGATCGATTGCCATCCCGACGAAGGTGTTGACGAGGGAAAGCACGTCCGCTCCCGCCTCGAAGGCGGCGCGCGCCGAAGCGACGAGGTCCGGCGCGTTCGGGGAGAGCTTGACGACCAGCGGGCGGCGCGTCACGCGCCTCACGCGCGCCACGAGGGAGGCGGTCGCGGTCGGGGAGTTGCCGAACAGCATCCCGCCCCGCTCGACGTTGGGACAGGAGATGTTCAGCTCGATTGCCGCGATCCCCTCGGCGTCCTCGAGCGCGCCGACGACGGCCGCGTAGTCCTCCTCCAGGTCCCCCCAGACGTTGGCGATCACCGTCGCCGCCAGTTCCCTCAGGCGCGGCAGCTTCTCGCGGACGAACGCCTCGACGCCGACGTTCTGCAGGCCGATCGCGTTCAACATTCCGGCGGGGGTCTCGCAGATCCGCGGGGGGACGTTGCCCGCGTGCGGGCGCAGCGACAGCCCCTTGGTGCAGAGCCCCCCGATCGCGCCGAGGTCCACGAGACCCTCGAACTCCAGCCCATAGCCGAACGTGCCGGAGGCGGTCAGGATGGGGTTCTTCAGCCGGAGCGGCCCGACCTGGACCGAGAGCGCCGGATCGGAGGTCGGTCCGGCCCGGTCTTTCAGGCGGGCCACGCGATCTTCTCCGGGGCGAGGACCGGCCCCTCCATGCAGGAGACGAGAAAAGGCTTATCCGTTCCGGGAATGACGCAGCCGAGGCACGCTCCGAAGCCGCAGCCCATCTCCGCTTCCGTCGAGAACTCGGCGGCGAGGC
Source organism: Thermoanaerobaculia bacterium (assembly GCA_046261875.1). Lineage (GTDB taxonomy): Bacteria > Acidobacteriota > Thermoanaerobaculia > UBA5066 > Gp7-AA6 > JBHENW01. Next base: position 22,042 of record JBHENW010000122.1, on the reverse strand, counting down.
CGAGAGCGCCGAGGATCTTCGCGAGCGCCGCGAACATCGGCATCGGCCCGCAGGAATAGACGCGCGCGTAGCTCCGGCCGCGAGCCCGCGTCTCGAAGACGCGGGTGATCAGCCCCTTTTCACCGAGCGATCCGTCCTCGGTCGCGAGCACGAGGTCCCCTCCGACGAGCCCCTCGAAGCGCGACGCGATGGCGAGGTCCGCCTCCGTCCGGCCGCCGAGAAAGAGGTCGGCGGAGACCCCCCGGCGTTCGAGAGAGCGGAGGAGGAGCGGGAAGGGAGCCACGCCGATCCCACCGGCCACGATCGCGACGCGGGCCCCGGCGGGCACACCTGCGACGGAGAAGCCGTTGCCCAGAGGCCCGAGCAGATCGACCGGGAAGGTGACAGGCGCTTCCTCGAGCGCGCGCGTGCCTCGTCCGATCGCCTTGACGAGCAGCTCGATCTCGCCCGCGCCGGCGTCGGCGTCCGCCACCGAGTAGGCGCGCCGCAGGTACGGACGCACGGAGTCGCCGATGCGAAGCATCACGAACTGGCCGGGCGCGATCTCGCGGGCGAGCCGGGGCGCCTGGAAGGTCGTCGAGAAGAGCCCGGGAGAGAAGTTGTGGCGGCGAAGGAGGAACGAGCGGTGATCGGCGCGCAACGCGCGCATCTTAATGCGCGCGTCCGCGCCGCTATCTCACCACAGCAGGTACTTCTCCCCTATGTCTTCCTCCCGTTCGTCACGGCCTTCTCGGCTCGCTCTCTGGGCGCAGCGATCGCAGCGGATCGAGCCGTTGATCTCCCGAAAAACCCTCGTGTAGTTGCCGCATCCGTGGCAACGACGCATCGCCCGATGGTTCGCGTCGGTTTCCAGGTAAAGCTGCAGCTCTCTCATTTTCTTTTCCTCTCTTCGCCCTTTGTTCATCGCGGGCGAGAGGGAAAGAGAGCAGCGGCCGTACCAGCAGAAAAACTCTGGAAATGAAGGACTTGTCTGTGCCGAGGGGCCCGCGCCTGTCGCCCCCCGGCGGATGTTGTCGCCCGGGGAGGACAGTTAAAAAGTGGTGACTTTCTGCAGAGCTTCCCGGACGTGGCTGGACTGCGGAAGGATGAAATCCTCCATCTGCGGCTGGTACGCGACGAACGTGTCCGTCGCGGCGACCCGCTCGACGGGAGCGTCGAGATAGGGGAAGAGCTCCGACGCGATCCGCGCGGCGATCTCGGCGCCGTAGCCCCAGGAGACGGAATCCTCGTAGACGACGAGGGCCCGGTTCGTCTTCTTGACCGAGTCGGAGATCGCCGCCCAGTCGTAGGGGGAGAGGCTGCGCAGGTCGAGAATCTCGACGGTCTTGCCCGTCTCGTCCGTGAAGGCTCTCGCGGCCTGCCAGGAGCGGTAGACCGTCGCGCCGTACGTGATCACGGTGACGTCGCTGCCCTCGGTGACCTTCGCGGCCTTCCCGAAGGGCACCATGTAGTCGGGGCCGGGGTAGATCCCCTTGTTGTGGGTCTGGCGATAGAGGTGCTTGTGCTCGAGGAAGAGGACCGGGTCGTCGCAGCGGATCGCCGTGCGCAGAAGGCCATTCGCGTCGAGGGCGTTGGAGGGCATGACGACCCGCAGCCCCGGGACGTGCGTCATCAGAACCGCCCCCGACTGCGAGTGGTACACGGCTCCGCCCCCGATGTATCCCCCCACGGCGACCCGCACGACGACGGGGCACGAGAAGGCGTTGCCCGAGCGCCACCGCAGGTTCGAGAGCTCGTTGTGGATCTGCATGTAGGCGGGCCAGATGTAGTCATAGAACTGAATTTCCGCGATCGGCTTGAGCCCCCGCACCGCCATCCCGATGGCCCGCCCGATGATGTTCGCTTCCGCCAGCGGCGAGTTGAAGACGCGCTCCTTGCCGTAGAGACGCTGGAGGTTGTGCGTGACCTTGAAGACTCCGCCCTTGCCCTTGCACTCGGCGAGGACCTCCTCGCGGGACGCATCGGCCACGTCCTCGCCGAAGAGGACGATCCGCGGGTCGCGCGCCATCTCGTCCTTCATGCAGGCGTTCAAGAGGTCCACCATTGTCGTCGGCGCGGCGCCTTCGGCGTAGACCGGCTCGGTCCGGAAGGCGACCGACGTCGGATCCACGTCGGGCGAGGAGACGAACTGGAGCGCCGACTCCGGAGCCGCCACGGGCGCGGCGAGCGCCTTGTCGGCCGCCTCCGTGACCTCCGAGTCCACCTCTTCCTTCATCCGGTCGAGGTCGCCCTGCGACAAAATCCCTTCCTCGAGCAGGAAGCGCGCGCCCAGCACCACGGGGTCGCGCGCCGCTTCGCTCTCGCGCTCCGACTTGGGCCGGTAGAGCGCCTCGTCGTCGGAGAGCGAATGGCTGTAGGGCCGGATGACGTGCGCGTGGACGAGCGCCGGTCCCTTCCGGGTTCGGCAGTACTCCGCGGCCCACCGCAGCGCGTCGTATGACTGGAGGAAATCGCAGCCGTCCACCTCCGCGATGAAGAGGTTCGGGAAGCCGCGCAGCAGCTTGGAGATCGATCCGCCGGGGACGTTGACCTCCACCGGGACGGAGATCGCGTAGCCGTTGTCCTCGATCAGGTAGAGGACGGGCAACTTCAGGTTGCAGGCCGTCGAGAGGGACTCCCAGAACTCCCCCTCCGAGGTCTGGCCCTCGCCCCCCGAGACGTATGCGACCTCGTCGCGCTCGAAGCCTCCGCGGCCGGCCAGCTCGCGGATCATCCCTTTTCTCCAACCCCCCTCGGCGACCCCCACCATCTGCAGAAACTGGGTCCCGGTGCACGAAGATTTGGAGAGGAGGTTCAAACGCTTGGAGCCCCAGTGAGAGGGCATCTGCCGTCCGGCGGAGGCCGGGTCGTCGCGGGCTCCCACCGCCTGGAGGAACATCTCGTAGGGTGTGACTCCGAGCTGGAGGCAGAGGGCCCGGTCCCGGTAGTACGCCTCGAACCAGTCGTAGCCGGGGCGCAGCACCATTCCGGCCGCGGTCGTGACGGCTTCGTGGCCGGCGCTGTTGATCTGGAAGTAGATCTTGTTCTGGCGTTTGAGCTGGATTTCCTTGTCATCGACCCGGCGGGACAAGTAGACGTTGCGGTAGGCGGCGACGAGCGCGGGGGCGGAGAGCCCGTGGTATTTCCCCGGCTGGACCTCGATGGCCATAGCCTTGGGAATATAGCCGATTGGTGCCGCCCCGGCGGGGCGGGACCGCGATCAGAACAGGTCGGCGAGGCGCGACGCGATGGCCCAGAGCTCGAGGCACAAGAGGGCCAGCGCCGCGACGAGAAACAGGAGCGCCAGCCGCCTCTGGTTGGGGAACAGCGCGCTCATGGCTTTCGCGCACAGCACGCCCTGTGCCACGCGCGCGCAGCGCCGCCACGGCGCCGAAAGAGAGGCCGCTCGGTGCCTGTTGTTATGCTCGAAAGACGATGAGCGCGCCCGCAATTCCTGAGATTTCGACCGTTCCGCCGCCGCGGCCGGCTCCGCCGGACCTCGCCTCGGTCGACCCGCGCCTGGATCTGGAGGCGGAGATCCGGGAACTCAAGCGACAAAAAAGCGCCGTGCTCCTCGCCCATTACTACCAGGAAGAGGAAATCCAGGACCTCGCCGACTTCGTCGGGGACTCCCTGGACCTCTCGCGCAAGGCCCAGGCCTCCGACGCCCGGATCATCGCTTTCGCCGGCGTGCGGTTCATGGCCGAGACCGCCAAGATCCTGAACCCGACGCGCAAAGTCGTGCTCCCCGACTACGAGGCCGGCTGCTCGCTGGAGAACTCCTGTCCTCCGGAGGCCTACCGGACCTGGCGCGAGCAGCATCCCGGAGCGGTCGCTCTGACCTACATCAACTGCTCGGCCGCCGTGAAGGCGCTCTCGGACATCATCGTGACCTCGTCGAACGCGGAGAAGATCGTCCGGTCGATCCCTCCGGACCAGGAGATCCTCTTCGCCCCCGACCGCCACCTCGGCGCCTTCCTGGCGAAGAAGACCGGCCGTCCGATGACGCTCTGGCCGGGCACCTGTATCGTGCACGAGCAGTTTTCCGAGCGGGAGATCGTCCGGCTCAAGGCCGCTCACCCCGACGCGCTCGTGGCGGCCCACCCCGAATGTCCGGAGCCGATCCTGCGGCATGCCGACCACGTCGGCTCCACCCGCTCGATCCTGAATTTCGTGACGACCGGACCGGCTAAGAAGTATCTGATCGCGACGGAGGAAGGGATCATCCACCAAATGCGCAAGCTGGCGCCGGACCGGACCTACATCCCGGTGCCGGCCGACAACGGCTGCCGGTGCAACGAGTGCCCCTTCATGAAGCTGAACACCCTCGAAAAGCTCTATCTCTGCCTGCGCGACGAGCGCCCGGAGATCACGTTCCCCGAGGAGCTCCGGCGCGCCGCCGAGAGGCCGCTGCTGCGGATGCTCGAGCTCTCCTGACCGCCGGTTCCCGGCAATAGGATCTGACCCCAGAAGGCTCCGGCGGAACCGGAGCCGATTCGATCCACATCACTTCCGAGGGAGGCGGTTCATGCGCTGCAAGAGAATCCTCGTAGCGGTCATTGTCCTTCTGGTGCCGGCGGCGGCCGGCCTCGCTCAGCCCGTCCTCACGACCGGGGCGACGCCCTACAAGATGACGCGCACTCCCGGCGGAAACTTCGTCCTCGCCGAATCGGGCACGGGCGCCAACGACGGGAGGGTCACCTCGTGTCGATCTGGGGCGACCGTTTCAATCTGATCGGAGGGCTTCCTTCCGGGTTGGTGCCGGAAGGCGATGCCGTCGGGCCAACGGCCGTGGCCGACGCGCACAGCACCCTTTACATCGTCATCGGCGAGGGGAACATCCGCGGACCGCTCGGGCCCCCACCCCAATTCGTGCCCAATCCGGAGGGGCTCGACTCGCCGATCTTCAGCTCGGTCATCCGCGCGCGCTTCGATACCGTGCCGGACGGGATCCGCACGGGGTCCGAGCTCGCGGCCGCCGACATCACCGCTCTCGCCGACGGCGACGAGGTGTCCCTCGAGAACTCCGCCGGGGAGCATGTCACGCTCCTCCTGCTCGCGGACTTCAGGGATCTGATGCCCGATCCGGTGCTCAGCGTGCGCAACGCGAACCCGTTCGAGGCGACGCTCTTCGGCAGCCTGACGTCCGAGGATCTGACGGAGCTCGGCTTCCCGGGGTTCGGCGCGCCGGTGACCGACACGGTGCCGACGGCGATTTTCGCGCAGGCCGACGGCACGCTTCTCGTTTCCAGCCTGTCCGGTTTCCCCTTCGCGGCCGGCACCGCCAAGGTCTACAGCGTCAACCCCACGACGGGGGCGTTTACCCCACTCATCGATGGGCTGACGACGGCAACCAACGTCGTCGAAGTGAGCGGGGCCATTTACGTCCTCGAAATCTCGACGAACTTCCTCATGGGGGCGCCCGGCCGCCTTCTCCGCTTCGCATCCTCGACGGCGATGCCGACGGTGGTTGCCGGCGGCCTGATCGGACCCACCGGGCTGGCCTGAGCCGACGCGCAACGAGATGCTCGTCAGCTCGACCTTTACGGGCGTCATTTACGGGATTCCGCTGACCCCTGAAACCGTTCCGGCGCCTCCCCATCCGGTATCCTCCTCGGCCCATGCCGCCCGGGGAGGATGCCCTCGATGCGCGTCTGCGCGACTTTCTCTCCGAGGACATCGGCGGCTCCGACGTCACGACCGATACGATCGTCCCGCCCGGCCGGTCGGGGCGAGCCGAGATCGTCGCCAAATCGGACGCGGTCGTCTCCGGGCTGGACGTGGCGCGGCGGACGTTCCGGCTCCTCGACCCGGAAATCCGGTGGCGGTCGGACGTGAAGGATGGGGACTCCGTCCCCGCGGGAAGCCGCCTCGCCCGCCTGGACGGCCCGGCGCGGTGGATCCTGACGGGTGAGCGCGTCGCGTTGAACCTCCTCCAGCGCATGAGCGGGATCGCGACCGAGACGCGGCGGTACGTCGAAGCCGTCGCGGGAACTCCCTGCCGGATCCTCGACACGCGCAAGACGGCTCCGGGCCTTCGCGTCTTCGACCGCATGGCGGTTCGGGCCGGAGGAGGCGAGAATCACCGCTTCTCGCTGTCGGAAATGGTGCTGATCAAGGACAATCACCGCCGTTTGGCCGGCGGCGTCTCCGCCGCGGTCGCGGCGGCGCGGAAACGGTCGGTTCCGGGAACGAAGATCGAGGTCGAGGTCGAGAGCGAAGAGGAGCTGCGGGAGGCTCTGGAGGCCGGAGTGGATGCGATCCTGGTCGACAACCAGACCCCAGAGACGGTGGCCGACTGGGTCGCCATCGTCCGGCGGCAGCCGTCGCGACCCGTGATCGAGGCTTCGGGTGGAATCACGCGGGAGAACGTGCGCGCCTACGCTCTGGCGGGCGCGGACCGCGTTTCGATCGGCGCGTTGACGCACTCGGTGCGGGCCGCGGACATCTCCCTCGAGCTGTACGCCGATGTCTGACGAGACGACGGACGTCCTCGTTCTCGGCTCCGGCGTCGCCGGATGCACGGCCGCGATCGCCGCCGCCCGGAGCGGCGCGCGGGTGACGATCGTCACCCGGTCGGCGGAGCCCGAAGCGTCGAACACGCTCTGGGCGCAGGGCGGGATCGTCGGGCGGCCCGCCGGCGATACGCCGGAGCGGTTGGCCGCCGACATCCATCGCGCCGGCAACGGCCTGTGCGACCCGGAAGCTGTCGATCTCCTCGCGCGCGAGGGACCCGACCTCGTTCGCGATTTTCTCGTCGAGGAGCTGAAAGTCCCCTTCGACCGCGAAGACGGCGACTTCCACTGGACGCTCGAGGGCGGGCACTCCCTTCCGCGCGTGCTCCACGTGAAGGACGAGACCGGAATGCCCATCGAGCAGGCGCTCGTGGAAGCCTGCCGGAGCAACCCGGCGATCACGTGGAAGCTCGCGACGACGGCCGTGGACCTGTTGACGCTCTCCCACGACTCGACGCATCCGGCCGACCGCTACCGCAAGCCGTCGGTCATCGGCGCGTACCTGCTCTCCCGCGAGACGGGGAGAGTCACCGCGCAGCTCGCCCGCGAGACGATCCTCGCGACGGGAGGACTGGGGCAAGTCTTTCTCCACACGACCAACCCTCAGGGCGCGCGCGGGGACGGGATCGCGATGGCTCGCCGGGCGGGGGCCCGGCTGCTCAACCTCGAGTACGTGCAGTTCCATCCGACGGCCCTCCTCCACCCCCGGGGACGGCTGCTCCTCTCGGAAGCCCTGCGCGGCGAAGGCGCGCGGATCACCGACGCGTCGGGACGGGAGTTTCTCCGCGAGGTCCATCCCGCCGGCGAGCTCGCGCCGCGCGACATCGTCGCGCGGGCCATCCACCAGCGGATGCTCGAGCGCGACGAGCCCCACGTCCTGCTGGACATCTCCCACAAGCCCCCCGACTGGATCCGGGAGCGGTTCCCCGGCATGACGCGCCGCTGTCTCGAGCGCGGTTTCGATCTGACTGCCGGACCGGTGCCGGTGGTGCCGGCCGCGCACTACGCGTGCGGCGGCGTCGCCGTGGACCTCGACGGGCGGACGACGCTCGCCCACTTGAAAGCCGCCGGCGAAGTTTCCTGCACCGGCGTCCACGGGGCCAACCGCCTCGCTTCCACGTCGCTGCTCGAAGGGCTGCTCTGGGGCTGGCGCGCGGGCCGGGCGGCGCCCCGGGAAATGGAGGCCGCCGCGCTCCCGCCGGTGCGCGACTGGCTCCCCGAGCACGAGCCGGTCGACCCGGCGCTGATCGCGCAGGACTGGATGGTCGTCCGCCACACGATGTGGAACTACGTCGGGCTTCTGCGTTCTGAGAAGCGGTTGGACCGCGCGGGCAGGATTCTCTCGGAGCTCCAGATCGAGATCGAGAATTTCTACCGGCGGGGCAGCATGTCCGACGAGCTCGTGGGCCTGCGCAACGGCGTCCAGACCGCGCTCTCGATACAGCGCGCGGCGGCGGACAACCGCGTATCGCGGGGCTCGCATTATCGGGAGGAAAGCCCCATTCCCGCGGCTGCCGATGCGGCCGGACTGCTATAGTCCGCTGCCTGCCGTGAGCGTCCTCTACCTCGAGTTCGAAAGCAACGACCGCGCGGCCCGCGTCCAGAAGTTCTCCCGCAGCGGGGCTCACATCGTCGTCACGGAGCCTCGCTGGCCCGGGTTCTTCGAGGTGGCGAAGAAGGAAAAGCCCTACGCCATCGCGATCGACTTCTCCCAGGCGCCCTCCCACGCGCTCGAGACGGCGGACTACATCGCGAAGGCGAAAGAGACCCGCGACGCGAAGCTCTATCTCCTGCGCGTCCCCAAGGACCGGTCGGACATCGTCCGGCGCCGGCTGCCGCAGGCGCCGGTCGTGAGCGAGTCGGAGCTCGTCGGGTTGCTCGCCGCCGCCGAGCGGGAGGCCGTCGCCCGGGCCCTCGAGAAGAAGGAAGCCGCGGCGCAGGCGAGGAAGGCGGCGCGCGCGCGCAAGGCCGAAGAAGCCCGCCCCGCGGCCGCGGCGCCCGCGAAGGGGGCGAAACCGCCGGCCCCGAAAGCGAAACGCCCACCGGAGAAGAGCAAGGCCCGGCCGAAGAAGGCTTCGCCGCCGAAGAAGAAGACCGCTCCGAAGAAGGCCGCACGCCCCAATCGCTCGCGGTCCAAGAAGAAGTAGCCGGGCAAGGAGACGTCATGCCGCAGGGTTTTTCGAAAGAAGGGCTTCAAAAGTACGCCCGTGAACGCCGCGGCGAGTACGAAGAGATCCTCGGGGAAATCGTCGAGATCCCGACGGTGTCCGTCGAGCCGGAGCGCAAGGCCGAGGTCGCGCGGGGAGCGGACTACGCCGTCGCGCTGCTCGAGAAGTTCGGCGCAAAAGCCGAGCTTCACCAGACGAAGGGGCATCCCATCGTGTACGGCCGGTTCGACCGCAAGCCCGGCCTCCCGACGGTCACCGTGTACAACCACCTCGACGTCCAGCCGGCGGAAGGGCCGGACTGGAACACCGCCCCTTTCGACTTCGTCAAGAAAGGGGACCGCTACTTCGGCCGCGGCACGACCGACGACAAGGGCCCGGCGATGACGGCGCTCTTCGGCGCCCGCTACGCGTGGGAGAACGACGTCCCGGTCAACATCCGGTTCCTCTGGGAGCTCGAGGAGGAGATCGGGAGCCCGCACTTCGAGAGCAAGATCAAGGAGAACGCGGCGGACTTTGCGACGGACTCGGTGGTCGTCTCCGATACCGTCTGGGTCTCACGCAAGCGCCCGGCCCAACCGGCCGGCCTGCGGGGCCTCCAGGGGTTCCGGTTCTATCTCCAGACCGGCGAGACCGACCAGCACTCGGGGACGACGGGGGGCGCCGCTCGCAATCCGGTCACGGAGATTTGCGCGCTCGTGGCCGAGTGCGTGGACGGGAAGACGGGGCGGGTGAAGATCCCCGGCTTCTACAGCGACGTCGTGCCCCCCTCGCGCAAGGAGCTGGAAGACCTCAAGAACTCCGGCTTCAGCGTACGCGAGTTCAAGAAGGACCATCTGCTCAAGTCGCTGCGAGTCGACGACTCGATCGAGGTCATGAAGCGGATCTGGATGATGCCGACCTTCGAGGTCCACGGAATCGCCGGCGGATACCAGGGGCCGGGGGTGAAGACGATCATTCCGCCCAAAGCGACCGCGATCGTTTCCTGCCGGCTCGTCCCGAACATGGACCCGAGGAAAATCGTGCGCCTCGTGACCGAGTTCGTGAAGAAGAAGAACCCGGACGTGAAGGTCAACGCGGAGCACGCGCTGCCGGCATACCAGGGCAAGACGACCGGTCCGTACGCGGACGCCATCCGGGGAGCGATGAAGTTCGCCTTTGGCAAGGAGCCGGTCTTCGTCCGGGAAGGCGGCTCCATCGGGGCGGTGCTCTCCATGGAGAAGGTCCTTCGCGCTCCCGTCTTCTTCCTCGGGCTGTCCCTGCCCGAGCACGGGTACCACGCCCCCAACGAAAACTTCGACTGGGCACAGGCGGAGGGCGGGATGGCGGCGTTCGCCGACTATTTCCGGCGCGTCGGAGAGATGGGCGTCATGCGCTCCCGGCGAGGGTAGAGCGGCCCCGTAGCCGCCCGGGGCGGGAAGAGCCTTTACGGTTTTTCCTCGAACCCCATCAGCTTCCGGAAGAACCCGCGCCGCTGACCTTCCTGCTTGAGCAGGAGCTGCTCGAGCTCTCCGCGGTCGAAGAACACGCCCTCGCAGGACGCACACTTCTCGATCTCGATGCCCGAGATCGTCTCGACGTTCATGGCGCTCCCGCACTTGGGGCACTTCTGCCAGTGCGCTTTCCGCCGCTCTTCCGCCGCGGCGCCCTGCCTTTCGCGCTCGGCCGCCTCGCGCTTCGCCCGCGCCTGCTCGATGAGCTTCTCTTCGTTCTGCCGGAACCAGTCGTTCTCGCGGCCCTTGCGGACGTCCTCGGTATCGAAAGCCATGGCGCGGATTCTATCGGGGAATCTCACGCAGCAGGTCCTCCAGCTCGACCGACCCTTGCGTCCTCTCGTCGCGATACTTCACGATGACCGGCGCCTGGAGCGAGAGCCCCCACTCGGCGCCGCGACCCTGCCGGACTCTCCGCCCCCCCGGCACCACGACGGCCCCCGCGGGGATCTCGAGCGGTCTCCCCGGCGACTTCCGGTACTCGACGCCCCGGGGCAGGTCATAGACCGGGGTGCCGCCGGTCACGATGAGACCGGCGCCGAGGACCGCCCCGGCGCGCACGATGGCGCCTTCGTAGACCCCGCAATTGCCGCCGACGAGGACGTCGTCTTCGATGATCACGGGCAGCTCCCCGACGGGTTCCAGGACGCCGCCGATCTGCGCGCCCGCGGAGATGTGGACCCTCCGGCCGACCTGCGCGCAGGAGCCGACGAGCGCATGGGAGTCGATCATCGTGTCTTCTCCACGTATGCGCCGACGTTGACGAACGCCGGCGGCATGATCGTCACCCCGGAACCGACGTAGGCGCCGTCGCGGATGGAGCTGCCGCCGGGGACCACCCGGACGCCCGACTCGAGGGACAGCGTCTTGAGCGGAAAGGTGTCCTTGTCGAGGAAGCGCCACGCCCCGTCGGCGACGTCCATCGCGGCGGGCTGTCCTATGCGAAACCCGAGCAGGATCCCCTTCTTGACCCAAGGGCGGACGACCCACGCGTCTCCTTCCTTTTCGGCGGCGCGGATCTCGCCCCGGTTGAGGCCCTCCTTCAGCTCCGCGAAGGCGGCCAGCGCTTCGCGGCGGTCGAGGCCGCTCCCCTGCGCGGCGAGCGCCTCGATGCGAGCCGCCAGGGGGGGCCGGGGGACCGGCAAGTCCCCCGCTCATAGCCGACTCATCGGGATTTCTTGGGAAGGAGCTTGTACCCGGAGAGCAGCTTCTCGATCTTCTTGCGGGTCTCCTCGCGCACGGGCGCGAGGGGGAGCCGCAGCGTCTCGCCGCACCGGCGCATCATGGAGAGCGCGCTCTTCGCCGGCCCGGGGCTCGACTCCCAGAAGTTCATCTCCATGAGCGCGATCCATTTGCGCTGGAGCTGGCGCGCCTCCTCCCAGCGCCCTTCGAGCGCCGCGCCGACCATCGTGCTCATCGCGCCGGGGATCTCGTTGGAGGCCACGGAGATCAGACCGCGGGCCCCGAGCGCGATGAGCGCGAGCGCGGTGGAGTCCTCTCCGGAGAGGACGACAAAATCCTCGGGGAGCGCCGTCATGAGACGGGCGATCCGGCCGAAATTCGGGGAGGCTTCCTTCAAGCCGACGATGTGCGGAAGCTCGGCGAGACGCAGGATGGTATCCACGTCCATGTCCAGGCCGGTTCGCGTCGGTACGTTGTAGAGGATGACGGGCAAATCCGTCGCCTCGACGATCGCCGAAAAGTGGCGCACGAGCCCTTCCGCGGTCGGCCGGTTGTACATCGGGGAGACCGAAAGGATCCCGTCCGCCTTGGCCGCGGCGGCGTCGCGCGCCCAGAAGACCGCTTTCGCGGTGTGGTTTCCGCCGGCGCCGGCGAGCACCGGGACACGGCCCGCCGCCGCCCGGACGACGGCCGCCGTCACCGCCTTGCGCTCGTCTCCGGCGAGCGTGGCCGATTCCCCCGTCGTTCCGCAGGGAACGAGGAACCCGATGCCTTCCTCGATCTGCCATTCGACGAGCCGCTCGAGAGCGCCGAAGTCGATGCGTCCCTTCTCGTCGAACGGGGTCACCAGGGCCGTGCCGCAGCCTTTCCATTCGATTTTCACTGCACCTCCGCGATGAGCTCACCGAATTCAAACACGCCCGATCGCCCCGCGATCCGCTCTCCCGCCCACACGGCGCCCCGGGCGAACCCGGCCCGCCCCCGGGCGCGATGGACGAGCTCCACCTCGTCCTCCGGCGACTCGAAGACCAGCCGGTGAAGGCCGGGGATCGTCCCGGCGCGCACGCTGACGACGGGCAGCTCTTCGCCCGCTCTCGCGCTCGAAGATCTCGGCGATCGTCCGCGCGGTGCCGGACGGGGCGTCCCGCTTGGCCGCGTGTTGCTCCTCCACCAGGAACGCGGCGTAGCCGGCCGGCGGATAGAGCCGCGCGGCGGCGCGGGCCACCTCGCGGAAGTCGCGGATGCCGATCGAGAAGTTGGAGGAGTGCACGAGCGCCCCGTCGCCCGACTGAAAGGCTTTGATCACGCGCGGCAGGCCTCCGCTCCATCCGGTCGTGCCGCAGACGACCCGTGCGTCCGCCGCGGCGAGCGCGAGCAGGTTCGGCGCGGCCGCGGCTGCCGCGGTGAACTCAAAAACCACGTCCGCGCGGGACAGGCGCTCCTCCGTCAGACCGGCCGCGTTCGCGTTCTCGCCCGCCCCGAGCGTCCAGGAGACGTGGTGGCCGCGGGACTGCGCCGCCAAGGCGATCTCCCGCCCCATTTTTCCGGCTCCGACGATGCCAAATGCGCATGCAGCCGTCAGCTCCCGAAGAACTCCGCGTGCAGGCGCCGGACCGCGTTCTCCACGTCACGCTCCTCGACGATAAAGGAGACGTTCGACGCTCGCGCAAGCATACATTCGGCGCGGGGCGCCCCGGAGAGCGCAAGAGGGGCGCTTATAATTTCCGCACAGTGTCCAAACAAAGCACGTTGCGCCTGGCGGCTCCCGGCCGCGGGGGAATGCACGGCGTGGATCGTATTGCGTCCGGTGCCCGGCTCCCGTTCGCGGCGTGAGGAGTCTCCGCCGTGGATTCATTTCCGGTTCGCGGCGCGAGGAGTCTCCGCCCTCCGCCGCGGGAGCCAGAGTGAGCGGGGGATCAGGCGAGCGGTCGCGCCCCTTTCGGCGAGCCGCGAGCCGATGCCGCTGGCAGATCCCGAGCGAACGAGAGCGACGGAGATGAGTCCCGAACCGCCGGCGCCCCTCTGCCCGAAATGCCGCCGCCGCATCGCCGCGTGGAAGCTCGATCACTGTATCTATTGCGGCCAGGTCTTCCCGCCGGATCTCCGCGACGGGTTCGCCGAGCCCGAAGCGCTCAAATGGGTCGACCGCCCGTCGATCCCGCCCGACGCGGCGCGGCAGCTCGAGATGATGAAGGTCGTGCCGATGGGGCGCGAGACCCGGGCGCGTTCGCTCGTGCGCGGGCTTGCTCTGATCTCGATCCCCGTGCTTGCGATCCTCTTCTACATGCTCTGGTCGGTGTCGGGCCGGTTCCTCCCGGGGTGGCTCGTCGGCTTCGTCGCGGCGGGAGTCATCGGCTACGTCGTTTGGACCCTGTCGCGGAACATGCGTTGAGCAGGCTCCCGCTTGCGGCAATGAAAAAGCCCCGCCGCAGCGGGGCTTTTGGATCGGCTTCCGTGAGAGGTCAGACGGCGCGACCCTGGACGAGACGGATGATCAGCACGACGACGGCGATCACCAGAAGGACGTGGACGAACCCTCCCAGGGTGTAGCCCGAAACCAGACCGAGAAGCCAGAGAATCAACAGGATGATGAAGATGGTCCAGAGCATGGTCTTCCCTCCTTATTCGGGCCACGTTAGCAGCCCGGGCGTCTGTTAGAGCGAAGCCCGTGCCAATCCGTGCGTAAATCCGAGCCGCCGGCGATAGCGCTCAAGAATCCGCGGGAGCTGGCCGCGCGGCTGGACCTCGCTTCGCCCGAGCGTCTGCTGCTCGTGGACGCGCCGGGTTCGGTGCTCGAGCTCCTGGCGGAGAACCGGGGGCAGGACCGGCCGGCCGAGATCGTGGACGCAGACGCCGTGCGGGCCGTCAAGGGCCGGTTCGATGCGGCGTTCGTCTGGCGGGAGGACCGGTCCGGGTCCCACGCGCTGCTGGATCGCGTGGTTTCGCGCCTCGCGCCGCAGGCCGTGCTCTGGGTCGTGACGGCGAGGAAGAAGGTCACCGGCCTGCGAACCCCGGCTGCCCGGCGGCTGGAGCTGGCGGACCTCCTCGCCGCGTTCTCGAAGGCGGGGCTAAGAAACGACCGCGAGGTGGGAATGACGGCGTGGCACGTGGCTTACCGGTTCGTGAGAGAGAGGTCTATTCCTGGTAGGGAAAAAACTTTCCGCTAACGCGGAAGTGGCGGCCGGTCTCCGCGTCCACGGTGAGCTGGCAGCGGGTCACTTCGAGAGTCGTCGAGAAGGAGATGCCGGGCGCTTCGAGGCTGATCGGGTAACGCGCGCCGACCTTCAACGCGGCGTCGTACTCGAACTGGACTCCGGTGCCCGTCACCTCGAGCACCCGCCGCGCCCGCTCCCAGCGGATCTTCAGCTCGTACTGGTCCGCCTTCAGCTTCCGCACGCCGCCGGTGGCTCGTTTGGGGCGTTCCCCTTCGGAAGGCGGATCGGTGGTTCGATCGGGCATTTCCCCCGGCCTGTCCCGTCAGCGGGCGCGCTGCGCCTGCGTCGGGGCCGTTGCCTCCGCGCCGGTTACCCGGGCGGGGCGCGAAGCGATCACGAGGGCCGCGTGACCAGAGAAGCCGCCATGCGGATCGCCGCCTGTATCCCCTGCTTTTCGCGGACGGCGCGCACGCGCGCTTTCTCGGCGGGTTTCAACCGCCGTACGTATCCCATGTATTTTCCCTGCAGCCGTCGCAGCGCGCGCACCTTCGCTGTCATACGGGGACGGCTCCGCGTCGAGCGCGCCGGCCGGCCGCGGCCGGCGGAGGCGCGGGCTCCCGAAAGCTCGCCATCCATCCGCTCGAGCGAGGCGAGCCGCTCCCGGAGGCTCGCAATCTCCTGCTTGCGCTCCCGGAGAACGGCGAGGACCTGTGTCTGCCGGATGCGTCCCCGCGTCATGAGCGCGTTCAGTACATATTGGGCTTGGTTGGGTGTCAGTCTCATCGTCCTCTCTTCCCTGCTTCGACACTTCGGCTCTGTAACGGCATTGTAGTGAGCGACAAAAGGACTATAGCAAAGCAGTCCGGGGCAAAGCGGCGCGTCGCCTACCGCTTGCGGCCGGCGGTTCCGGCACGCGAAGTGCGCGAGGTCGTCTTGCGCTTGCCGGAGGGCGGAGCGGAGGATTTCGCGTGCGCCTGGAGGAGCGCCGCCACGACTTCCGGGCGGATCGTCTTGCCTTCCGTGAGGACGTACGCACGGTGCACGATGTTGCGCAGCTCGCGGACGTTTCCCGGCCACTCGTGCGCCTGGAGCATCTCCAGGGCCTTGGGGTCCCACGCGGCGACGCCGGCGCGTTCCTGCTCCTCGATGAGCTTCCGGAAGTGCTCGGCCAACAGGGGAATGTCGTCGCGGCGCTCGGTGAGCGTCGGCAGGGCGATGGGGAAGACGTTCAGGCGATAGTAGAGATCCTCCCGGAGCTTCCCGGCGCGAATCGCTTCCTGCGGGTCGCGATTCGTCGCCGACACGAGGCGCACGTCCACCTTCAACTCCTGCGATCCGCCGACGCGCCGCAGCGTCCGGTCCTCGAGGACCCGCAACAGCTTCACCTGGAGCTCGGACCCCATCTCGGTGATCTCGTCGAGGAAGAGCGTTCCGCCGGTCGCCTCCTCGAAGTAACCGAGGCGTCGCTTGTCCGCGCCCGTGAAGGAGCCGCGCTCGTGACCGAAGAGCTCGCTCTCGATCAGGGTCGGTGAGATCGCGCCGCAATTGAACGCCACGAACGGCTTGCCGGCGCGGCGGGACAGACGGTGGATCGTGCGCGCGGCGACCTCCTTGCCGCTGCCCGAGGCGCCGGTGATGAGTACGGGCGCGTTGGACCGAGCGACCCGGCGGATCACGTCGAAGATCTGCGTCATGACCTCCGAGCGCCCGACGAGGTCGCCGAGTCGTCCCGTTTCCTGCAGCTCGGCCCGAAGTGTTTCGACCTCCGACTCCAGCCGGCGCCGGTCGGCGAGCCGGTTGAAGACGACTTCGAGCTGCGCGGGGCGCAGCGGTTTGAGGAGATAGTCGAAGGCTCCGGCCCGCAGGGCCTCGATCGCGTTGTCGATGGAGCCCTGGCCGGTGATCACGATTCCTTCCCGGTCCGACTCCGATTCGCGGGCGGCTCGCAGGATCTCGATGCCGTCGCCGTCGGGCAGGTGGATGTCCACGATGAGCACGCGCGGATCGAACTCCTCCATCGCGCGGGCGGCTTCGCGGGCCGTGCCGACGGACCGGGGCTCGCCTCCGAGATCGCGGATGGACTCTTCGAGCCCCTTTCGCGTCGCGAGGTCGTCTTCGACGATGAGAACCTTCACCGAGTGGTTTCCTCCGGGAGCTCCAGCGTTGCGGAGACGCCATCCTCAACCTGGGACAGGCGAACGGCACCGCCGGCGTCGGCGGCGTACAACCCGGCGGTGGCGAGCCCCATTCCCCAATTCTTTCCGCCGGAGGCCGCGCGCGGAGAAAAGAGCTTCTCGGGATCGTCCACCGGCAGGCGTCCCGAGTTGCGGATCGTCACCCGGAGCGACTGGCCGTCGCGCTCGCGCCGGACCGTTACCCCGTCCGCTCCTCCCGTCAGCGCGTTGGACATGAGCTCCCGCAAGGCGTTCGAAAGCGCCGTGCGATCGCCGGTGACGTGCCCGCCCGTGGACCCGGTGATGGGGATGTCTCGATGCAGCGACCAGACGATCCCCTCGACCCAGGGGTCGAAGGGAAACGTCGCCGTTTCGCCCGGCACGAAGAGCAGCAGCTCGCGGCCGCGCTCGAAGAGCTCGAACGCCTTCGCGAGCTCCTGCCGCGCGGTCGCCAGGGACTCGGAAGGATCCGCTCCGCGCTGCACGCGGCGATCCGCTCCTTCGAGGTGAAGCGACACGGCGGAGAGTGGCGTCGCGAGATCGTGGAGGAAGCTTCGCAGAAAGAGGCGACGGGTTACCGGATCCGGTCCGATCTCACGAGGTGCCAAGCTCCTCCTGTATGCTCGTCGAGGCGCGCTGAGCTCGGATCGTATGACAAACGGGACAACCGGACCACCTCCCTCCAACCGCCGCAGAAGCCCACCCGCCGGGTTTCGCACGTCGCTGAAGACCCGCCTGCGCTGGTACGCCTTCGTCGGCGTCGCCATCGTCGGGTCCTGGCTCTACTACACGGTCGGCACCGTGCGGGCGCTGTACGACGTCACCGGGGACATCGAGCGCAACACGGAGCTCGTCGAACGTGTCCGGGACGCCGAGTCCGGGCTGCGGGAGGCCCAAGACGGCATCGAGCGGTTCACCCAGAGCGGACAGGGCTACGACCTCTCCCGATACCAGGCCGGGCGCGTCCGCCTGCGGACCGCTCTCGGCGCCATCGCGCGGGGGCTCCTGAGCGAGCGCGATCGCGGGCTTCTCCACAAGGCCGCGTCCGCGGAGGAGGTGTTCGTGCAGTCGGCGCAGCGCGCGGCCGCGGCGTGGCGCGCGGAAGATCCCGCCCCCGCGGCTCTGGAGCGCGACACGCTGGTCTCTCCCGCGGCGGACGAGCTGCACGTTGCGCTGATGGATCTCGACCGCAACCTCGGCCGCACGCAGTCCCTCGCCGAAGACCGCCTGCGCGACGCCCGCGACCGCGCGACGATCGCGCTCGTCATCCTGGCGCTGCTCGTTCTCGCGGCGCTCGTGTGGCTCCTGCGCGACGTCAACCGGCGGATCCTGACGCCCTGTGCCGCGACGGTCGAAGCCCTCGGGGATCTCATCGCGGATCGTCCGACGCCGCGTCTGCCCGACGTCTCGCACGACGAGCTGGGCGAGCTGGCGCACCGGTTCAACGCGGCCGCGGCGCGCTACGAAGAGCGGGCGCGTGCCCTGGAAGAACGCGACATCCAGGCGTCGGTGAACGAGATCCTGGCCGCCGCCGCGACCGTCAACGATCTCGCGGGGTTCGGCTCGCGCGTCCTCGAAAAAATCCTCCAGGTCTCCGGCGCGTCTTCGGCCGTCCTCTACCTTCCCGATGGCACCGGGGAATTCCGCCGCTCCGTCGCCACCGGCGGCGACGTCTCCCCCGACGACGCGACGGGGCGCGCGGAGGCCGCGCGCGCGGCACGCGAAGGCCGGTCGATCTACCTTTCGGTGGATCCCCAGAGCCCGACGATCAACGTGTTCGACGGGCGCATTTTGCCCCGCGAGAGCGCGCACATCCCGCTCATCTACTTCGACCATCCCGTCGGCGTGCTCGCGCTCGGCGCCACGCGCGCCTTCACTCCCCGCACGATCAACGCGCTCGCGGCGATCGCGCCCAGCCTCGCGGTCGCCCTGGCCAACGCGTCCGTCAACGAGCGGGTCACCGAGCAGTCCCGACGCCTGACGGAACAGAACGAGCTCCTCGAGGACCAGCGGAGCCGGCTCGCCCGTACGGCGCGAGAGCTCCAGCGGGCCTCCGCCCTCAAGGACCGGTTCCTGGCCTCCGTTTCGCATGAGTTGCGCACACCCATGACGGTCATCCTCGGTTTCACCGGAGCCCTTCTGCGCGGGGGGCAGGGCGCTTTGAATCCCCAGCAGCGGGAGAGCCTCGACCGGGTCCACCGGAACGCCAGGCTCCTGCTCGGATTGATCAACGACATCCTCGACATCTCGAAGATCGAGGCGGGGAAAATGGACATCGAGCGGCAGCGCGTTCACGTCCCCGCCCTGCTCCAGCAGATCCGGACGGACTTCGCCGCGGCCGCGAAACAAAAGGGGCTGGAGCTCGAGGTCGAAGCGGACCCGGGCGTCGAGGAGGTGACGACGGACCCGGCGAAGGTGACGCAGATCCTCGCCAACCTCATTGGCAACGCCCTGAAGTTCACGGAACGCGGCTCCATACGTGTGCGCGCGCAGGCGCGCTCTTCGGACCGCTGGGCCCTGATCGTCGAAGACACGGGGCTGGGGATCCCCGAAGAGGAGCAGGAGTCCATCTTCGAGGAGTTCCGCCAGGGCGATGCCCCGGAGCATCGCGGCCGGGGAGGCACCGGCCTGGGCCTCGCGATCGTCAAGAAGATCGCCCTGCTCCTCGGAGGCCGCGTGGCGCTCGACAGCGCGCCCGGCCGCGGGTCCCGCTTCACCGTCACTCTTCCCCGCGAGATCCCGGGCGACACCGCGCAGGGGTCCTTGCCGATTCCCGCCTCGAGGACCGGGAGCGGGGGGGAACGGACCGTGCTCATCGTGGACGACGACGAGAGCATCCGCAAGCTGCTTCGGTTCGAGCTGGAGCCTTACGGAATCCGCGTCCTGGAGTCGGAGAACGGCGCCCGAGGCGTGGAGCTCGCGCGGGCGGAGAAACCGGACGCCATCCTCCTCGACGTCCTCATGCCGGGCCTCGACGGATGGCAGACGCTGCGGGAACTGAAGGACTCTCCGGAGACGCGCTCGATTCCGGTCCTCCTGCTGTCGGTCGTCGAGGACCGCGCGTTCGGTTTCTCGCTCGGCGCCTTCGACTACCTGCTCAAGCCGCTCAACCGCGCGGATCTCTTCGAGACCCTCGAGCGCGCCGGTGTGCTCGCCTCCCGCGGATACGTCCTGCTCGTGGACGACGACCCCGACCTGCGCACGCTCCTCTCCCAGGAGCTCGCGGGCGTCGGCTACCGGGTGCGGACGGCGGCCGGGGGCGAGGCCGCGCTCGCCGAGCTCGAGCACGAGAGGCCTTCCGCGGTGCTGCTCGACCTCAACATGCCGCCACCCGACGGGTTCGACGTGCTCTTCCGGATGCGCCAGAGCGAGAGCCTGCGCGACATCCCGGTCATCGTCGTGACCGCGCGAGAGCTCCTCGAGAGCGACTACGCGCGCCTGAACGGCTCCGCCCAGCGGATCATCCGCAAGCGCGCGGACCTCGGCGGGCTGGCGCGGGAGGTGCTCCGCAGCCTGGAACCGGAGAAAGTCGCCGCGCGCCGGTGACTGCCTGATGGCCAAGATCCTCGTCATCGAAGATTCCCCGGACATCCGCGCGCTCATGCGGATGCTGCTCCAGTCGGAGGGCTACGACGTGGCGATGGCCGGTGACGGGCAGTCCGGCGTCGCCGCGGCCCGCAAGGAGCGTCCCGACCTCATCCTCATGGACCTCTCCCTGCCGGTCCTCTCCGGATGGGAGGCCACCCGCGAGATCAAGGCGGACCCGCAGATCGCGGCGATCCCGATCCTGGCCGTGACGGCCCACGCGATGCACGGCGACCGGGAAAGGGCGCTTGCGGCGGGCTGCGAGGGGTTCATCCCCAAGCCGATCGACGAGGAGACTTTCGGCCGGCAGGTCGCCGCCTACCTGCGGCCGACCTCGTTGCTGAGCGCGCTGCCGGAGCCCCGCACCGGCGACGCGAACGTCGAGCCGGGCCGCATCCTCCTCGTGGACGACAACCCGGAGGTGTCGGCGGTGATCCGCCAGGACCTCGAGGCGGAAGGCCACGAGATCTGCGGGGCGTCCACGCCGGCGGAGGCGGCCGCGGCGTTCCGCCGCGAAACCCCCTTCGATCTCGCGATCGTGGACGTGATGCTGGGTGGCCAGTCCGGTTACGAGCTGACCGCCGAGCTCATCGCGCGCTCCTCGGATTACCTGCCGGTCCTGCTCGTCAGCGCGGGCGAGATCGACCGGAAGAAGGGGTACCAGGTCGGGGCCGACGACTTCATCGGAAAGCCGATCGAGAGCGAGGAGCTGCGCGCCCGGGTCCGCTCGCTCATGCGGATCGGCCGCGCGATCCGCGAGCAGGGGCGCGTCGTCAAGGAGCGGGTGGAAGCGTACGAGAAGCTCGTCGAGGTGGACCGGCTCAAGTCGGACTTCCTTTCGACGGTCTCCCACGAGCTGCGCACGCCCCTCAACACGATCATCCTCCTCTCCCACTTGATCGAGAAGGAGGGGCAGACGCCCGCCGACGAGAAGCGGAGACTCCACGACGTGCACGTCATCCGGGAGAGCGCGGAGACGCTGCTCCGGATGATCAACAACATCCTCGACCTCGCGAAGCTCGAAGCCGGACAACGAGACGTCCACCCCCAGAAGATCGTCGTCCGCGAGTTCCTCCGCGAGATCGTCGACATGCTGGAGCCCCAGGCGCGCACGAAGGATCTCCGTCTTGCGGTCGAGGTGGACGAGGCGCTCGGGGAAACGGTCACGCTCGACCGGGAAAAGCTTTCGCGCGTCCTCATCAACCTCGTATCCAACGCGGTCAAGTACACGGCGCGCGGACGCGTCGCGGTGCGCGCGACGCGTTGGCAGGACAGCGTGGCCTTCGAGGTCCAGGACACGGGGGCTGGGGTTCCTCCGCACCTCGTCGCCACGGTCTTCGAGCCCTTCCGCCAGATCCGGCCGCGGACCGGAGAGGCGCCGCGTGGGAGCGGCCTGGGGCTCACGATCTCCAAGCAGCTCGTCGAGCTCATGGGAG
Source organism: Thermoanaerobaculia bacterium (assembly GCA_046261875.1). Taxonomy (GTDB): domain Bacteria; phylum Acidobacteriota; class Thermoanaerobaculia; order UBA5066; family Gp7-AA6; genus JBHENW01. The sequence continues at coordinate 358 of JBHENW010000122.1, read as the reverse complement.
GCGACCTGCTCTTCGACAGCCGCGAGGGGGTCGGGACCCGGGTCTCCTTCACCCTTCCCGAGCTATCGGAAGCCGAAGCGGCCCCGGCGGAGACCAGGCGTCCCGTCCCGGAGGCCCCGCGGCCCGGACCCATCGAGAAGGCCTGGCGCGTCATGATCGTCGAGGACGACGAGGCGTCGCGGTACGGCCTGAAGTCCGTCCTCGAATCGGAGGGGTACTCCGTCGTCGAGGCGGCTTCGCTCGCCGAGGCCGAGCAGAAGAGCCGCCAGCAGCAACCGGACGTCGCGATCCTCGACATCACCCTGCCCGACGGAGACGGAGCGGAGTGGCTCGAGCTGGCGCGCAAGCGCGGCGGAGA
>JBHENW010000121.1:0-8196 GCA_046261875.1 Thermoanaerobaculia bacterium | reverse complement strand
ACCGAAATCCACGAGCTTCACACCCGACTTCGTCAGCATGACGTTGCCGGGCTTCAGATCCCGATGCACGATCCCCTGCCGGTGCGCCTTGTCCAGCGCGTCGGCCATCTCGATCCCGTAGCGCAATGTCTGCTCGATGGGAAGCGGCCCCTTCGCGAGCCTGTCGGTGAGCGTCTCCCCCTCGAGGAACTCCATGACGAGGTAGTCCGTCCCGTCCTGCTGGCCCACGTCGTAGAGCCCGCAAATGTGCGGATGCGAGAGAGAGGAGATCGTCTTCGCCTCCCGCTCGAATCGCTGGCGGACTTCGGGGTTCTCGGACAGATGCGATGGCAGCACCTTGATCGCGACCGTGCGGTCGAGCCGCGTGTCACGCGCCTTGTAGACCTCTCCCATCCCTCCCGCGCCGAGCGGCGCGAGGATCTCGTAAGGGCCGAGCCGGGCGCCCGATGTCAGTGGCACGAGGTGCCGCGATTCTATGCGGCCCGGCGAGCGGCTCGCGCGATGACTCGGCCGATTCGAGCTTCTGGTCCGTGCGCCGGCCCTAGTGGTGAGGGCGGCGAGGTTTCGGGGCCTTCGCGCGGGAGACCGGTCTCTTCTCCGCGAGGTTGCTCCAGGCCTGCGCCATGGCCTCCCGGACGACCGCGCGGTCGGCGGCCGCAAGCCGGACCGCGGTGCACCCACTTCGCCCCCACGCGCCCGCCGAGGGCGTCCAGGCGCCGGCGCGATCCAGCTCCAGGAAGTCGGCCTGCTGGTCCGGGGTGAGCTTGACCATCCCATGCTCTCCCTCCGGATAGAGCGTCGCGAAGATCCGCCCTCCGACCCGGAAGTCCGGATGGCCCATGTGGGCGCTTTCGACCGTTCCGCGGAAGCTCAGCGCCAGCCGGCGGAACTGGCCCTTCGTCATGGAAGACCCGCTCGCTGGAGCGCCCCCATCATGCGCCGGTCCACGTCCGGGGCCATCGCCCCGAGGACGCGGCGGACCATCTCGACCGTCACCTCGGGCAGCACGCGGCGCGCCTCGCGGATCGAGGCTGCCGCAGACTCGCTCTGTCCGAGCTCGATCGCGTTCATCGCGCTCCAGAGATATCCGAAGTAGTAGGTAGGCCACAGACTCACCAGGCGGCGCCCGGCGGCGAGCCCTTCGGCGAAGCGACCCGCGTTGGAATAGGCCCCGCCCAGCACGTCGTAGAAGAGCCACTCGGCCGGATCGCGCGGGGAAAGCCGCATCGCCCGCGTGACCATCTCGATGCTCTCCTCGGGAGGGTTCCCGGTCATGTGCCACACGTAGGCCCTAAAAAGCAGGGCCCAGGGATGGCTCGGGTTCAGCTCGGTGCCGTGCCTCGCCTCCTCGAGCGCGGCGTAGCCCTCCCCCGCCGTCATAAGTACGAACGCAAGCACGGCGTGGGCCTCGGCGTCGCGAGGGTCTAGGGCCACGGCCCGCCGCGCGTGCTCAAGTCCGCGTTCGATTGCTTGTTCGGGATTGTCGGTCCAGCCGTAGAGGACCTCCCACATGCCCGTCTCGGCCAGACGTGCCCACGCGGTGGAGAACTGCGGATCGAGCTCGACGGCGCGCTCGAGCAGCTTCCGCGCGCGCTCGAATTCCTCGCGCGTGAACTGGTAGATCGACGCGAGCGCTTTCTGGTAGAGGCCCCAGGCCTCCAGGTTCTCGGGCGCGCGGTGCTGGACCCGGGCGTGCTCAGCGCGTTGCAGGTCCGCTGTGAGCGAGGCGGCGATGGCCTCGCTGATCTCGTCCTGGGCGGCGAAGACGTCCGTCAGAACCCGGTCGTAGATCTGCGCCCAGACGTTCTGTCCGTTCGTCGCGTCTACCAGTTGGGCGGCAATGCGCACGCGCTCGCCGGACTTGCGAACGCTGCCCTGGACCACGTAGCGGACGCCGAGCTCGGCTGCCACCTGCTTCAGGTCGGATCCCTTGTTCTTGTACGCAAAGCTCGACTGGCGCGAGATGACCGGAAACGACCGCCACAACCCGAGGCGGGTGATGAGATCCTCCGCCAAACCTTCGGCGAAGTACTCCTGTTCCGGGTCTCCGGAGCGGTTCTCGAAGGCATGACCGCGATGGAGGGCCGGCCGCCGAAGCCCGGCACCGTCAGAGCCTTGACCGGGGCGGGGCCGGACTCCAGCACGCGGCGCACCAGATCGAGCTCGTTGCGAACGTCTTTCGCCGTCTGGAACCGCCGCTCCAAATCCTTATTCGTATCGCAGCGCTTCGATGGGGTCGAGGCGCGAGGCTTTGACCGCGGGATAGAGACCGAAAAAGATCCCCACCGAGGCCGAGACGAGAAAGCCGACGACGATCGCCCACATGGGAGTCTCCGCCGGCAGGGCGTCGAAGGCCTTCTTGACGCCGGCAGGGATCGCGATGCCGACGATGATGCCGATCGCGCCCCCGAGGAGAGAGAGAGTCGTGGCTTCCGTCAGGAACTGCATCACGATGTCGCGGCGGAAGGCGCCGACGGCTTTCCGCACGCCGATCTCCCGGGTTCGCTCCGTCACCGAGACGAGCATGATGTTCATGACGCCCACGCCGCCGATGAGGAGCGATACGAAGGCGATGAACACCATCGCGAGGGTGATGCCGCGCGTGATCCCCTGGAAGCTCTCGATCATCTTGTCCGGCGTCACGATGCCGAAGTCGTCCGGCTTGTCGAATGGGACGTGCCGGCGGGCCCGGAGCACGGCCCGCGCTTTCTCGATGAGCACCGGGACCTGGTCCGCCCGGTGGGGAACCGTCGCGATCCGCAAGGCATCCCCTTCGCTTCCTCCGGTCTTGATCCACGGGAATCGCCGGTCGAAGGTCGAGATCGGGATGACGACGAAGTTGTCCTGCGACTCCCCGAACATCTTGCCCCGCTTCTCGAAGATCCCGATAATCCGGTAGCTGTCGCGGCCGAGGGTCACTTTCTTGTCGAGCGGGTCTTCGCGGGGGAAGAGCTTCTCGCGGATGTCCTCGCCGAGGATCATGACGTCGGAGACGTGCTGCACGTCCATCGCATTGATGAATCGCCCTTCCGAGACGATGCGGTTCGTCGCCGTCGCGTAGTCCTCCATCACGCCGAACACCCGGGGAGACTGCGCTTCCGCGTCCCGGTGCTTGAGGTGGTAGTCGCTGTTGTCCCAGAGGTAGCGCTGCGGAGAGACGGCACGCATCTCGGGGATCGCGCGCAGCGCCTCGGCGTCCTCGAGGGTCAGGTCCTTGCGCCGCCTCTCCCCCTCCGGACGGGGGCCGCCCGGCCCGAATCGAGGGTCGTACTTCTGGAACAGGACGAGGGTCGCGCCGAAGCTCTGGAAGTTACGCACCATGTTGTTGTTGAAGCCGGTGACGATCGAGACCATGGCGATGACCGTCGCGACGCCGACGACGATTCCCAGCACAGTCAAGGTCGCGCGCAGCTTGTGGGCGCGCACGGCGAGCAGCGCGAAGCGCACGTTCTCGCCGAAGCCCCGCTGGAGTCCCCGGAAGACAGACGTCACGTGGTGCTCTCTTGGGAGAGCCTACTCGTACCGGAGGGCTTCGATCGGATCGAGCCGGGAGGCCTTAACGGCCGGGTAGAGACCGAAGAAGATCCCGACGGACAGCGAGACGGAGAGCCCCACGAGGACCGCCCAGAAGGGGGTCTCGGCCGGAAGGGCCTGGAAGGCCTTCTTGATGGCCGCCGGAATGCCCATCCCGAGCAGGACGCCGATCGCCCCACCCAGCATCGACAGCGTCGTCGCCTCCGTGAGGAACTGCATCACGATGTCGCGGCGATAGGCGCCGACCGCCTTGCGCACCCCGATCTCCCGGGTCCGCTCGGTGACCGAGACGAGCATGATGTTCATCACCCCCACCCCGCCGATGAGCAGCGAGATCGACGCGATGAAGATCATGGAAAGGGTGATGCCGCGCGTGATGCCCTGGAAGCTCTCGATCAGCTTGTCCGGCGTGAAGATCGCGAAGTCGTCCGGCTTGTTGAAGGGAACTCCGCGGCGTGCCCGGAGGACCGCGCGCCCCTTCTCAGTGATCGCCGCGACCTGGTCCGGCGTGTAGGGGACGGTCGCGATGTGAATGGTGTCGCCGCCGCTGTTCTTGATGTGCGGGAACTGCCGGTCGAACGTCGAAAAGGGGATCAGGACGAAATTGTTGCTCGACCCGCCCATGAAGTTGCCCTTCTCCTCGAGGACCCCGATGACCGAGTACTTGTGGGCGTTCAGCTCGATCGTCTTGCCGAGCGGATCCTCGTTGGGAAAGAGCACCTTGCGGACGTCCTCGCCGATGACCGCGACCTCGGAGGCATGGTCGTGGTCGCTCTCGGAGATGAAGCGCCCGTAACCGATCCAGTGCGCGTTGGCGACCGGATAGTCCGCGACGACGCCGGCGATCGTCGGGGTCGTCGTCTCGTTGTCGCGGTACTTGACCGAGACGTCCGTGTCCCAGAGGTAGCGCTCCGGCGACACGGCGCGCATCTCGGGAATGGAGGCTTTCAGGGCCAGCGCGTCCTCGTACGTCAGGTCCTTGCGCCGCCGTTCGTCCGATGGCCGCGGCCCGTGCCCGAAACGCGGCTCGTACTTCTGGAACTGGACGAGCGTCGCGCCGAAGCTCTGGAAGCTCCGGATCATGTTGTTGTTGAAGCCGTTCACGATGGAAACCATCGCGATCACCGTCGCGACGCCAACGACGATGCCGAGCACCCTCAGGGCGGCCCGCAGCTTGTGGGCGCGCACTGCGAGGAGCGCGAAGCGGACGTTCTCGCCGAAGCCGCGCCTCAGGTGGCGGAAAAAGGAAGGCACGGGCCCCTACCGGGCCCGGGCGCTATTCATAGCGCAGCGCCTCGACCGGGGGCAGCTTGCTCGCCTGGGACGAGGGGATCCAGCCCGCCAGAAGCCCGGTGACCGTGGCGACCCCGATCCCGATCAGGATGAAGGAGAGCTTGACCTGCGCCGGGAAGACCTGGTTCACCGCGAGCGCGATGAGGGCACCGAGGCCAACCCCGATCGCGCCGCCGATGGCGGAGAGCAGGGCCGCCTCGAGCAGGAACTGGCGCTTGATGTCCTTGCGTCGCGCGCCGAGCGCGCGCCGCACGCCGATCTCCTTGGTCCGTTCGACCACGGAGACGAACATGATGTTCGCGATGACGATGGCGCCAACCACGAGGGAGATTCCCGAGATGAGCACCATGAGGAGGAACGCGCCGGCCGAGATGTTGCGCCAGAGGTCCTGGAGCATCTCCGCCGTCACGAGCCCGAAGGGATCGTCCTTGTCGAACTTCGTCTTGCGCAGCGAGCGTAGGATGGAGCGGACCTCGTCCGTGGCCTGGGCGACCATCGCGACGCCCCCGCGGGGCTTGATGAAGATCCCGATGTCCTCCGAGGGGGCGATGTGCTTCTTGAAGAAGGTCAACGGGACGTAAGCGACGGCGTCCTGGCTCTGCCCCATGACGTTGCCCTGCCGGGCCAGGGTGCCGATAACTTTGACCGGATACCCCTCGATCTTCATGATGCGGCCGACCGGATCGAGGTTCGGAAAGAGCTGATCCTGCACGTCCCATCCGATGACCGCCAAGGGCGCCGCGTGGTCGTACTCGGACGGAGTGAAGTAGCGGCCGTTGGCGATGTCGAAGCTCATCGCATCGCCCATGTTCGCCGTGTGCCCCTGGATCTCGACGTCGGCGAGCTTGCGGTCGCCGTACTTCGTCATGCGCCGCCGGTCGCCGCGGCCCCCGACCTGTTCGCAGAGCCGGCACTCGCGCCGGACGATTTCCATATCCGTCAACGTGAGGTCTCGCCGCTTGCGGGCGATCAGCCACTCCTCGCGGCTCGTGATGATTCCGTACTTCGTGAAGATCACGATGTCCGGATTCAGGCCGATGACCTTGTCGTTGACGTAGCGATTGAGGCCCGAGATGACGGAGACGACGCCGACGACGGTCGCGACGCCGATGATGACGCCGAGCAGCGTCAGGAACGCACGGAGCTTGTGGCGCGTGAGCGCGGAAGAAGAGACGCGGAGGAGCTCTCCGGCCTTCATGCGGCCTTCGCGGCCTCCTTCCTCTTGTCGTCTTCCTTCTCGATCATCACCCGGTCCCCCTCTTTGACCTGCCGGAGGACCTTGAACGGGCCCGTCACGATGTCGGCGCCGACCGCCGGACCCTGCTCGACCTCGATCATGAGCTCGCCCGCGATCCCGGTCTTGACCTTCACGAACTCGAGCTTCTCGTCCTTGATGACGTAGACCCCCTCTTCCGTCTCGGGGCGGCCCGATGCGCCGGGGGCGGGCTTCGCGTCCTTCTTCTTGGGGACGTCCCGGACGACGAGCGCCTGGATGGGAATCGCCGCGGCGCCCTCTTTGCGCCCCGTGATGATGTCCGCCGTGACCGAGAAGCCCGGCCGGATCGTCTCCGGGGGATTGACGACGCGGATCTTCACCTTGAAGTTGATCGCCTCCGAGTTCTGCGTCAACGAGAGGAGATCCGGGTCGTTGCGTGCGATGGGCGAGTTGCCGACCTCCGTGACGACCCCCTCGAAGTCGCGGTTCGGATACGCGTCGACCTGGAGGTTGGCCTTCTGGCCGACCTCGACCTCGGGGACGGAGGTCTCATCGACCATCATGACGGCTTCCACTTCCGACATGTCGGAGATCGTCAGAAGCTGGGTGCCGGGGTTGTTCATCGTTCCGATGACGGTGACCTCTCCCTCCTTGACCGGCAGGAAGGTCACGACGCCAGCGATCGGGGCGGTGACGGTCGTCTTCGAGAGGGAGTCCCGGCTGGCGGCCAGGTTCGCCCCCATCTCGCGCATCCGCTGATCGGCCGCCGACAGGTTGGCTTCCGACGTATCGAGAATCGATCTCGCCCGCTGAAATTCCGCTTCGGAGAGGATCTTCGCTTCGTAGTTCTGGCGGGCGCGCTGGAAGTCGCGCCTCGCCTGCTCCGCCGTGGACCGCGCCGCCAACAGGTCCGACCGCATCGCGGCCAAACCGGCTTCCCGGCCCTGCGCCTGAGCGGCGAGCTGCGCGCGGTCGATCTGGAGGAGCAGGGCGCCCTTGTCGACCTTGTCCCCCTCCTTCACGGCCAGGTTGACGATCTGTCCCATCACGAGCGCGGAGAGGTCCACTTTGCGGCGCGCCTGGATCTTTCCGTTCGCCGTGACCTTGGAGACCAGGTCAATCTTCTCGACCTTCGCCGTCGTCACGCGCGGAACGTTCTTGTCTTTCCCCCGGAGCGACCCCATGAGCACCAGGGCGAGGACCACCGCGCCGGCCGCCGCCAGGATGATCTTCTTCTTCTTGGACATCGGCCTCTCTCCTCCGGCCGCAAAATGCCTTGCGTGCCGACTGTTACGTCCTCGCGGCTGGAAAGTTCAGGGCTGCAGCCGCCGCCGGGAGCCCGGCGGGGAAAAGAGGAGCCGGTAGCCGCCCCGCTGCCGCATGAATTCACTGGTGCGCCCAGGAGGATTTGAACCCCCAACCTCCTGATCCGTAGTCAGACGCTCTATCCAGTTGAGCTATGGGCGCAGGAACCGCAGAGGCTAACGAAACAGGCCTGCCTTTTCAAGGCTGCGGGAGCCGTCCTGCGTTAGCCTTCGCGGATGCAGAACGCCGACGACGAGCGCTTTATGCGCGAGGCGCTCGCCTTCGCGCGGATCGCGTTCTCCGAAAAGGAGGTTCCCGTCGGCGCCGTGGTCGTTCGGGAGGGCCGGATGATCGGGAGAGGCCGCAACCGCCGGGAGAACCTCGCCGATCCCACCCATCACGCCGAGATCGAGGCGATCCGGGAAGCCGCCGCCGCGGTCGGGAACTGGCGGCTCGAAGGTGCGACGCTTTATGCGACCGTGGAGCCCTGCCCCATGTGCGCGGGCGCCGCCGTCAACGCGAGGGTGGCGCGCATCGTCTTCGGCTGCGCGGACCCCAAAGCAGGCTATTGCGGCACACTCGGGAACATCCCCCAGGATCCCCGCCTCAACCATCGATGCGAAGTGGAACCGGGCGTGCTCGGCGACGAGGCGGCCGAGCTGATGCGCCTTTTCTTCCAGGCCCGCCGGGAGCGCGGCCAGGTCGCGGCGGCGGGCGAGAGGGTCTGAAATGTTAGGATTCGGCGCTTCTCAGCCCATGGGAGAGGGGCAGGAGTGTCTTTGGAGAGGTGCTGGAGTGGTTGATCAGGCCGGTCTCGAAAACCGGTAAGCCCGAGAGGGCTTCGAGGG
>JBHENW010000120.1:0-4285 GCA_046261875.1 Thermoanaerobaculia bacterium | reverse complement strand
TGAGCAGCCAGATGATGCAGCCAATATTCGCTTTTCCGCGCTCGCGCCGGCTCACTCGCATCCGATCGCCTCCGAAGAGTTTGTCCTGATTTTGGAGTATTTTACCGCGACTCGACGGCCGCGGCGGGTCCGAAGGTTACGAAACGGGAAGAAAGGTGCGATTCCACCGGGTGCGCCGGAAGAAGCCTGCCATCCGGGAGAGGAGGCTTCCGCCTCCCGGATCCTCGTGCGAAAAAGACCAGTACACGAGCAGCGCCCGCCCCTTCAGGTTGGTCGCCGGCACGGCGCCCCAGAACCGGCTGTCCTGCGACACGTCGCGGTTGTCCCCGAGCGCGAAGTAGGAGTCCAGCGGCACGCGCACGGGGCCGAACTGGTCGCGGTACCGGTAGCTGTCGGGCAGGTTCCGATCGTCCGGCCAGATGCGGCTCTCCGAGTGCATCGCGAGGGGTTCCTCGCGCCGTGCGCCGTCGACGAAGAGCACCTTGTCCCGGATCTCGACGGTCTGGCCCGGGAGGGCGACGACCCGCTTGATGTAATCGCGGCGGGGATCGACCGGGAACTTGAAGACGATGACGTCGCCGACGCGGACCTCGCGGCGGGGGAGGATCTTCTCCGGCGTGACCGTGCGCGGCGCGTAGAGGAACTTGTTGACGATGAGGTGATCGCCCACGAGGATGTTGCGCTCCATCGAAGGGGTGGGGACGACGAAAGCCTGGAAGAGGAACGTCCGCACGAAGAGGGCGAAGATGACGGCCACGAGCACGGCCTCGAAGTACTCCCTCAGCCGGGAGGGGACGGCCGCCGGCGTGACAGCCGCCTCGGAAGGTGCGCTCAGCGCACCAGCGTGAACATCCGGTCCCATCGGGTCCGTGAAAAGAAATGGAGCGCGACGTCGGCGAGCTGCCGCAGCTTCGCGCCGGCGCCGCGCCAGATGTGCGAGTTGGGCTCCGCTTCGTAAGACCAGTAGAGGAGGAAGGGACGCCCGAAGACGTTCGCCCGCGGGATCGGCCCCCAGAACCGGCTGTCGAAGGAATTGTCCCGGTTGTCCCCCAACCCGAAGTAGGAGTCCGAAGGGACCTCGTAGGGACCGAACTGGTCGCGCTGGACGGCGCTTTCCGAGACACGGGGATCCGAGGATCGGTAGGTCTCCGGATCCACGTGCTGGACGTAACGGTCCGGTGCCGGCCTGCCGTCGACGAGGAGCGCCTTGTCGCGGAGGAGGACCGTCTCTCCGGGCCCGGCGACGGCGCGCTTGACGAGAACGTTGCCCGGATTGACGTCGTCCCCCGGTTTCTTGAAGACGATGATGTCGCCGGTGCGGACGTCGCGGTAGGGAAGAACTTTCGCCAACCCAGGCAGCCGCGGCGCGTACGCGAACTTGTTGACGAGCAGGTGATCGCCCACGAGGATCGTCTTCTCCATCGAGCCGGTCGGGACCTGGTAGGTCTGGACGACGAACGTCCGGACGAAGAGGACGAAGACCCCGGCGACGAGCAGGGACTCGTACCACTCCCGCGCGGAGGAATGCCTCCCCGAGTTCCCGACGGGCGGCGCCGGCTGAGATTTCGGATTCTTCATTCGACCTTCAGGACCGCCAGGAACGCCTCCTGCGGTATGTCCACGCGCCCGACCCGTTTCATCCGCTTCTTCCCTTCTTTCTGCTTCTCCAGGAGCTTGCGTTTTCGCGTGATGTCCCCGCCGTAACACTTGGCGAGCACGTTCTTCCGGATCGCCGAGACCTGCTCGCGCGCAATGATCTTCGAGCCGATCGCCGCCTGGATCACCACTTCGAACATCTGCCTGGGAATGATTTCTTTCATCTTGGCCGCCAGGAGCCGCCCCTTGGCCGCAGCCTCCTCCCGGTGGACGATGAGCGACAGCGCATCGACCGGCTCCCCGTTGACGAGGATGTCGAGCTTGACGAGGTCCCCCTCTCGGTAACCGGCGAACTCGTAGTCGAAGGAGGCATAGCCGCGGGAGATGGACTTGAGCTTGTCGTAGAAGTCGAGCACGACCTCGTTCAACGGGAACTCGTAGATCAGTACGACACGGTTGGACGAGAGGTACTCGAGCGACTTCTGGACCCCGCGGCGCTCCTCGGAGAGCTTGAGCAGGCCGCCCAGGAACTCGTCGCGCGTGATGATCGTGCCGGAGATGTACGGCTCCTCGACCTTCTCGATCTTTTGCGGAGACGGGAGCAGATTGGGGTTGACGATCTCGAGGATCTCTCCGGACGTCGTCGCGACCTTGTAATTGACCCCGGGCGCGGTCGTGATGAGGTCGAGGTCGAACTCCCGCTCGAGCCGCTCCTGCACGATCTCCATGTGGAGCAGGCCGAGGAAGCCGCAGCGGAAGCCGAAGCCGAGCGCCGTCGAGTTCTCCGGTTCGAAGCTGAAGGACGCGTCGTTCAGGCGGAGCTTCTCCATGGCGTCGCGCAGGTTGGCGTAGTCGTCGGCGTTGGTCGGGAAGAGTCCCGCGAAGACCATCGGCTTCGCTTCGGCGAACCCCGGGAGAGCCGCCCCCGCGGGTCGGCCGACTTCCGTGATCGTGTCGCCGATGCGGGTGAAATGGAGGTCCTTGATGTTCGCCCAGAGGAAGCCGACTTCGCCGACCTCGAGCGCCGGGACGGTCCGCCTCTCCGGCGTGAAGATCCCGACCTCCTCGACCTCGGCCTCCAGCCCCGTGCCGAGCGCGCGGATCTTCATGCGCGGGGCGAGCCGGCCGTCCACGATCCGGACGAGCGAGGTCACGCCGCGGTAGGGGTCGTACCAGGAATCGAAGAGGAGGGCCTTCAGCGGCGCGGCGGGGTTCCCCTTCGGGGGGGGCACGTCGCGCACGATCCGCTCGAGCAGCTCGTCGATGCCGATCCCCTGCTTCGCCGAGGTCAGGATGGCGTCCTCCGCGGGGATCCCGACGATCTGTTCGATCTGCTCGCGGACCCGCTCGGGCTCGGCCGAGGGGAGGTCGATCTTGTTGATCACCGGGACGATCGTGAGGCCATGGTGCACCGCGAGGTACGCGTTGGCGAGCGTCTGCGCCTCGACCCCCTGCGTCGCGTCCACGACGAGCACCGCGCCTTCGCAGGCGGCGAGCGAGCGGGAGACCTCGTAAGAGAAGTCCACGTGGCCCGGCGTGTCGATCAGGTTGAGGACATAGTCCCGCCCGTCCGCGGCCTTGTAGTTCAGGGTGACCGACCGGGCCTTGATCGTGATGCCGCGCTCCTGTTCGAGCTCCATGTCGTCGAGCATCTGCTCGTGCATCTCGCGGGCGGAGACGGCGCCGCAGCGCTGCAGGATCCGGTCGGACAGCGTCGTCTTGCCGTGGTCGATGTGCGCCACGATGGAGAAGTTGCGGATCCGGCGGGGGTCGACCATGGGTGAAGACCGCGGAGTGTAACGGTTACGGGCTCCCCAGCGGCCACCGCGAGCGCGCCGTGGCGGCCTCGGGCGCGACCCCGCCTTCCCGGCGGAACCGGAGAAGCCCGGCCCACGCGATCATCGCGGCATTGTCCGTCGTCAGCGTCCGGTCGGGCAGGAGCGCTGGGACCCCATTCGTCTCCGCCCATTGCGACACCGCCGCGCGCAGCTCCGAGTTCGCGGCGACGCCCCCGGAGAGCGCGAGGAGCCGGATGCCCTCCTCCGCGTGCACCGCCTCGACCCGCTCGAGCAGGGCCGTGACGATCGCCCTCTGGAAGGAGGCGAAGAGGTCCACGAGGTCGCGCGTCAGGGCCTCCGGCTCCAGAACGGAGCCGTCCACGCCGCGGCGCTCGAACTCGCGCAACATCGCCGTCTTCAATCCCGAGAAGGAAAAGTCCCGGGAGCCGTCGCCGGCGCGGGGGATCGGCAGCGGCCAGCGGGATCCGTCCCCGTTTGCGGCGATCCGGTCGACGACGGGACCGCCCGGATACCCCAGGCCCGCCCGCCGAGCCACTTTGTCGAACGCTTCGCCGGGGGCGTCGTCGCGCGTCCGCGCGAGCGGCACGACACCGGTCTCTTCGACGCGGACCAGCTCCGCATGTCCTCCCGACACCACGAGCCCGTGGAACGGAAGCGTCACGTCCCGCGCCGGCTCGCCGCTCGATCGCAGGTGCGCGGAGAAGAGATGGCCCTCGAGGTGGTTGACCGGCACGAGGGGTATCCCGCGCGCGTGCGCCAGCGCCTTGCCCGCGGAGAGCCCGACGAGGAGCGCGCCGATGAGCCCCGGCCCGGCCGTCGCCGCCACGAGGCCGACCTCGGGCAGGTCCACGCGCGCCTCCGACAGCGCCGTTTCGAACACGGCGGGAAGG
>JBHENW010000119.1:0-17571 GCA_046261875.1 Thermoanaerobaculia bacterium | reverse complement strand
GATCAGGAGTATCGCTCGCGGCCGGCGGCCGCTCCCCGCGATCGCGCGCGCCGTCCGCCGCCGGCGTTCGAGCTTCGCGACGAGCTCTTCTCCCGCCTCTCTTCGATCGAGCTTCTCCGCGACGACGCGAACGCCGGCGAGGACGTCGTCCAGCGAGCCGGCCGGAACGAGGAGGACGGGAACGCCGGCCGCCCGGAGCGCGGAGACGGGGCCGCTCGTGTTTCCCTCGCGCGTCGCGAGGACGAGGTCCGGACGGAGGGACGTCACGCGCTCCGCGCTGACCTCCAGGCCGCCCACGCGCGGGATCGCGCGCGCGGCTTCGGGGTAGTCCGAGTGCTCCGAAACGCCGACGAGCCGGTCGCTGGCGCCGAGGGCGAAGACGATCTCCGTCAGATTCGGCGCGAGGGTGACGATCCGGGCGGGCGCGCCCGCCACCGATTTGGAGCGCGGCCGCGGTCCGCAGCCGCCGAGGGAGAGTGCCGCGAGGAAGAAGGCCCCCGCCGCGCGGGCGAGGTCAGCCCTGCGCTTCGGCTTCTTCGAGATCGTTGGGAATGCCCAGACGCATGCACGCTGCGTCGTACATCTGGCGCGCCGCCTTTTGGGCATTCTGCAGCTCGGCGAGGCGGTCCTTCACCTTCGCGAGCTCTTCCTGGATGAGCCCTTCGAGTTCCCCAATCTCCCGCTTGGTCATCGAGAGCGTGTTTTCGTAGAACTTTTTCTGTTCCGGGGAGAGACTGCTCATTCCGTTATCCCCTCCTGCGTCGACCCTCGGGTTCCCCGAGCCGGCGGATGCGTGCGTCGCGGCGCGCGTGGCCGTTATCGTACCCCAGCCTTCTCGCCATCAGGGACGCACGTCCACCACGATCGTGCGCCACATCTTGACGGGAATGCCGCGCTTGGTCGCGCCGCGGAAGCTCGCGTTGCGGACGGCCTGAAGGACGGCCTCGTTGACTCCCGTGCGGGTCGGAAGCCCCTGCTGCAGGCGCGCGTCGACGACCGCCCCGTTCTCACCGACCAGAACGAGGACGATGACCTTGCCGCTGACGCGCTGCTGCCGCGCGATCGCCGGATACGTGACCCGCGGCGTCGAGATCAGGGCCGGCTCGACGACGTCGGGTCCCGGGCCCACGAGGTCGCCCGGCGCCGGATCGGGATCGAGCCGCGCGGGGGCGGGACGCGCGGGCGCGGCTTCCAGGAGCGCGGCGGGCGCTTCGGTGGGCACGGCCGTGGGCTCTATGCGGGCGACGGGCGCCTCGGTCGGGGGCGGCGCTTCGGGCGCGGCCGTCGGCTGTTCCTCCACCGCCGCCGGAGCGGCCTTCGAAGCGGCCGCCGCCGCGCGATTCTCCTCGATCGCCTTCTGCAGCTCCTTGCGCTTCGCGGCGAGCTGCCGCTGCACTTCCTGCTCGACCGCGCGCGGATCCACGACCGGACCGGCGGGAGCGGTCGGGAGCGGGACGACCTCCTGGAGCAGCGGCGTCGGATCCATCGAAAGCGGCGTCACGATCGCGGGGGTGATGGCTTGCGCGACGGAGCTCCGGGCGGTGCGGACCCGGGTCGCGAGCCAGACCGAGCCGGCCATGAGGATCACCGCCGCCGCCGCGATCATGGCGTAGAGCGGCGTTCGGCTCTTCTTCTCCGCCTCGACGCGCTTCGAAGAGAACGACCCGAACACGCCGGAGGCGGTCTTCTCCCGCTTGCCCGGCCCCAGCTTTGGCGGCGTCGCGGCGGGTGCCGCCGTCGGCGGCGCTGCGGGGCCGGCCGTCGCGGAGGCGGCCGCGCCCGAGGCCGCGATCGGGGTCGCGTCGGTCGGACGCCGCGCGAGGGGTGCCGTCTTCGACCGCCGTTTGCGGTCCGGCTCCTCGGGCGGCCGGGCGCGGGCGGCCTCGCGCTGCCGCGCCTCGGCGGCGGCCGCTTCCTCCGTTCCGAGCCGGTGGAGGTAGATCGCCAGATCCGCGCTCCCCGGCGCGGGGATGTAGGCGTACAGGACCGCTTCGAGGTCGCGGAGGAGGTCGGACGCGTTCGCGTATCGGTCTTCCTGCTCCCTCGCGAGGGCCCTGAGAACGATCGAGTCGAGCGTGCGCGGGACGTCGGGGTTGCTCTGCGACGGGGGCGCCACCTCCGCCGCGCGGACCTTCTCGAGGATGGTCAGGTCCGAGTCCCCGCGGAACAGCTTCTCGCCCGTCAGCATCTCGCAGAGGACCGCCCCGAGGGAGAAGAGGTCGCTCCGCCGGTCGAGCGGCTGTCCCCACGCCTGCTCCGGCGACATGTACTGGACCTTGCCCTTCAGCGCCCCCGACTGGGTCTGCGACGCCTTCGACGCCGCCTTCGCGATTCCGAAGTCGCAGAGCTTGATGTCGCCTTCGAAGGAGATGAGGATGTTCTGCGGCGAAACGTCGCGGTGCACGATGTTGAGCTCGTGGCCGTCGTGGTCCCGCCGCCGGTGCGCGTAGTCCAGAGCGGCCGCGACCTTCGCCGCGATGTACACGGCGAGGGGGGTCGGCAGCGGCGCCCCGTTGTCCCGGCCGGCCTGGAGGATCGTCCGCAGGTCGCGGCCGTCCACGTACTCCATCGCGATGAAGTACCCGCCCTCCTCGATCTTGCCGAGGTCGTAGATGTGGACGATGTTGGGATGGTTGAGCTGCGCCGCCAGCTTCGCCTCGTCGGCGAACATGGCGATGAACTCTTCGTTGTCCGCCATGTGCGGCAGGATCTTCTTGATGGCGACGATCTTCTGGAACCCTTCGACGCCGGTCCGCCGCGCCTTGTAGAGCTCCGCCATCCCGCCGGAGGCGATCCGCTCGATGAGCTGGTACTGGCCGAACCGGTCGGGACCGGAGCCCGAGATCGGCGCCGGCTCGGCGGCCCGCTGGGGGGGAGGCGTCGGGATGGATTCGGACGCCGGCGGCACCGCAACCGGTCTCGCGAACGGGGGCGGGGTCAGGGTGCCGGGGGTCGGGGTCCGCGTGTACCCCGGGCGCGGCGTCACGCCGATTCCGGAGAGCGTGTCCGAGATCATCTTGTCGATGTCGGCTTCGCGCGAGAACCGGGCCGTCCCGTGCGGAGGAGTTCCGCCGGGAGGAACCGCGGGCATTGCCGGGGGCGTCGGGATCGAGGCCGCGACGGTCGCGCGGCTCGCGCGCGGCGCGAGGATGCCCGAGAGCGTATCGCGCAGGCGCTTCTCGACCTCCTCTTCGGCGGACGCGCCCGGCCGGGGAGGAGGCGGGGGCACGGCGGTCGGACGCGAGGCCGGGTCGGCGAGGTCATCGAGCACGTCGGAGAAGATGTCCGACGCCGTCAGCGGCAAGGCCGCGGCGGCGGGGATCGCGATGCGCATCGTCTTGGCCCCGACGTCGGTGTCCTCGAGTGCGCCGTGGACCGACTCGAGCAGGGTCTCGTCGGTGAACGGCCGCGAGAGGATGTCGAACGCGCCGACCTTCTGCGCGTCCGCCTTGGGGTTGCTTCCCTTGTAGCCGGTCATCATGAGGAGGATGGGCGGCGCGATGGCGCCCCCCTTCTTGCGGATCTCCCGGATCACTTCGGCGCTGGGAAGCCGGGGCAGCATGCCGGAGAGGAGGACCAGGTCGAAGCGCGAGGCCGCGAACTGAGCCAGCCCGTCTTCGCCGTCGTGGGCGACCGAAACCTGGTATTCCGGAGGAGCGAGCAGACCCGTCAGACGCTCCACGTAGCGTGGCTCGTACTCGATCAAAAGAACTTTTTTGGACATGCGAGCTGTGCACAAAATGATACGGCAAAGTGCGCCGTTTCGGAAGGAGCCGGGCGGCGAAGTGGGGCCGCGCGGCCGCTATCGACGGCAATATACTTCCGTCGCTCACGAACGAGGTGAATCACCGATGTCCGGCCACAGCAAGTGGAGCACGATCAAACACAAGAAGGGCGCGGCGGACGCCAAGCGCGGACGGCTCTTCACGAAGCTGATCAAGGAGATCTCGATGTCCGCCCGCATGGGGGGCGGCGCGCCGGAATCCAACCCGCGACTGCGCAAGGCCATCGATGACGCGAAGGCCGTCAACATGCCGGCGGACAACATCAAGCGGGCCATCCAGCGCGGCACGGGGGAGCTCCCCGGGGTGTCCTACGAAGAGGTGACGTTCGAGGGCTACGGACCCGGCGGGGTGGCGGTCCTCGTCGAGGCGATGACGGACAACAAGAACCGGACTCTTCCCGAGATCCGCACGATCTTCTCAAAGCACGGCGGGAACCTCGGCGAGTCCGGCTCCGTGCGCTTCCTGTTCCAGAAGCGCGGCTACATCACGATCGAGAAGGACAAGGCGAGCGAGGACGCGGTGATGGAAGCCGCCATCGAAGCCGGCGCCGAAGACGTCGCGCTGACCGAGCAGTACCACGAGGTCCTGACGTCGGCGGACGTGCTGCCGGAGGTCAAGGCGCAGCTCGAGGCGAAGGGCCTGTCGCTCGCCGTCGCGGAAGTGTCCATGATCCCGACGACGGAGGTGGCCCTCGACGCGCGCAAGGCCGAGCAGATGATGAAGCTCATGGAGGCGCTCGAGGACCACGACGACGTGCAGCACGTCTGGGCGAACTTCGATTTCGCGGAGGAGAGTGCGTAACGTCGCCGTGATTCCTTGAAGATCCTCGGCATCGACCCGGGAACCACAGCGACCGGATACGGCCTCGTCATCTTCGACAACGGCGCGCTTCACCTGGACTGCTGCGGCGTCTGGAGGCCCGCCGCCGGCCTCGGCTTCCCCGAGAAGCTCGACTTCCTTCTGGCGGCGATGGGCCGGCTCATCGAGGAGTGCCATCCGGACGCCGTCTCCGTCGAGACCGTCTTCACAGCTCGCAACGTGGCCTCCGCGGTCAAGCTCGCGCACGCGCGCGGCGTCCTCCTCGCGGCCGCCGGCCGGCACGCGGTGCCACTCTTCGAGTACGAGCCCCGGCTCGTGAAGAAGGCGATCGTGGGCTACGGCAACGCCGAGAAGTCGCAGGTCCGGTCCATGGTCCTTTCGCTCCTGGCGCGTCAGAGGACGCGCATTCCGCTCGACGCGGCCGACGCGCTCGCCGTCGCCATATGCCACATCCACGGGGGTGCTGGCCGGCGCTGAGGGCTCAACGCTCTGTCCTTGCTATCATTTTGGCGCACCCATGTCCTTTCAAGGATCCATCCAGGAGCTGCCGGTCCCCGACATCATCCAGCTCGTATCCGTCTCGGGAAAGACGGGGATGTTCACGCTCGTGCGCGGCTCCGAGCGCGGTTTCATCTATCTGAAGAACGGACAGATGGTGCACGCGAAGGTGGGCGACCTCGTCGGCGAGGAGGCGATTTACGCGCTCGCGATCTGGTCTTCCGGCGACTTCCAGTTCACTCCGAGCGAAGAGAGCGAGAGCGTCTCGATCCACCGGTCCAACACGAGCCTCCTCATGGAAGCCGCCCGGCGGCTGGACGAGTGGAAGGTGCTCTCGCGGAAGGTGCCCGGGGTGGATTACGTCCCGGTGTTCGTGCCGAGAAATTCGGCCGAGCCGGTCACGCTCTCTCCGCCCGAGTGGAACCTGGTCATCCGGATCGACGGCCGCAAGACGGTCGAAGAGCTCGCCCGGACGCTCGACACATCTTCCTTCGAGACCGCCAAGGTCCTGTATGGCCTGATCACCGCGAACCTCGTCGAGATGCGCTCGCGCGACTCGATCCGCCCCGCGGCCTCGACGCCGACGCCCAACCCGGCGGCGCTCATGGGCGACGAAAAGAAGATCCTGATGATCCTCTGCACGCGCGTGAAGCAGGAGGCCGAGATCGCCCTGGGCGAGTCCAACCTGCCCGGCATCGAGAAGCCGTACAAGCAGGCCCTTTCCGAGATCGACCGCGGGCGCGGCGTCGAGGCCGTGCGGGACCTCATCCGGCAGACGGAGAGGGCGATCGCCTCGATCCGCGGCCCCGCCCGCATGAAGGCGTTCCAGGACAAGATGTCCCTGGTCATGCAGCCAAAAGCCTGACAAAAGAGCCGATCCGAACGTAAAGAGAAAGCCGAAAAGCGGACTGTCGTGCGCGCGTACACCCTCCTGCTCTCCCTCCTGCTCCTCTTCCCCCTCGCCGCGCGGCTCGCCGCACAATACGAGCCTCAATCCGAGCCTCAATCCGAGCCCCAATCCGAGCCCCAATCCGATCCGCAGTCGGAGCCCCAGGCCGAGACGCCGCCCCCCGAGGAGCCGGAGCGCGGCGGCATTTTTCCCCGGATCAACGTCTATCTACCCGAGGGGCGCGCGGACATCCGGCTCCTGAAGCCGATCCGCAATTCGCTCTTCGAGAACCAGATCGCCTACAACTTCGTCTCCGGCGACATCTCCGCCTTTCTGCGCTACAAGTACTACGGCCGGAGCGGCACCTCGACGCTCTCCTTCTTCGACTCGATCGAGTTCGAAGAGCTCGAGCAGTTCTCCAACGACTTCTCGCGCACGCGGGGCGCCCTCTACCTCCACCGCCGGCCGCTCGATTTCTACAACCGGCTCTACTTTCTGGCGGAAGCGGACCGCCTGACCTTCTCGGACCCGGACATCCACCCCGACGCGAACCGCACGAACACCTACATCAAGATCGGCTACCAGCACGGCACGCCCTCGGATGAACGCTCCAACGCCGTCGTCGGCGAGGCGCGGGACCGGATCTTCAACCTCTACACCGCGTACCGGGAGATCGGGCCCCGCGGCCGCGGGCTCTCCGTGGCGGCGACGTACGGTTTCGATTACGTCGGAGGCGATTACCGCTACGTCAAGACGGAGCTCGAGGCGCTGCAGGCGATCACCTTTCCGCGCAAGCAGCGGCTCGTCGTGCGCCTCCACGGCGGGTTCTTCCCGTACAAGGTGCGGGTGATCGACCCGGCCATTCCCGTGGACCCGGAGCGCTCGACTCCCTTCCTCGTCCCCCGCTACGAGCTCTTCAAGCTCAACGGGCGCGAGGAGCTGAAGGGCTACCGCGGGGCGGAGCGCGGCCCGTACCAGTCGCACCTGACCGCCGAATACGTCGTCCCGGTCTTCACCGAGCGTCCGCGCCGTTTCATCGGCCTGGACTGGAACAGCCTCTACGCCGTCCTGTACTCGGGTACAGGAAACGTGGGGGACACGACGAGCATCTATGGGGAGCTCTCCGACTACCGTTTCGACGTGGGGGCGGGGATCGAATCGGCGCTTTCCTACCGGAAATACCGGGCTTTTCTGGGCGCTCTGCTGGCCAAGACGGTCGTCAACGGCGTCGGCGGGGTGCGGTTCCTCGTCGCCTTCAAGACCTACCGCTGAGTGGGACCGTGGCTCCCTCCGGGCGCCGTCCGGAGGGGCTGTTTGTGGCCGCTCCGGAGGCTCCCCCAAACCCTAACGCCTAAGCCCTTACGGGCCGGAAACTGTTTGGCAATTCTCCGATTCTGGCTTATTCTGTTAGGCAGTTTTTAGCCATCCCCCGGCCTGGTTCGAAAGGAGAGTTCATGAAGGCAAAGCGTGCCGCGCTCCTCGGGATGCTTCTGTGCCTTGCCGGCGCGGCGGCCTCCGCGCAAATCGCTCCAAACAATTACGGGGATATCGGGCTGTTCACGATGCCGACGGCCGACAATCCCCGTTCAGGCCAGCTCACCCTGGGGTTCTACGGGTGGAAAGAGCAGCTCGTGGCGGGGGACCTCCCCACGGATCCGCCCTGGAAGTCGCGCCTTTACAGCCACTGGGCCGCCGAAGGCTCGATCGGCCTAGGGCTGCTCGACCGGTGGTCGGTGTTCGCGAGCGCGGGCGCCGAGCGCTTCGAGAGCCGGGGCGGCTGGCGCGGGGGCGTGGTCAACGGGATCCAGCTCTGCTGCCGGTTCCGGGATGACGAGGGACGGAAGGTTCGGCTCGGAACGAAGGTCAACTTCCTCTCGGAAGCGGACCCCGACCTGCGGGTCGCCCTCTGGACGGCCGTGCACCTCCCCGTCGGCAACGCCACGATCCGGCAGGACGAGCAGGGAGAAGTCGAGCAGCTCAATACGCGCCGGACCGACTGGGAGTGGGGCGCGGTTCTCAGCAAGGACATCTGGACCGGGATGATCTCGTACCAGCTCTCCGGAAGGCACGACCAGGACGTCCGGCCGGCGAACCGCCTGCGGTTCGGCCTCGGCGTGGACATTCCCCTGATGCCGTTTCTCCACATCATCGCCGAGCTTGACCGCACGGTCCTGGACGGCGGCGACTTCCCCGAGGAGAGCTACTCCATGTTCTACAACGGCGTGCGCTTCTGGATCGGCCGGACGGGTCTGGCCGTGTCCGGAGCGGTCAACGCCAACCTGGACATGCTCTTTTCGGACGGTTTTTCCCCCTCCCCCATCGGAGGGCTGATCGGGGTGACGTACGCCAAGTGGCCCCCGCCGCCGCCTGCGCCCGTCGTCGTCCCCCCGCCGGTCGTCGAGGAGCGCCGCGAGACGACCGTCGAGACGGTCACGCCCCCTCCCCCGGCTCCGCGCACGACGGTGGACGAGATCTATTTCGACGCGGGTAGCGCCCGGCTGACCAACATCGCCAAGGCGATCCTGGACGGCGTGGCCCTGCGCATGAAGAACGACCTGAACTCCACGGCGGTCATCACCGGATACTCGGACAACACAGGCTCGGAGGAGGCCAACCTGGCCATTTCGGCGCGGCGCTCGGACGCCGCCAAGGAGTATCTCGTGACGCGGCACGGGATCGACCCGAACCGCATCACGACGGTCGCCCGAGGGTCCGCCGATCCGGCCTACGACAACAACACGGCGGAGGGGCGCGCCAAGAACCGCCGGGCCGTCATCGTGGTCACGCTAACATCGGGGGGATGAGCGCGGACAAGCCCGAGAGATCCCGGAAGCCCCCTCTGACCGAGGGGGCTTTTTTCGTCCCCGGAGAAGCCGACAGAGCGCCCGGAAAGATTCCGCCGCGGGCCGTCGGCTTCGCGCTCGTCTCGCTCGCCGCGGCCGTCGCGCTGCTCTATTACGGCCGCACGCTGTTCATCACCATGGCGTTTGCGCTCTTCCTCGCGTTCGCCATGCGCCCGTTCGTGTCGCTCCTGGAGCGCGCGGGCCTCCCGCGCGTCATCGCGATCCTGCTCCTGCTCTTCATCCTCCTCGGCGGCTTCGTCCTGCTCATCATCAACGTCACCGCTCAGTTGAACCAGTTCTACGTGGAGCTGCCCCGCTACCAGGCGCGGATCCGGGACCTCCTCTCGCGCCTCATGGAGGCCGTCAACACCGTCCGGGAGCGCATGGGCAGCATCCTGCCGGAAGACGCGCGCGGCGTGCGCGAGGTCAAGATCAGCGAATCACCCATGGCGGCGACCCGCGCGTTCGTCGCGCAGATCGGCGCCACGCTCGAGTTCCTGCTCTACGCCGCGACCGTCCCGTTCCTGACGTTCTTCATGCTGAAGGACCGCGAGAAGTTCGGCCGGGTGATCGACGGGATGCTCTCGCGCAGCCCCCGGTTCGGGGCCGGTGACGTGACCGGGGCGATCTCGCGGACGATGACGGCGTACGCGCTCGGCCTGGCGTTCGTCATGCTCATCATGGCGTGCGCGACGACGCTGACGCTGATGATCCTGAGGATCAACTACTACTACATCCTCGGACCGATCGCCGGGCTCGCCATCCTGCTCCCCTACGTCGGCGTGATGTTCTCGACGATTCCCGCCGTGGCCGTGGCGTACTTCCAGTACGACATGAGCAAGGCGCTCCTGGTCCTGGCCGTCTACTCCCTGCTGCAGTTCCTGGAGGGCAACGTCCTCACGCCCTTCATCGTGGGCGGGAAAGTCCGGCTCTTCCCCCTGACCGTCATGGTCGCGTTCATCTTCTGGGGGCTGCTCTGGGGTCTGCCCGGCGCCATCCTGGCCGTGCCGTTGACCTCGGCGATCAAGGTCGTCTGCGAGAACGTGGACGGCCTGCAGGGGTTCGCGCGCCTCCTGGGCGATCCCGACCCCCCGCCACCCCGGCCGATTCCCTCATAGGGGCTTGTCCCCGCCCGGCTCCGGCGGGCAACTCATCCCCGCGGCGTCTTGACGACAGGCTGGTCTTCGAGGACGCGCTCGAAGTTTGCGGTGTCCCACGTGACGAGTGAGGCGACACGGCCCTTTCGCGCGCACGCCGCGATGAGAGCGTCGTAAACGGCGCCACCGCCGATTCCCGAGTCCCGGCACCGGCGCAGGAGACTCCGATACTCCGGACCGCTCAAGGCCACCAGACGCGTGTCGGACCAGTTGGCCTCCAGCACGGCCAGAGCATCCTCCGGACGAATCCGATGCGGCTCCGGCAGCCGGGTCAGGACGGAGTACGCCTCGGCCAGGGAGTGCGCGGCCAAGACCAGAACGTCGCCCGCAGCCTCCCTTCTGACGATCTCTCTTTTGGTGGCCTCGTGATGTTCGTGCCACGTGCAGACCGCCGCCACGAGGCAGCTGGTGTCGAGGAGGTAGGCGCTCAATCGCTCCGGTCGCTGCCGCGCCGTCGGAGCGACTCCAGGGTTTCAGCGACCTGGCGCTGCGTCAGTGGGGCAACCGCCTTGCGTGGTTCGAGCACGGTGAGCCGTCCCCGCTTCACCAGCCGGACCTCCAGGGGCGCGGGCTCGATCTCGATGCGTCCCTCCCGAACGCGGATCGTCAATACCGCGCCGGGGGTGATCCCGGCCGCCTGGCGGATCGGCTTCGGCACCACGAGGCGGCCGGCGCGATCTATGGTTATTTTCATGGGAACGATTTTACCAACGAATATGGGTGGCTACCGGTCTGGTCGGGTGCATCTGACTCGTATGAGAACTGCCAGGGCGGTTTCTACCGGCTGCGGCCTCCCAGCGACAGGAGGCTCCCGGCGAACCCGGCGATCGTGCCGGCGGCGGGAAGCAGGAGCGCGGCCGGCAGGCTCAGGAAGCCCACCCAGAAGAGGGACAGGATGGGGTGCGGCTCGCGCGAGAGCAGGTGGGTCGCGAGCTGGTACGTTGCGTAGAGCATCAGGACGGCGACGAGACCGCCGGCGAGACCGACCGCGGAGGCGTGGAGCCAGAACGGCGCGCGGATCGCGCTCTCCGTCGCTCCCATAAGCCGCATGATCTCGATCTCCTCCCGGTGGAGGTCGAGCGCGAGCCGGATCGTCGAGGCGATGGACAGAACCGCGGCGACGGTCAGGAGGGCGCCCAGGAACAGACCCGCCCCGCGCATCAGGCGCACGGCGTCGCGGAACTTCTTGCCGAACTCCTCCTCCGACTCGGCCGCTTCGACGCCCGGCCAGCTCGCGGCCGCGCGGGTGATATCGGTCCCGGCGCCGGCGGGCGCGGAGGGCCTCAGGATCACCTCGAGGGTGGGCGGAAACGGCGTTTCGTTCAGGTCCGCCAGCGCCGCGCCGAGCTCCGGGTAGGCCTTGCGGAACCGCTCGAGGGCCGCCACGCTGCCGACGATGCGCACGCGCGCGACGCGAGGGTCCGCGGCGAAGCGGGCGGCGAGGGCGCGGACGTCCGCCGACGGCTCCACCGTGATCACGGCGGCGGCGGCCTCGGAAGGCGCGGCGGCGAGGCGTCCCAGATTCTTCGCCAGGAGAGCGAGAAGCCCCGGCACGTAGAGCGCGAGCGCGGTCAGGAAGATGGCGATCGCGGTCTGGCGCGCGCCGCTCCGCGCGATGGACCAGGCCTCGCCGAAGAGGTACCGGGCCTTGACTCCCACGATGCTGGAAGAGCGCGAGCGGAGGGCTATCCCAGCGGCAGGAACGGGGCCTCCCGCGCCACCGGCTGGGCGTCCGCCAGGGCCTCGTGGTCGCGCACGCGGCCGCGATCGAGGGTCAGGACGCGCTTGCCCATCCGGCGGATCAAGCCGTAGTCGTGGGTCGCGACGAGCACGGTCGTCCCACGGATGTTGATCTCCGCGAACAGCCGCATGATCTCTTCCGACAGGACCGGATCGAGGTTGCCGGTCGGCTCGTCGGCGAGCAGGAGCGTGGGCTCGTTCACGATCGCGCGCGCGATCGCGATGCGCTGTTGCTCCCCCCCGGAGAGCTCGTCGGGATAAGCGTTCATCTGGTGGTGCAAGCCGACGCGCTTGAGGACCTGGTACGCGCGTCGTTTCTGCTCCGTCCGCGCCAGCCCGAGGACGTTCTGTACGAACGCGATGTTTTCGAAGACCGTCTTGCGCGCGATGAGCTTGAAGTCCTGGAAGACGACTCCGATCGTCCGCCGGAAATACGGGACCTGCGACGGGGGAAGCACGCCAATGTTGCGCCCGTTGACGAGGATCTGGCCGGACGTCGGCGGCTCCTCCCGGAAGAGCAGCTTCAGGAAGGTGGACTTGCCGGCCCCGGACGGGCCGGTCAGGAAGACGAACTCCCCCCGCTCGATCGTGCAGGTGACGTCCGTCAACGCGTGGCGGTACCGGCCGTAGTCCTTGGAGACGCGGAAGAGCTGGATCATGTCGCCACGGGACCGAGCGCGCGCTCGAGCGCGCTGCGCACGGTCGCGGGATCCGCGCGGCCGCCCGTCTTCTTCATGACCTGGCCCACGAACCACCCAAAGGTCTGGGTCTTTCCGGACCGGTACAGGTCAGCCTGCGAGGGATTGCTCTCGACGATCTCCCGCACGACGCTGTCGAGCGCGCCCGCGTCGGAGATGCGGCCGAGCCTCTTCTCCTTGACGATGTCGGCGGCATCGGCCGGCGAATCGAGCATGGCGGCGAAGACTTCCTTCGCGGACGCCGCCGAGATCTCCCCCGCTTCGAGCTGCCGAAGCAACCCCGCGAGCCGGGCCGGCGCGATGGGAAAACTCAGCGCCTCCTCGGGCGAGATCTTGCGCTCCTTCATCCAGCGCAGCACCTCGCCGGAGACCCAGTTCGCCGCGACGCGCGGCGGCGCCTCGCGCGCGAGCTGCTCGAAGTAGTCGCCGAGCTCCCGCGCCGAGACGAGCGTCTCCGCGTCGGCCGCCGCGATCCCGAAGTCGCGCACGAACCGGGCGCGGCGGGCCCGCGGCAGCTCGGGCAGCTCCGAGGCGGCTTCCGCGATCCAGGCCTCGTCCACGACGAGCGCTCCGAGGTCCGGCTCGGGGAAGTAGCGGTAGTCGTGCGCCTCTTCCTTGCCGCGCATCAGGACCGTGCGGTTGGCCGCGGGATCGAAGAGGCGCGTCTCCATCACGACCCGGCCGCCCTTCCCCACGAGCTCCGACTGCCGCCCGATCTCGTGCTCCAGGGCTTTCGCGACGAACCGGATCGAGTTGAGGTTCTTGATCTCCACGCGCGTGCCGAGCGGCGCGTCCTCCGACGGGCGCACCGAGACGTTCGCGTCGCAGCGCAGGTTCCCCTTCTCCATGTCGGCGTCCGAGACACCCGTGTAGCGCAGCAGGCGGCGCAGCTCCGTCAGGTACGCCGCCGCCTCTTCCGGCGCGCGCAGCTCGGGCTCGCTGACGATCTCGACCAGCGGTACGCCCGCGCGGTTCCAGTCCACGAGGGAGGCGTTGGCGGGCACGTCGTCGTAGGGCGTGTCGTGGAGCAGCTTGCCCGCGTCCTCTTCGAGATGGATCCGCACGAGGGAGATCGACCTGGGCCCCGAGGCCGTGTCGATCTCGACCGCGCCGCCGGTCGCGAAAGGCCGCTCGAACTGCGTGATCTGGTAGCCCTTCGGAAGGTCCGGATAGAAGTAGTTCTTGCGGGCGAAGCCGGATTGCGGATCGACGCGCGCCCCGACGGCGAGCGCCAGGCGCAGCGCGAGCGTGACGGCCTGGCGGTTGAGGACCGGCAGTGTCCCGGGAAATCCGAGACAGATCGGGCACGTCGCCGAGTTGGGCGGCGCGCCGACGGTGACGGGGCAGGAGCAGAAGATCTTCGAGCGGGTCTGGAGCTGAGCGTGGACCTCCAGGCCGATGACGGCTGAAACCCGCGTCTTCTCAGCTGTTTCCGCGGAAGACACCGAGGAATTTTATCACGCGCGCTCCTACAATCGCGGTGATGGACGCGCTGCAGCCGATCTCCCCGCCGCACCGTGAGCCGGGACTCATCGTCGCCTTCTCCGAGAGGGGCGAGACGGCCGGCCTCGAGTCGCCCACGTCCGTTCTCGCGCGGCGGTTCGCGGAGACCCTCGGACTGCCGGACCTGGCGTTGGTCCGCGCGACTCAGGTCCACGGCGTCACGCCCCGCTTCGTGACCGACGCGCGCCAAGGTGAAGTTCTCGATGCCGGGGAGGGGGACGTCCTGCTTGCACAGTCCGTTGGCGTCGGGCTCGTGATTCAGACCGCCGACTGCGTTCCCATCCTCATCGCCGGGGAGAGCACCATCGCGGCCGTGCACGCAGGCTGGCAAGGCTCGGCGTCCGCAGTAGCTGATACCGCTGTTTTTCTGCTGGGAGCCGCTCGAGAGCCGCCACACAGGCTCCGGGCCTGGGCCGGGCCGTCCATCGGCCCCTGCTGCTACGAGGTCGGCCCGGAGGTCGCGGCGCAATTTCCCGAAAGCGTCGTCTCGAAGGCCTCGGACGGAGGCTTCCGGCTGGACCTGCGCGCGGTCAACCGTATGCAGCTCGAGGAGGCGGGAATGGCGCCGGAGAGGATCTTCATGGACCCGGCCTGCACCCACTGCGGAGGTCCACGCTACGCTTCGTACCGCCGCGACGGAGAATACGCCGGCCGGATGATCGCCCTGATCGCGCGTCTCCGCTGACTCCCGATCTCAACGAAGCATCTCCAGGAATTCTCGCGGCGATACGACACGCACGCCGGCCCGCAACCGGGATGGAAAGTGACGAAGGTTTCCGGTCACAAGACCGACGGCCGCCGCTATCGCGACTTCCAGAAACGGCTCATCGGAAGGGTCGGGCAACCCGACCGGAAGTGGCCGACCCGTCACGGGCGTTCCGTCCTCCTGGATCGATGTGAGCACGGCTTCGACGTGGGACCCCGAGAAGCCGAACTCCGGCCGCGAGAGAACTTCGAGGTACTCGCTGAGAATACGGGCGTCGTAGGCGGCCGCGAGTTCCCCTGACAAAACCAGCGCCAAGATTCGCCCGGGAGGACCGTACGGGGAGAGGATGCCAGAAACGAGTACGTTGGTGTCGAGGACCAGCCCTTTCGGGCGATCATCCACCCTGCTTCCCTCGCTCTTTCCGAGCCGCGCCGATGATCCGGTTGATCTCCTTCAAGGGCATACGTTGAATACGCCGGTGTACGGCGGCTCTTTGCATGGCCTCCATGGCCTGGAGCGCGCGAGCCCTCCGAATCGAGGACAAGGTGGGCTCGATCGTGTCTTCGGTCACGGAGAGCATGAGCGCGACGGGTTTACCGTTGGCAGAAAGTGCGGCGATCCCCTCCCGCTGGATTAGCCTGCGGACCGCGGCCGGTCTGCCGCGCAAATCGCGAATCGTAATAGTCTTCACGCAAGGAGTGTAACGCTTTGGGGTGACAATTGTCACCCGCCTCATCGCGCTTCTCGCGCTGCCTCGGAATCGAAGAGGCTGGCGGCTCACTCCTCGTACTCGTCCGACCCCTGGACCCACAGGAATGACTGGATGTCGATCATGTCCCGCGGCCGAAGGTCGCTCAGGTCGCGCCGGACGGTCTCCGCGAGCTCGAGGACGCCGGAATAGATGTCCCAGCCGGGCCGGGACCGGTACGCCAGGTCGAAGCCGTACTCCCGCGCCGCCCTCCGCGTGACCATGGGCTTGAAAAAGATGTGCGTGTCCGGCTGCGCCAGGAAGCCGAAGATCGTCGCCGTCGGCCACGTCAGGACGCGCGTCTGCCTCCTCGGCAGCCCGGCGAGGACCCCGCACCAGCGGTCGAAGCGCCGCTCCAGGCCCCCTCCCCCGTGCAGGTATTCATAGAGCCCCTCTGCGAAAGCGCGCGCGCCGGCCGGCGGCTTGATCGCGTCGCGCATGGCCATCTTCTCGAAGGAGAAGAGAAGATGCGTGCGCCCCTCGACCCGGACCGCGCGCGAAGCGGCCTCCGAAAACTTGCGTTCGCGCAGGAGCGCGCGGAAGACCGGCCGACCGAGCTCCTTTTCCCACCGCTCGTGCGCCTCCCACTTGTAGTTGCGCTCCCAGTCCAGGTATTTCGGGTCGTAGAAACCCTTCGGGAAGAATCGCAGGAACTTCCGCCGGCACCGCATCGGACCGGGCTGCGCCCTGGCCATTCGAGCTCCTTGCCGCTGAGGACGACTCCCCTGCCATCCATTTGTCCCGACGGCTGAATACAAAAAGGGCGGGGGTCATCAGCCCCCGCCACGCGAAACCATGCCGGTTTCGTCAGCTTTGTCGGTTTAGATCGTGCGCGTCTTGACCGGGCCCGTCTTCTCGTGGATCGTCAGCCGCTGCGTCTTACCGCGGCGCACGAACATCCTCACGATGCCCGCGATACCCAGAATCAAGAGGGCACCCATCACCCAATTGATGAGGCCGCTCTTTTCGCTCGTTTCCGTGGTGGTGGCCAGGTTCGTGTCCGCAGCCGGCGCCGCAGCAGCCGCCGGAGGAATCGGCTCGGCCGCTACGGCCGCCGGATCTGTCGTCGCCGTCCCGGAGGGCGGCAGGTCCGATGGCGGCGGAGGCTGCTCCGCGCCCGACGTCGCCGCCGTGGCTTCGATGGCCTTCTGCTGGTTTTCCGTTTCTGTCGTCGTCGTCTTGGCGGGCGCCTTCGCCGCGGCCTTCTTCGTCGTCGTGGACTTCGTCACTTTCTTCGGAGCGACGGGCGCCGGAGCCGGCGCGGGCTGAACGACTTCTTCGTCTACCGGCAGCGCTGGCGGAACCGGCTCGGCTGGCGGCGGTTCAACGGCTGGGGCGGGCTCTTGGGCCGGCGGCTCCTCCGCGGGAGGCGGAGGCGGCACCGGCTGCGCGGCCGGATCAGGCGGCGGCGGCACTGGGGCCACCGTCGGCTCGGGCGGGGGGGGCGGATTCGGCGGCGGGTCTTGCGCCGCGGCAAATCCGGCCGCCCCTACGAAGAGGGCGATTGCCAGAAAAATTCGACACGTGGACCGCATGATGGAACTCCTCCTTCCTTCGATTTCGCAGGAACTCCTCGGATTCGTGGCCACCGTTGCCGGCCGCTTCGCGAATCCCAACACGCCAGGGAGGAGCAGGATTTATGCCACCAAGGGAGCGCCTCATGGCTCGCCCACGGGGCTATATCCTTCGCGCACAAAGCGAAAGGACCTGCGGATGAAGCTTCGTTTTCCCATCGCTCTCCTCTCCCTCGCCGTTTCTCTCGGCGGCGGCGCGGGGTGCCAGAGCACAGGCGGAAGTTCCACCGCGCAGACGAAAGTCCAGGAACCGCCGGTCCCGTCCGTCGCGGAGCTGCGAGCCCGATTGAAGGACCCGGACCCATCCGTCCGCCTCGAGGCGGTCGAGGAGCTGGGGCCCCGCGCGAAAGAGTCTCCCGAAGCCGTGGATGCGCTCGTCGAAGCGCTCGCCGATACCGACCGGATGGTGCGCCGCTTCGCCGCGCACGGCCTCGCCGAAGTCGAGTCGCCATCGCCGGCCGTCCTGCAGGGGCTCACGAAGCTCCTCAAGGACGTCTGGGTGGATCCGCGCGCGGCCGCCGCGCGATCGCTCACCATGCTCGCGCGGCGCGTCCCGGCTGAGTCGGTCAAGGAGGTCGCTACGGCGCTCGCCGCCGCCGCTGCCGACCGCG
>JBHENW010000118.1:0-13439 GCA_046261875.1 Thermoanaerobaculia bacterium | reverse complement strand
TCTCCGCCAGGCAGGGCTGGTCGTCCTCGATGAGCGCGATGACGTTGCGCCCGGGCACGTCGCGATGGTCGGCGACCGTGAATCCGGAGGGATCGAAGCCGAGGCGCACGGAGAGGATCTCGCCGCGGGGGATCGTCGAGCGGATGGTCTTGGCGTGGAGCATCCCGGGGAAGGAAAGGTCGTCGATGTAGCGCGCCGCCCCGGTCGTCTTCGGGAGGCCTTCCTTGCGCGGAACGTTGCGTCCCACCGCCGGGAAACGCGCGGCTTTGCCCGAATGTCTTCGCGCCGTCGTCACCCGGCGGGATCTTATGCCCTTCGCCTCGCCAGGCGAAGGCGCCCGTCAGGCCGGCTTGGCGGCGAGCCTCTCCGACCAGCGGATGCGTCCGGTCAGTTGCATCGTGACGAAGAGCGTCAGGATCGAGCCAATCGTGATTGCCAGCCCCGTGAATCCCTTGAAGAAGAACGCGTACGAGAAGAGGACGAGGTACATGAGCTGGGCGAGACCGGCTTCCACGGCAGCGAACCGCATCCCGACGACCAGCCGCAGATAGCTCACGACGAGCGCGAGAGAGACGGCGGAGCTGATGAAGAAGGCCGCGTGGATCGAGACGTGGTCCACGAGGTAGGCCAGCAGCAGGTGAAAGGCGAAGAAGGCGGCCGCGAGGAAGAAATAGTTCACGGGATGCAGATCGATTCCGCGCAGCGTCGTGATCAGGAGGAGCACGAAGAAGAAGAAGAAGAGCGAGACTGGCGCGAAGAAGCTGATCCGCCCCGCAAGCGGACCGGGCTGGAGCTTCTCCGGCATCGCCATAGCGACCTCGTATCCCGAGACGAGGCTCCGGTAGCTCCAGGTCAACAGCCATCCGCCGCCCGCGCGCCGTTTGTCGGTCGGCGACAGAGTGTTGTCGGGGAAATCGATGTCCTTGAAGTTGGTCCGCATCGTCAGGTTGAAGTCGCGCACCTGGGCCACGTCTTCTCCGAGCGCATAGCGCCAGCTGTCCAGCCCCTGCGACCGGTAACGGACCTCCAGCCGCGCGGCCTGTCCGGCAGGCACCGATGCCGTGCCGGAGACGGAAGCGGTCGGGCCGGGCGCCGCGCGCGGTTCGGGAGCGGCCGCCCAGGTGGTCATCGTGACCGGCTTGCCGTCCACGGTGAGGACGAGGTCGTCGTAGATCGCCTGCGATGCGGGGAAGGGGAGCGTGAAGATCACCTCCTCAAGATCGGTCGTGTTCCGGAACACGTACTCGCCGGCGAAGCCCACCCGGTACGTGCTGTACCAGAGGAGTCCCTTCTGGCGGTGCTCGAGGTCCAGGTCCACTCGGACGCGGCTCTTCTCCAGCGGCAGAGGCGAGGTCTCCTGGACCTCGATGGTCCGCACGATCTTCTTGCCGTCCTCGAAGGTCTCGACCTGCTTCGGCACCTTCCGCGTGACCCGCGCCGCCGGAGGGCTTTGCCGCTGCGGCGATCCCCAGGTGGACGCGACGCGGCCGCCCAGCGCCTGACCCGACGCGTACGTCCGCCGGAAGATCGTGGCCCCGAGCACCATCCATGCCGCCGTCGTGCAGAGAAAAATGAAGAAGATCGCCGCCACGCGTTTGCCCATGTGTCCCTCCTGGCAGGAGAGTCCACCGAACCGGGAAGGCCGGCGGGCGGCCGTCGCATGACGTTTTCGAGGAAAGTTGTGGCGATTCCGTGGCGGGCCTTTCGCGGCGAACCCTCCGTGTCAGACTTTGCGCGTGCCCGAGGCCGAGCGTCCGCGCGCCATCGCGGTCGTGGATGACGAGCCCCACATCCGGGAGATGGTCGCTTTCGCGCTGCGGCGCGAGGGGTATCGCGTGGCCGAGCACGCCGATGGGCAGGAGGCCTGGCAGGCTTTCCAGGAAAGCCTCCCGGACCTCGTCATCCTCGACATCCTGATGCCGCGCCTGGACGGCCTCGAGCTGTGCCGGCGGCTGCGCGGGAGCTCGCAGAGGCTGCCCATCGTGTTTCTGACCTCGAAGGACGAGGAGCTCGACCGGGTTCTCGGCCTCGAGCTCGGCGCCGACGATTATCTCTGCAAGCCCTTCTCGGTGCGCGAGCTCGTGGCGCGCGTGCGCGTCTTGCTCCGGCGGCTGGCGATGCTCGAAAAGCCGGAGGAGCACGCGGGAGAGCCCTCGCGGCTCCTGGAAAGGGGCCCGCTCGCGCTCGACCTGGATCGCTACACGGCTCTCTGGGATGGACGGCCCGTTCCCCTGACCGTGACGGAGTTCATGCTGCTGAAAGCGCTCGCCACTCGGCCGGGGCACGTCAGGACGCGCCGTCAGCTCATGGAAGAGGGATACCCGCAGGACGCCTACGTCTCCGAGCGGACTATCGACAGCCACATCAAGCGGCTCCGCCGGAAGTTCCTCGAGCTCACGCCCGGCTTCGACGCGATCCAGACCGTGCACGGGCTGGGCTACCGCTACCGGGAGGCGGGAGGAGATGAGCCATGAAGGCGTTTTCGCGGATATCGGTCCGCCTGCTCGCCTTCAACCTGCTGCTCGTCTTCCTCCCGGTGATGGGTTTTCTCTACCTGGACATCTACGAGCGGCAGCTCCTGCGGGCCCAGGAGCGCGGGATGGTGCAGCAAGGACGTCTGCTTGCCGCCGCGCTGGCGGCAGCGCCCTCCTTCGAGGGGCCCGCGGCGGAGTTTCTCCTCGCCTCGCTCGAAGGCCGCCTCGATTCCCGCCTGCGCGTAGTGGACCGTGACGGCGCGCTCCTCGCGGACTCGAGCCGCATCCCGCCTCGCCCGCCGTCCGCGCAGGCCGAAGCGGACGAGGGAAAAGGAAAGCGGCGCGCCGACCGCGACCGGCCGCTCTACCGGATCGGCGCGGCCTTCTACCGGATCTACGACCGAATCGTGGAGTCCCCCGGTCCGCCGCTCGAGTCGGCGGAGTTCTACATGCGCGCGCAAAGTCTGGAGGGGCCCGAAGTGAGAGCCGCGCTCGACGGGCGATACGGCTCGACGACCCGGGTCTCTCCGGCCGGCCAGCGTTCCGTGACCCTTTACAGCGCCGTGCCGGTCCGCCGCGGCGGCGAGGTCGCCGGGGCCGTTCTCGTCTCGCAGTCCACCTACCGGATACTCCAGGACCTGTACGCCGTGCGCCTCCGGCTCTTCCGGGTCTTCCTGCTGACCGTCGGCGTCGCGGCCCTGCTGAGCATCCTCGTCTCGACGACGATTGCCGGACCCCTGCGCCGGCTTCGCAACGAGGCGTCGGCCGTCGTGGACCGCCGCGGGCGTCTCCAGGGGGCATTCGGGGAGTCGCGCCGCGCCGATGAGATCGGCGACCTCGCGCGCGCTCTCCGGGAGCTCACGCGGCGCCTCGAGCGGCACGTCCGCGCCCTCGAAGCGTTCGCGGCGGACCTCTCGCACGAGCTGCGCAACCCCCTCGCCTCCATCCGCACGGCGAGCGAGATGGCCGCGGAAGTCGATGACCCGGGAGAGCGGCGGCGCTTCCGCGAGGTCGTCGGTCGCGACGTGGCCCGGATGGAGCGGATGCTCTCGGACGTGCAGGACATCGCCGTCATCGACGCCCGCCTCCGGGAGGAAGAAAACGAGACCTTCGAGGTCGACGCCGTGCTGAGAGAACTGACCGAGAGCTTCCGCATACGCCATGCGGACGTGCGGTTCCGCCTGGACGCCCCGGCGGGCGGGGTCCGTATCCGCGCATCCCCCGACCGGGTCGGCCAGGTCTTCGAGAACCTGCTCGCCAACGCCGCGAGCTTCAGCCCGGCGGGAGGAGAGGTGACCGTCTCCCTGGGGCGGCGCAACACTTCGGTCCTCGTCGAAGTGGCCGACCAGGGCCCCGGGATTCCGGAGCCGCACCTCGGACGGATCTTCGACCGTTTCTTCAGCTACCGGCCGGCGAACGGATCGGAGCGCAACGGACACAGCGGCCTGGGCCTGTCGATCGCGGCCGCGATCGTGGAGGGATACGGCGGGACCATCCGGGCGCGCAATCTCCCCGATGGGGGCGCCGCATTCGAGGTCCGGCTCCCGGCCGCTTGAGTTCCCCGATCGCGAACCTCCTCGAGCCCGCAGCGGCGGCGGTCACGCTGCTCTGCGTGTATCTCGCCGTCAAGCAACGCGTCGAGACGTGGCCGATCGGGCTGGTCGGCGTGTCGCTCTACGCCGTCGTCTTCTACCGGGCGGGGTTGTACGCCAACGCGGGTCTGCAGCTCGTTTTCGCCGCGTTCTCCGTCTATGGCTGGTACCAGTGGCTTCGCGGAGGGCCGAGCCGGACCGCGCTCTCCGTCTCCCGCACGCCCCGTCGGCTCTGGCTGGGTTCCCTCGCCGCCGCGGCGGTCCTCGGCATCGCGGGCACGCTGCTCCTGGCGCGTCCCGGCAAGAACCTCCTCGCGTTCTTCGATTCCGCGCTGACGGCGTTCAGCCTGGCGGCCCAGTACCTGATGACCCGCAAGTACCTCGAGAACTGGATCCTCTGGGTTGCCGTGGACGTCGTGTACACGGCGCTCTTCGTCACGCAAAAGCTCTACTACACTGCCGTCCTCTACGCCGCGTTCACGGTCCTCGCCTGGCGCGGCTACCGGGAATGGAGGGACGCCCTGCCGCCGGGAACGCCGGCGTGACCCGGCGCGTCGTCGTCACGGGCTCGGAGTCCACCGGCAAGACGACCCTGGCGGCTTCGCTTGCCGCGCATTACGGAACCGTCTGGTCTCCCGAGTATGTACGCGACTACGTCGCCGTGCGGAATGCGCCGGTCCGGGCGGAGGACGTCGAGGCCATCGCGCGCGGGCAGATGCGCGTCGAGGATGCGCTGGCCGGTGGGAGCGCTCGTCTCGTCATCCACGACACGGACCTGCTCTCGACGGCGGTTTACAGCCTCCACTACTTCGGGGAGTGCCCGGCCTGGATCGAGGAGGAGGTGACCCGGCGGCGGGCTGACCTCTACCTCCTCGCCGGCATCGACGCGCCGTGGGTAGCCGACGCGAACCAGCGCGACCGCGGCGGCCGGCGCGAGGAGATGCACGCGCTCTTCCGCGAGGCGCTCGCTCGCCGCGGATTTCCGGCCGTCGAGCTCGGCGGTCCGCACGACACGCGGCTGGCGGCGGCGATCCGCGCGATCGACGCGATCCTGTAGTCTGACGCGCCCATGGCCGACGCGCTGCCACCCCGATTCGATCCGCGGCGCCGCCGCGCGGTGACGCTCGCGCTCACGCTCGTGACGGCGCTCGCGTCCTTCGAGTCCACGGTCGTCTCGACCGCGATGCCGACGATCATCGGCGACCTCGGTGGGCTGCCGCTGTACGCGTGGGTCTTCTCCGTGTACCTGCTCACCTCGACCGTCGCCATGCCCGTCTATGGCCGCCTCGCGGACATCTACGGGCGCCGCCGGCTCCTCTTGATCGCGATCGGCGTCTTCCTGACGGGCGCGGTGGCCTGCGGGCTCGCCCGGTCCATGCCGCAGCTCATCGCGGCGCGGGCGATCCAGGGACTCGGCGCCGCCGGCCTGATCCCCGTGTCCCTGACGGTCGTGGCGGACCTCTACTCGCTCGAGGAGCGCACGCGCGTCCAGGGGCTCTTCTCGGGCATCTGGGGGATCGCGAGCCTCGTCGGCCCGCTACTGGGCGCGTTCCTCACGGTGCACTTCGGCTGGCGCTCGATCTTCACGATCAATGTCCCGCTCGGCTTGATCGGGTTCTTCCTGGTCGCGACCCGGATGATCGAATCGCGCGCTTCGCTGCGCGACCCCGTGGACGTCGCGGGCGCGGCGGCGCTGGCCGCCGGCGTGACGCTCCTGCTCTTCGGCGTCCTCCAGGTTCCCGGCCTGGAGGAGGGGCCGGTTCTCCGGGCGGGGGTCGTCGCGGCCGGCGCGGCCATCCTGGCCGGTTTCGCGAGGCTGCAGACAATCCGCCGGCACCCGCTCGTTCCGCCGGAGCTCTTCCGCGGCTGGCGGTCGGCCTCCCCGTACCTCGCCGGCGCCGTCCTCGGAACCACGATCTACGGCGTGGATACCTTCGTGCCGCTCTTCGTGCAGGGGGCGCGCGGCGGCAGCGCCGGCGCCGCGGGAGCCGTGATCACGCCGCTCGTCCTCTTCTGGGCGCTCTCCGCGACGCTCGCCGCGCGCGTGATCCTGCGGGTCGGATTCCGGCGGTCGGCGCGGCTGGGAGCGGTCCTGGTGTTCCTGGGGCTCTCGGGCCTCGTCGCGGGAGCCCTCGCAGGGGCCGGCGTGCCCTGGATCAGCGCCGCCTGCGCCGTGATCGGCGCGGGCCTGGGCTTCTCGTCGCTGGCGCAGGTCATGGTCATCCAGGAGAGCGTGCCGGAGAGGCAGCGGGGCGTCGCGACGAGCCTCGTGCCCTTCTCGCGGACCGTGGGCGGCGCGGTGGGCGTCGGCGCGCTCGGTGGTCTTCTGACCGTCGGGCTCGCTTCGCGGCTGGGCGCGAGCATGGAGGCGGCCAGCCGCCTGCTCGCCGGCACGGGCGGCGCGGGCGCGGGCGTCGCCCCGGCCGTCTTCCGTCAGGCGATCGAGCGGTCGCTTCTCCCCGTGTTCAGCGTGCTCCTCGGCCTCGCCGTGCTCAACTTCTTCATCGTCTCGGGGTTCCCCGAGAGCGCCGGACGGGCGGCCGAGCCGCCCAAACCCGCCGAAGGTCTCGTCTAGCGCGACGCGGCGCGCGTCGCGGGGGCCGGGGAAGCTTTGAGGTGCTTCTCCAGAAAATCCCCGATCGCTTTCCAGGCGGTGATCTCGTTGGCGCGCTTGGTGAAGCCGTGCCCTTCGTCGGGAAAGACCACGTACTCGACCGGCACGCCGTTCTTCCGAGCCGCCGCGACGATGTCGTCCGACTCCGCTTTCAGCACGCGCGGGTCGTTGGCGCCCTGGATGACGAAGAGGGGCCGGCGGATCCTGTCGGCGTGGAAGACGGGCGAGATCTCCCGCAGCATCGCTTCGTCCTTTTCCGGATCCCCCATCTCCTTGTAGAGCGCGAGGCGGAACGTCTCCCACCACTTCGGGATGCTCTGAATCGTCCGGAGCCAGTTCGAGACGCCGAAGATGTCCACGCCAGCCGCGAACTCCTCCGGCTTGTAAGTCAGAGCGGCGAGAACCATGTACCCGCCGTAACTGCCGCCGATGATCCCGATTTTCTGCGGATCGACGTACGGGAGGCTCGCCAGGTATTTCTTCCCCTCGACGCAGTCCCAGAGCGGCTCCTTCCCGTGCTTCATGTCGTCGGCCCTGTAGAAAGTCTTGCCGTAGCCGGAGCTGCCCCGGTTGTTGATCCCGAGCACCGCGTATCCGCGGTTGACGAGGTACTGGATCGCCGCGCTGTATCCCTTGCGGGTCTGGCCGCCCGGTCCCCCGTGCACCCAGACGAGAGCGGGGACCCAGTTGGTCGCTCTCGCGCCGTGCGGTTTGAAGAAGATCGACGGGACGGTCGTGCCGTCGAACGACTTGAACCGGACGACGTCGGCTTCCACCAGGTCCTGCGGATCGATCTGCGGGTTGAGCGAGCTCGTCAGCCGTTTCGGCGCCGGCGCGCCGAACTCATAGACCCAGAGGTTGTTCGGGGAGCGATCCCCGTTGACGTAGAAGGACATCTTCTTCTCGCTGCGGGAAATCCGGAGCGAGGTGATGTCGCCTTCCGGCAGCTTCGGGAGGGGAACGGCCTTTCCCGTCGCCGTCTCGACGACCTTGATCACCGTGCGGCCGTCGGCGTTGACGCCGGTGACCCGGTACTTCCCGTTGTGCGAGAAGAACGTGTATTGCACGTCCCAGTCGGCTTTCTCGACGTCCTCGTGCTTCCCGGTCGCGAGGTCGTACTTCCGGACGCGGAGGAACTCGGTGCCGTCGTTGCTCGTGTAGTAAAGGGCCTTCGATGCCGGATCGAACTCTTCCGGCACGTTGTCCGACATGCCTTCGTGCGGCGTCAGGTGCTTCATTTCCTTCGTCGCCGCGTTCCAGAGGTAGATGTCACTGTCCGAGGTGGTCTTCGGCTTCTGGAAGGCCAGCCACTTGCCGTCGTTGGAGATCGCGCCGAGCTCGTATCCCGTTTCGTCCTTGTAGAGCATCGTGCGTTCGTAGGTCTTCGCGTCGTAGCGGTAGACGTCGAAGTGCTTCGGGTCGCGCTCGTTGGTCTTGACGTAGAAGGCGTCTCCGGACGGGGTCCAGCCGGCGAAGGAGGCCTTGAGTTTCTCCCCGGGCGTCAGGTCGCGCTCGGCGCCGTCTTTCTCCCGGACGTAGAGGTGGTTCAGCTCGTTGCCCCCCTGGTCGCGCGTGTACAGGAACCGGTCGTCGGCCGGGAAGTAGGAGACGGCGAACGTCGTGTCGGTCTTCGAGTTCGTCAGCGCCTTCGGCTCGCCGCCGGAGATGGGCACGGAGTAGACGTTGAAGATGTCGCTCTCGTTGGAGGAGAAGAGGATGCGCTGCTCATCCGAGGAGAAGGAAGCTCCCGTGACCCGCGTGGAGCCCATGAACTGCTCGATCGTGTACTGCTTGACCTTTCGCAGGGCCTCCGCTTTCGGGGCGGGCGCCTGCGCCGCGGCCACCGCGGCCACGAGGACCCACGCGGGCACCAGGAAGCGTCGAACGTTGCGCATGGGACTCCTTCCTCCTTTAGGTCGCGATCTTGCGTGGAGACTCTTCGCTGTCGTACCCGCCGTGGTACCCCGCTTCGTCCGGCCTCTTGATCTGCGAGTGCGGGACGATGCGGTCCCGCCGGATGCCGCGGAAGTCCTCGAGGCTCTTCCAGCCGCGGTGCGCGTTCTTCTCGAGGAATTCCGTCATGCCCTGCTTCAGGGTCTTGATGACGTTGGGGCCGACGGCGTGGTCGAGCATCGCGGCCGTGCAGACCTGCACGGTCCCGCATCCGAGCAGGAAGTAGTTCAGCGCGTGGGTGAAGTCCGAGATGCCCCCGATCCCGGAGAACTCCCGGTCCGGAAGGGCGGCCGTCATCTGGGCCATCTTCGCCATGGAGAGCGGGAGAATCGCCGGTCCGCCGAGTCCGCCGGTTGAGACCAGACCCTCGACGTTCATCTCGAAATCGAGCGTCTCCGGATCGATCAGCGGCAGCGACGTAAACGTGTTCGAGGAGGAGATCGCGTCGGCTCCGCCGAGGAACGCGCCGCGCGCCTCCACGACGATGTCCGTCGTCGAGGGCGTCAGCTTCGCCCAGACGGGGATCCTGACGACTTCGCGGACGGCGTGGGTCACGACCGAGATCAGCTCCTGGTCCTTGCCGATGTTGGACCCCATGTCGGGCCGGTCCATGTGGGGACAGGACAGGTTCAACTCGAGCGCGTCCACCCCCTCGGCTTCGCAGGCGGTCCCGAGGTCCTGCCAGTGGCGCAGCTCCTCGTCCGATCCGGAGCCGGCCATGATGGAGGCCACGAGCATCTTCGCCGGGTGCTGCTTCTTGATTCGAGAGAGCTTGCCGATCCACCAGTCGAGCGGCTTGTCGGAGATGAGCTCCCAGTTCCAGGAGGAGTGGAGGGCGTAGCCCGGCTTCTTGCGCATCGTCAGGTGGGTCGAAGCCGGGTCGGCCCGGAGGAAGTTCGTCTTGGGCCCTTTCACGTTGACGACCGGGTGGACGCCGATCGTCTTCGTGACGACACCGCCCCATCCCGCGTCGAAGGCGCGCAGGATGTTGGCCTCGGACTCCGTCGGGGGAGCCGAGGATAGGAGAAACGGGTTCTCGAACTTCAGGCCGGTGAACGTGACGGACAGGTCAGCGCTCATGGCGTGCCCTCCTCTGGACCCGATGAAAAATGCAGGAATGCACGATTGACCCCTTACTTCGCCCCGGCGGCGGCGAAGGACTCGCGGAGGATCGCGACGGCCTCGCGGACGTCCGATTCGCCGACGTTCAACGCGGGAGAGATGCGGAAGCAGTTGCCGTCGAGCCCTCCCTTTCCGATCAGGAGGCCGCGCTTCTTCGCTTCCTCGAAGACCCGGTTCGTGAGCGCCTTTTCCGGCGTGCGGTCGCGACTGGTCTCGTCGCGGACCATCTCCACGGCCTGCATGAGGCCCATCCCGCGCACCTCTCCCACGTTGGCGGGGAATTGCTTCTGAATGTCCTCGAGGCCTTCCCGCAGCAGCGCGCCCATCCGGGCGGCGTTGCCCGGAAGGTCCTCCTCGATGATCGTGTCGATCGTCGCATTGGCAGCCGCGCAGGAAACCGGGTTGCCCCCGAAGGTCGAGATGGTCAGGGCCTTGAGCGACGCCGCGATCTCGGGGGTCGCGATCGTCACTCCGAGGGGGAACCCGTTGGCGATCCCCTTGGCCATGGTCATGATCTCCGGCTCCACCCCCCAGTGCTCGATGCCCCACATCGTGCCGCCGGTCCGTCCGAAGCCCGTCTGGACCTCGTCGCAGATGAAGACGCCGCCGTACTTGCGGATGATCCCGACGGCGAGCTCGAAGTACTCCGGCGGCGGCGTGATGAACCCGCCGACGCCCTGGATGGGCTCGGCGAGGAACCCCGCGACGCGGCCCGTCGTGGTCGTGCGGATGACGTCCTCGATGTCTTTCGCGCACGCCACGCCGCAGGAGGGGTAGGTGAGGTGCGCGGGACACCGGTAGCAGTACGGCGCCGCCGCGTGCTTGATGCCCGGCACCATCGTCGGCAGGGCCCGCCAGGTGGAGTGGGCCGTCAGCGACTGGGCGAGCATCGAGCGGCCGGAGTAGCCGTGGCGCAGCGCGATGATCTCGGAGGATCCGGTCGAGAGCATCGCCATCATGACGCCGGTCTCGTCGGCCTCCGTGCCCGACGCCGTGAAATAGGACTGCTTCAGCCGCCCCGGCGTGATGCGCGCGAGGCGCTCGGCGAGCTCGACCACGGGGAGAGTCGGATAGAGCGAGGAGACGTGCGAGAGCCGGTCCACCTGGGCCTTGACCGCCGCGTTGACCCGGTCGTGGGCGTGGCCGAGGGAGACCGTCAGGATGCCGCCGAAGAAGTCGAGGTACTCGCGGCCGTCCACGTCACGTACGCGCGTTCCCTTGCCTTCGGCGAGAGCGATCGATTCCTCGTAGTACTGGATCGTCGCCGGGAACATGTACTCCTTGTGCTTCTCCCGGATCGCCGCGCTCGCGGAGCCGGTTTCGGGGGCGGGCGGTTTCGCGGCAGTGCTCATTTCAGCTCCTGGGATTTCTCTTCAGGAAAGAGCCCGATCCGGCCTTCCCCGTGAATTTCCCATTCTCGACGATGACTCTTCCTCGAGAGATGACGGTCTCGGACACGCCGGTCACTTCCCGGCCTTCGTATGGGTTGTAGTCGACTCTCATGTGGAGGCTTTTTGCCGAGAGTTTCAGCTTCTTCTCGGCATCGAACACCACGATGTCGGCGTCCGATCCGGGGGCGATGGTCCCCTTCTTCGGAAAGAGCCCGAAGATCTTCGCCGGCGCCGTGGAGGTCAGCTCGACGAACCGGTTGAGCGAGATGCGCCCCGCGCGCACGCCCCCGTCGTACAGCAGGCTCATGCGGGTCTCGATGCCGGGCGCGCCGTTGGGGATCTTCGAGAAATCGCCTTTGCCGAGCTCCTTCTGTTCCTTCATGCAGAAGGGGCAATGGTCGGTCGAGACGGCCTGCAGGTCGTTTCCGGCGAGCCCGCGCCAGAGCTTCTCCTCGTTGCCCTTCGCGCGGAGCGGCGGGCTCATGACGTACTTTGCGCCTTCGAAGCCCGGCTCTTCGTAGTTCGCATAGGAGAGGAACAGGTACTGGGGGCACGTCTCGGCGTAGGCCGGCAGCCCGCGGTCGCGGGCGAGGGTGATCTGCTCGAGCGCCTCGGCGGCGGAGAGGTGGACGACGTAGAGCGGCGCCCCCG
Source organism: Thermoanaerobaculia bacterium (assembly GCA_046261875.1). Taxonomy (GTDB): domain Bacteria; phylum Acidobacteriota; class Thermoanaerobaculia; order UBA5066; family Gp7-AA6; genus JBHENW01. Next base: position 1,642 of record JBHENW010000118.1, on the reverse strand, counting down.
ACATCTCGGCCAGGCAGATCGCGCGGTAGGTCGCCTCGGCTTCCGCCCGAGGCGGGCGTGTCAAGGCGTGCCACTTCGGCTCGGTGTGTCCTTCCGCCAGGGCCCGCCAGACAAGGACGTCGATGACGTCGCCGTTCTCGGCGTGCATGCAGATCGTGCCGCCGTTGCCCGCCGTGCGCAGGAAGGCCCGGAAGATCGAGCCGTCGTCGAGCATCAGGACGCCGCGGTAGGCCATGAAGAGCTTGAAGGAGGTGACCCCTTCCGAGACCATCGCGTCCATTTCCTTTTCGACGCTGTCGGGGAGGTCCGTGACGATCATGTGAAAGCCGTAGTCGATGGCCGCCTTCCCCTCCGCCTTGCGCATCCAGTTCTCCCAGGCCTGGCGGAGGGTCTCCCCTTTGTACTGGATGGCGAAGTCCACGATCGAGGTCGTGCCGCCGTGCGCCGCGGCGACGGTCCCGGACCCGAAGTCGTCGGCCGAGGTCGTCCCGCCGAAAGGCATGTCGAGGTGGGTGTGGACGTCGATCCCGCCGGGGAGGACGTACTTGCCGGACGCGTCGATGACCCGGTCCGCCTGCGCCGGGAGGGAAGTCCCGACCGCCTGGATCTTCTCGTCTTCGATCAGGACGTCCCCGCGGTACTGGTCGGACGCCGTGACGACCGTGCCGCCTCGGATGAGAAGGCTCACGGGAGCAGTTGCGCCATGGGCTGGTACGTCTCGGGACGGCGGTCACGGTAGAACTGCCAGACGCGGCGCACGTCCTCGATCATGTCGAGGTCCATCTCCGCCGTGACGAGCTCGTCCTTGTCCTCCGATCCGACTGCGAGGAAGTTGCCGCGGGGGTCCACGAAGTAGGAGGACCCGTAGAACTTGCCGATGTTCCAGGGGCTCTCCGTCCCGACCCGGTTCGAGCAGGCCATGAAGTAGCCGTTGGCGACGGCATGGGCCGGCTGCTCGAGCTTCCAGAGGTATTGCGAGAGGCCGGCGACGGTCGCGGAAGGGTTGAAGACGATCTCCGCGCCGTTCAACCCGAGCAGCCGCGCGCCTTCCGGGAAGTGGCGGTCGTAACAGATGTAGACGCCCACGCGCCCGTATCGCGTCTGGAAGACCGGGTAACCCATGTTGCCCGGCTTGAAGTAGTACTTCTCCCAGAAGCCGGAGGTGTGCGGGATGTGGTTCTTGCGGTACTTGCCGAGGTAGGAGCCGTCCGCGTCGTAGACCGCCGCGGTGTTGTAGTACACGCCCGCCTGCTCGCGCTCGTACACCGGGACGACCATCGCCATCTGGTACTTGCGCGCGTACTCCGCCATGCGCTCCGTCGTCGGGCCGGGCACCGGCTCGGCCATGTCGTACCAGTGGGGATCCTGGGCCGGGCAGAAGTACGGCCCGTTGAAGACCTCCTGGAGACCGAGGATCTGGACGCCGCGTCGTCCCGCCTCCTCGATGAAGGGGACGTGCGCGGCGAACGCGGCTTCCTTGACCTTCTCGATCGGAGCCGCGGGATCGGTGAGGGGCGCCGCCGCCTGGATCAGGCCCCCGATGACTTTTCTGGGCATGGTTTACCTCGTGAGATGGGCGATCGTCAGAACCACCTGCTGATCACGACCTTCTTGTCCGTATAGAACTCGAATGCATCCCGGC
>JBHENW010000117.1:0-10001 GCA_046261875.1 Thermoanaerobaculia bacterium | reverse complement strand
ATCTTCAGCTTTCGTCTTTTTTTCTCGCAGGAGCCCGAAGTGAGGAGGGTTTCAGGATGAGAAGGGCAACCGGGGACCGACGCGGACCCGGCGGCTGCCGGGCCCAAGCCGCGCGTGCAATTGCGCATCAACGTGACGCGGGACGGGAAGCCGGCGTTTGCCCCTTTCGCCAACAGCGCCGAGCTCGAGCGGCTCGCCGAGGGTCTGTACGCGAGGGGAAGCGAGATCCCGCTCGCGAGCTTCGCCCCCGGCTACTACACCTTCTCGGTCACGTGCGGGACTTGAACGCCCCGAAAGAGTCTCCCGCGTGGAAGGGCACGGAGCGAAAGGCGGAGTTCATCGTACTCACGCCCGAGCGCAGCCTCCCCCCGCGTGAGACCCATGCCTCTGGAGGCGTGCCCCGATCCTGAGTCGTCGCGGATGGCGGCGACGCGAGCGTCTGAGTACGCTGCTCATCGGCCACGGGAACAACCTGGGACACGAGAAGACGGCGTTCGCGAATCGAGACGGGTCTCAATCGACCCGGACGTCCGCCTTCCCCGTGCCCATCCGGCCCGTCGCCTTGTCCCGGACGTTGATCACGAGACGGTAGCTTCCCTTGCGCGTCTGCAGATTCGCCGTGTAGGTCAAGGGGGAGTCCGCCGGCGCGCCCTTGGGCAGGGTGAAGCTGGCCTCGTCCCGGCTGATCTCGCTCATCCGCCCGCGGTCGTCCATCATGCCGATGAACATCTCGGCCTGCGCCCGCGAGACTTCCTCTCCCGGGAGGAAAGTGAGCGCGGAGGCGGGGAAGGTGACCTGGACGGGAAGAACCAGGAGGCGCTTCTGCTTCGTCGGAGGCGCCGTCCGGAGGGAGACGGGAAACGCGCGGTACTCCATGTTCGTGCGCAGCGCCGCGAGGGCGCTGTCGCGGGCGCGTTCCTCGGAGGTCCTCGGCGCGTAACCTCGCCGGGTCCTCACCGTGAGGCCGGGCCGGCGCACGTCTACGCGCACGTCGCGGTAGGCCACGCCCTCCAGCTTGGAGAGGTTGACGCCGATCGAGTAGTAAGTCGAGGAATCCTGATAGACGCGCGCGAGTCCGGCCGACAGCTCATTGGAGTTGAGAAGCGCGATCCCGCCGGTCTCGCGCGCCATCGTCTGGAGCCCCGCCTGGCTGTCTTCGCGCGCGAGGAACGCGATTCCCGGTCGGGAAGCCAGGGGATCGTCCTCGGCGGCGGAAATTCCTTCCGCCGTGAGCCCTCGTGCATCGACGGTGTAGAAAGTGATCTCCGAGGCGTTGGCGCGCCGGACGAGCTCCGTGAGCTCCCGCGAGACGTTGGTCACCGAGAGCGAGGAAAGTCCGAAAGAGCCGGACGCGTAAGCCATCATGGCGTAACCCGGCTGCAGCTCGAAGCCCCCGGAGACGTGGAGCAGCGCTTTCTTGCCGGGCATCGGCGCGAGGGTCGCGACCTCGGCCTCCAGATCTTCGAGCATCCGGCGGACCTCCGCGCGCTCCTGTTCCGCATAGCTTCGCGCGAACGTCTGTCGCGTCGAGCGCCGGAAGGCCGGCACCGAGTCGATGTCGCGCATGGTCTGCCGCTCGGTCAGGAGCCGCGACATGCCCACGCCCGACTCTTCGACGCGCGTGAGGCCCGCGAGGAGGGTCTCCTTGCTCGCCGTCCAGGGCGTCAGCTCCTTGCTCCGGCGGTCGAAGAGAACGATGCGCCCCGTGTCCGACGGCCCCATCCGGGTCACGAGGTCGCGCAGTCCCTCGACCGCCCGCTGGCGCGCCGCCAGCGACATGTGCCCCACGTCCACGTAGATCAGAAAATGGCGCGGCACGTATGCCTCCCCCCCGCGGCGGAACTCTTCGAGCACGCGATCGGGCGAAGCCTGCGCGAGATCGGGGGCGTGGATCGTACCCTCGTCCACTCGCACGAAATAGTCGATCGGCACCACTTTGCCGTCCACCCGAACCGTGAAGTCTTCGCGGGTGAGGTCGGGGATCGGCCGGCCGCGCGAATCCGTGACCGCGACGTCCAGGTCCATGACGCGGACCTCGACGGCCTCCTGGAACGGCATCGGCGGTTGGGTGGTCGCGGTCTGCGCGAGGGCGAGCGCCGGAAGGAGCATGAGCAGGGTGGCGGAAGTTCTTTTCATCTTTCTCTCCGACTCAGCTAACGCCTGGCGCCGCGGGAGGATTCCGATGCGCGGGACCTGCCCTCGCGGCCCCCGGAGCGCGGCGGAGAATGCTTAAGGAGGGCTTAAGGAGGGGTCGTGCGCTCCCGCGCACGGCGCTCAATGGGGCCAAGGCCCAGGAAGTCGAAGACCATCGCGACTTCCGAGGAGATCTCCTCGGCCCAGAGGGGCTCGACGGTCTCAGCCGTGACGGTGCCCACGGCGCAGGCCGGAAGCGCGGCGCGGGCGACCCGGACCAGGACCGCGGCCGCGCTCGGCTCCGCGCCGTCGTCGGAGAGCACGGATTGTAAATCCAGAGGAAGGCCCCAGCCCTCCGCCCGCCAGGCGCCCACGAGGGGGCGGTAGAACTCCAGCGCCGCGGCCCGGAAAGCCCCCGCCGGAAAATCCATGGCCCGGACGATGTCGAAGAGTTCGGCGTAGGCGATCGTGTGCAGCAGGCCGAGGGTGTAGCCGCGCTCCCGCTCCATCCCGTACCGTTCTCCGTACTTGCCCGAGGCGATCGCGGCCGCGACGCTGGCCCGCCGCAGCGCGAGCGCGGCGCCGTCGGTTTCCGGTATCCCCGGAAAGTCGGGCGCGGAGAGGCGGTCGATGAGCACCGTCAGAGCCCGGGAGCCGAGGCGGTGGATCGCATCGGGCACGGTCCCGACCGCGTTGTCCCGGTCCATCGAGAGGGCATTGGCGAGGATTAGCAGGTCGAGGGTGAGGTAGGGATCGAGCGCCGCGATCGGCACGACGGCGTCGACGTCGAACGGAGTCTTCTTGAGCAGCTCGAGAAGGAGCTGCGCCGTATCCTCGTGCACCGGGTGCATCGCGACGTTTCCGGTCATGCGGTCGCGGATGCGCTCGGTCAAATGGCCGAAGGCGTGGTAAAGCTCCCGGGCCTCGCCGGAGCGGAGCGGCTCGGCGACGCGCTCGACGATCTCCCAGAACCGCTCCTCCGTCTCGCCCGGCGTCAGCTTCCACGCCGGGTCGATCTCCTCGATGCGCTCGCGGCGTCCCTTCCGGCGGGTGTCGTCGAGCTCCTTGGCGCCCTGGAAAGCGACGGCCTGGCCGCGCAGCGAGAGGCCGATGCGCAGGATCGGCTGGACGCGATAGCCCGGGTCGTACTCGAAGGCGGCTTGGCGCCACTCGAACATCTCGAAGAGCAGCCGCCGGGCGAGCTCCTCGACGCGCAGCGAAAGGCCGTCGAGGCTGTCGTAACCCGCATCCAGGATGAGGCGGCTCAGGTTCTCCTGAGAGGTGAAGTTCCGCGCGAGGAGCTCGTAGAGGGTCGCGGCGGGGAGGGCGCCGCTCCGCAGCAGGTGCACACCCAGCCGGTGCCGCGGGAGAGAGCCGGAAACGTAGATGATCTGCCCATCGCGCCAGTCGATGATCCGACGGTCCTTTCCCTGGGCGAGCGTCAGTCGGCCGGAGCGCCGGTTGAGCTCCATCCACTGCAGGAGGTCGGCAAAGCCGAAGACCTCCAGCCGACCCCGAAAGTGGTCCGCCATCGATTCGACCTGAGACGATTGTAGGGACCCCGACGGCGATCCGCCAGCCGGCGCCTCGGCGCGCGGGCGGAGGCACTTCCGTGTGAAAGAATCCGGCGGCGTGAAGGAGAAGGGCGAGCGGCCGCCCCCGCCCGCAACGACCACCTCCGGCCTCTCGATCCTGCCCTCGTACGGCGCCCCGTCCCCCGGCGAGTTTCCTTTCACCCGCGGCATCAGCCCGGAGATGTACCGGAGGCGCTACTGGACGATGCGCCAGTACGCGGGCTTCGGGAGCGCCCGGGAGTCCAACGCACGGTACCGCTACCTCCTCCGGCAGGGCCAGACGGGTCTTTCCGTCGCGTTCGACCTGCCGACGCAGATGGGCTACGACTCGGATCATCCGCTCGCTCGGGGCGAGGTCGGAAAGGTCGGAGTGGCCATCTCGACGATCGAGGACATGCGGCTGCTCACCGACGGGTTGCCGCTCGAGCGGGTCTCCATCTCGATGACGATCAACGCCACGGCGTCGATCCTTCTGGCCCTGCTCCTGGCCGTGGCGCGCGAGCGGGGAACGGCGTGGCCCGAGCTCTCGGGCACTGTGCAGAACGACCTCCTCAAGGAGTACGTCGCGCGCGGAACCTACATCTTTCCCCCGCAGGCGTCTCTCAAGATCACGACGGACATCTTCGAGTTCTGCGGCCGCGAGGTCCCGCGGTGGAACACCATCTCCATCTCCGGGTACCACATCCGGGAGGCCGGCTCCACCGCCGCGCAGGAGATCGCTTTCACGCTTTCCAACGCGGTCGCCTACGTCGAGGGGGCGCTCGCGCGCGGGCTCGCCATCGACGACTTCGCGCCGCGCCTTTCGTTCTTCTTCAACGCCCACTCGAACTTCTTCGAGGAGGTGGCGAAGTTTCGCGCCGCCCGGCAGCTCTGGGCGGAGATTGCCCGCGACCGGTTCGGCGCGAAGGATCCCCGTTCGCTCCGGTTGCGGTTCCACACGCAGACCGCCGGGTCGACGCTGACGGCGCAGCAGGCCGACGTCAACGCGGTCCGTGTCGCCTACCAGGCGCTCTCCGCTGTGCTCGGGGGAACGCAATCGCTCCACACGAACGCCGCCGACGAAGCCCTCGCCCTGCCGACGGAGCAGTCCGCCCGGCTCGCCCTGCGCACGCAACAGGTCATCGCGCTCGAGACCGGAGTGGCCGACATCGCGGACCCCCTCGGCGGATCCCACCTCGTCGAGGCCTGGACCGGCGAGCTCCATGACCGCGCGGCGGCCCTCATCGCGAAGGTGGACGCAATGGGCGGAGCGGTGGCTGCGATCGAGCAGGGCTTCTTCCATCGCGAGATCGAGGAAGCGGCGTACGCCGCGCAGAAAGAGATCGAGTCCGGGCAACGCCTCGTCGTGGGGGTCAACGCGTATCGCGAAGAGCAGGGCTCCTTTCCGCCGCTCCTCTCGGTGGATCCGAAGATCGAGGGGGACCAGGTCGAGCGCCTGCGAGCTTTTCGCGCGGCGCGGGACGAAGAAGCGGCTTCCCGGGCGATGAAGCGGCTTCAGTCCGATGCGCGAGAAGATCGCAACCTGATGCCGACGATCGTGGAAGCCGTCTCCGCCGGCGTGACGCTCGGGGAGAACGTCTCGGCTCTCAAAGAGGTGTACGGCGAGTATCGGCCCGGCGCGTGAAGCCGCGGTTAAGTCCCGATGGGCGAAGCGGTTGCCCGTGTGGAAAAAAAACTCTTCGCTCCTCCGACGGGACGCCGCACGACGAGTCCGATTTCTGGATCGCGCAAATCCCTGTGGGAACGGGACTTCCGGCTACGCACACGACCCGGTGCAAACCGTTGGACAACCGCTCCGAATGGCCTCTTTCCGGCCGTTTCCACAGGGATATCGACAGGGTTTTCCACCGCGTCTTCGGAAAACTTTTTTCAGGACTTCTCGGGCGGGCGTGTCGCGGCCGGAGGCCCGAAACAGCGCCGGCAGCGCGCCTCGTAAACCCCCTGGGCGCCGACCACGACCCGCTCTTCACTCTCGACGAGACGCTGGGTGTAGTTCGCGGGCGATCCGCAACGCACGCAGATCGCGCGCGTCTTCGTCACGTCTTCCGCGATGGCCATGAGCGAGGGGATCGGCTCGAAGGGCACGCCCCGATAGTCCTTGTCCAGTCCGGCGACGATAACGCGCTTGCCCTGGTTGGCCATCGCGTCGCACGCGGCGAGGATCGCGGGGTCGAAGAACTGCACCTCGTCCACCCCGACGACCTCGGTTTCCGGGTCGAGTCGGGACAGCAGCTCCTCGCTCGACCCGACGGCCTCGGAGGGGAGCCGCATCTCGCTGTGCGACACGATTTCCCCTTCGCCGAACCGGGAGTCGATCCGCGGCTTGAAGATCTGGACTTTCTGACGGGCGATCATCGCACGGCGCAGACGCCGGATGAGCTCCTCGCTCTTCCCCGAGAACATGCTCCCGCAGATCACCTCGATCCAGCCAGAGTGGGTGTTGTTCGCCATCGCGCGGAGGGGGATATTAGCCGCTCGCGAGAAGGACCCCGATCTTCGGGCAGAGCGGGTTGACGGGACAAATCTCACAACGCGGGCGGCGCGCGACGCAGATCTGGCGGCCGTGGAAGATGAGCTGGTGGGCGGCCAGGGTCCGCCGGCCCTTCGGAATCAGCGCGTTCAGGTCCTGTTCGATTCGCACCGGATCGAGCTCGCGCGTCCAGCCCAGGCGCCGCGAGACCCGAGCGACGTGGGTATCCACGACCATCCCTTCGTCGATCCCGAAGGCGTTGCCGAGAATCACGTTCGCCGTTTTCCGGCCCACGCCCGGCAGGGCGACGAGCTCCTCCATCGTCCGCGGGACCTTCCCGGCGTGCCCGGCCGCGATCGCCGCTCCAGCCCGGCGCAGGCTGCGGGCCTTGGAGTTGAAGAAGCCCGTCTCGCGGATCTCCCGCTCGAGCACGCCGGCCCGGGCGCGGGCGTAGTCCGCCGCCGTCCGGTACTTCCGGAACAGACGGGGCGTGACCTGGTTGACGCGCACGTCCGTGCACTGCGCCGAAAGGATCGTCGCGACGAGCAGCTCGAGCGGAGAGGAGAAATTCAGAGCGCAGCGGGCGTCCGGGTACTGGCGGCCGAGCCGCCGGAGGACTTCGGCGACGCGCCGGCGCTTTTCCTCCAGCGTCTCCCGCGGGAAGCGCGCGCGCGGCGCCGGCGGGGGCGGGACGCGAGCGATTGACGCTCTCACGACCCGGATGATATCTAGCGGCCATTCTCGTCCCACGGCTCCGATCCGCCGCGGCGCTGCTCGCGATCTCCTGCGGCGCGCTCGCGCCCGCCGTGTCCGTCGCGCAGTCGGGCCGCGCGCACCTCATCGTGCTGCACACCTCCGACCTGCACGGCCGCGTGCATCCGCACGACCCGCTTGCCGACCGCGATTTCGGACAGGGTCTCGCGCGCGTCTCCACCGCCGTAAAGGCCATACGGGCCGAAGGGCCCGTGCTCCTGCTCGACTCCGGCGACACGATCGAAGGCTCGCCCACCCAGGCGCTCGCTTTCGACGGGATCGTCGGCGACGGCCGGGACCCCATCGTCACAGCGATGAACGCCCTGCGATACGACGCGATGGCGATCGGCAACCACGAATTCGACCGCGGGCTGGCCCGGCTGGAGACCTCGCGCCGAGAGGCGAAGTTCCCCTGGCTGTCGGCGAACACCGTCCGGGAGGACGGAAAACCGGCTTTCGACCCCTATCTCGTGCGGACGATCGAGGGCGTCCGCGTCGGGATCCTCGGCCTCGTCACGCCGCAGGTCCCTTACTGGCTGGGCCCCCGGGTGGCGGCTTTGCGCTTCCGGGACACCGCGGGAACCGCCCGGCGCTTCGTCCCGATCCTGCGGGGCAAGGAGCGTTGCGACGTCGTCATCGTCCTCACCCACGAAGGGCTCGACCGCGGTGACGATCCCCCACCCGGCGGTCTCGCGGAGAACCAGGCCGGCCGCATCGCGCGGGAGATTCCGGGCATCGACCTCCTCCTGACGGGACACACCCACACGAACATCCCCCCGCGCCGCGAAGGGAACGCCTGGGTCTCCCAGCCCGGGCGCTTCGGCGAGACGCTCACCCGTTTCGACCTGAGGCTGGAACGGCAGGGGACCGCCTGGCGGGTGACCGACGTCTCGGGACTCAATCTGCCGATGAAGAACGTCGCCCCGGACCCCGAGCTCGTGGCCCTCAGCGAGACCGCGCACCGGCAGACCATGGAAAAGCTCGCCCGGCCGCTCGCCCGGGTGGACCGGCCCGTTTCGGCCGAGGGGGCTCGCACCGAGGACACGGCGATCCTGGACTGGCTGCACGGGGTCCAGCTCCGGGAGGGCAAGGCCGACCTCTCCTTCGCCTCCCTTCTGCCGAGCACGCTGCGCACCTGGCAGAAGGAGGTCACGATGCGGGACATCTGGTCCTTCTATCCGTACGAGAACTCGCTCGTCACGCTCCGAGCCACGGGCAAGCAGGTCCGCGCCGCGCTCGAGCGGGCGGCCCGTTGCGTCGACGGCGTGACTCTGGACGGCGGGGCGCCGGCCTGGAAGCGCAACCCCGCCGTCTGGAACTACAACTGCGACACGATGGAGGGCGCCGAGTACGCGCTCGACCCGACGCGCCCGGAGGGGGAACGGGTCCTCTACCTGCGTCGCTCCGGGCGTCCCGTGCGCGACGACGAGGTCTTCACGGTCGCCTTGAACTCCTACCGCGCCTCGGGCGGCGGGGGATATGCGGTCTGGCGCGATTGCCCTCGGATGACGGAGTCCGCGCGGAGCCTCCGCGACATCCTCATCGAAGAGGCGCGCCGGCGCCGCGAGCTCACCCTGGAGCCGAACCGCAACTGGTTCCTCGCGCCCGATCTCCCCGAGTCGCGGGTCCGGCCTCCCGCGTGAAGGTCATCGTTCTCCGGTTCGCCGCGCTCCTGGCGTGCGCTTCCGCCGCTCTCGCCGCCGCGCCGTCCCCCGGACGCGTCTCATCGTGCTCCACACCTCGGACATCTCCGGGCGCGTCCATCCGCACGATCCGCGCGCGGACCGGCATCTCGGGCAGGGCCTCGCGCGCATCGCGACCGCCGTTGAAGGCATCCGCGCGGAAGGGCCGGTGCTGCCGCTCGATTCCGGCGACACGATCAACCCCCGAATCGCGATTCCGGCCGCCCGCTTGAAGTTCATATAGGCTTCCACGGCGAATTCAAGGAGTCTTCCCATGCCAAAGGCCTCACTTCGATCGGCGGCGGCCCTCGCCGCTCTGATCCCCGCTCTCCTCTCCACTCCGATCCGGGCGCAGAGCTCGACGGGGTCGATCACCGGCACGATCGTGGACTCGACGGGTGGCGGCCTGCCGGGGGCGACCGTCACCGCGACGCAGGCGGAGACCGGCGCCGTGCGCACGACGACCTCGACGGGCACCGGCGTCTTCACTCTCCCGCTCCTCCCGATCGGCGACTACTCCGTCACGGCGGAGCTTCCGGGCTTTGCCCGCTCGCAGGCCGCGAACGTCAACGTCACGGTCGGGGGCGATGCCTCCGTCCGGCTCGTCCTGGAGCCGGCAGGAATCCAGGCTGCGGTGACGGTCACGGGCGAGGCGCCGTTGATCCAGGCGACGAAGTCGCAGGTGGACTCGGTCGTCAACGAGCGCGCGATCCAGAACCTGCCGGCCAACGGGCGCAACTTCATCGATTTCGTGCTCACGACGCCCGGCGTCGTGAAGGACAACTTCCGCGTGGGCGACATCGTGTTCGCGGGCCAGCGCGGCACCCTGAACAGCCTCGTCGTGGACGGGGCGGACAACAACAACACGTTCTTCGGACAGGCCCTGGGCAGGACGGGGACGGGGCGGGCGCCCTACCAGTTCAGCCAGGACACGGTGAAGGAGTTCCAGGTCAACCTGAACGCGTACTCCGCCGAGTACGGCCGGGCGGGGGGAGCGGTCATCAACGTCGTCACGAAGTCCGGCACGAACGACTTCCACGGCTCGGGCTTCTACTTCTACCGCGACAGGAAGCTCAACGAGATCGAGTATTTCGACGAGTTCAACAACCGCCCGAAAGCGCCTTATCACTACGACCAGTTCGGGGCGAGCCTGGGCGGGCCGATCATCCGCGACACGCTCTTCTTCTTCGCCAACTACGACGGCCAGCGCAACACGACGCCCAACACGGTCGTCCTGAACCTGCCCGCGAACACGCCGACGGATGCGGACACGGTGGCCGGCATCGAGAGACTGCGCGGACTGGCCGACAGCTGGGACCGCAAGCAGGACCAGGACACTTTCTTCTTCAAGGCGGACTGGGAGATGTTCTCCAACAGCCGCCTCTCGCT
>JBHENW010000116.1:0-34233 GCA_046261875.1 Thermoanaerobaculia bacterium | reverse complement strand
CCCATGTCGAGGATGAAGATCTCCCCCCCCTCCCCCATGGCCCCCGCCTGGAGAACGAGCTGAGAGGCTTCGGGAATCGTCATGAAGTAGCGCCGCATGTCGGGATGCGTGACGGTGACGGGGCCTCCTCGGCGGATCTGCTCGCGAAAGATCGGAACGACCGAGCCCGCCGAGCCGATCACATTGCCGAACCGGACCGCCACGTAACGGGTGGGATAGAGCCGGCCGAGATGCTGCGTGACGAGCTCCGCGACGCGCTTGGAGGCGCCCATCACGGACGTCGGGCGCACCGCCTTGTCCGTAGAGATCAGTACGAAGGTCTCGGCGCCGTATTCGCCGGCCAGCTGCCCGAGCAGGTGGGTGGCGAGCACGTTGTTCTCGATCGCCTCCCCCGGATGGGATTCCATCATCGGCAGGTGCTTGTGGGCCGCCGCATGGAGGACGACCTGCGGCCGGTGGGTCATGAAGATCGAGCGGATGCGCATCTCCTCCCCGACGTCCGCGGGGAGCGGAACGATCTCGAGATGCGGATGCGCGTGGCGCAGCTCCTGGTCGATCTCGAAGAGCGCGAACTCGGCGCGCTCCACGAGCAGGAGCTTGGAGGGGGAGAACCGCGCGACCTGCCGCGCGAGCTCCGAGCCGATCGACCCCCCGGCTCCCGTCACCATCAACGCCCGGCCCGCCAGGAACCGCCCGACCTGGGCCTCGTCCAGGTACACGGGCTCCCGCCCGAGCAGGTCCTCGATGTGGACGCTGCGAATGCGGGTGACCTCGACTTTTCCCTGCAGGATCTCGTAGAGCCCCGGCATCACGCGGAGCTTGACGGGGATCTTGTGGCAGATGTCGATGATCCGGAGGATGTCCTGCCGGGAGATCCTGGCAATGGTGACGACGACCTGCTTGATCTGAAGCTCCTGGACGAGCTGCGGGAGATCTTCGGTCGTTCCGAGCACCCGGAAGCCGTGGATCACGGCTCCCTGCTTGCGGACGTCGTCGTCCACGAACCCCTTCATGACCAGCTCCAGGTCGGGACGCCCGAGGATCTCGCGGGCCGCCAGGACGCCGGCCCGTCCCGCCCCGACCAGCAGCGCCGCCTTCCTCTCTCCGTTGGCGCCGTGGGAGGTGCGCTGGCGTTTCTCCTGGAACTCGTAGAGGGTCCGCCGGAGGATCCTCAGGGCGAGAACCCCTCCGAACGCCAGGATGGTGTCCACCACGATGATCGAAACCGGGATTCGCCACTGCTGCGGACCTTCCACCAGGCCGAAGCGCAGGATGAAGAAGGGAACGACCGAACCGGCCGCGGCGTAGAGGAAAGCCTTGATCTCTGCCAGCCCGATGTAACGCCAGATGAAGCTGTAGACGCCCACGAGGGCCAGCGCCGCGAACTGGACGAGCACGACCCAGGGGAGCTGGTGCACCGCGTCGGACAGCCGCTCCGGGGGGACCTGGAAGTCGAACCGCAGAAGGTACGCGGCGGCGAACGCGGCCGTGAGAGTGACCAGATCGAGGACGACCTGCAGCAGGCGCACGGCGGCCCGCAAGTGCGGCGCCGGCTTCCACCAGCTTCTCAGATCGGCTGGCTTGGTTGACATCGCCGCTCCGGTTGATCCCGTATTGCGCAGGGGAGGAGCAAGATCCGTGCGAAGGGGCCAGAAGCCCCTCTGCGAGAGTGAATCGACACCGACGGAGGACACCTCATGGGATGGCCGCCAGAGTAACCAATCCGACCCCGCCGCGCAACCGCCTCAACGCTCTCGCGCCGGGGGCGGGGGCTCGTCGAGAGGAAAGGGCCGAAGCGGCCGCGCGCGAGGGAGCCGGAGAAGCGCGAACAGGGTCGCCACCAGGATCGCCAGGTCGCTCTTCCAGCTCCGCCGATCGAGATACCCGACATATCCCTCGAGCTTCCAGGGGAGCAGCCGCTCGCGGTAGAAGCGCTCCCGGTCGTCGGGGACGGCCTCCAGGATCCGCTCCTCGTCACGGAGCGCGAGAGAGACCGGGTCGGTCAGTCCCGGGCGCGTCTCGAGCACGCGCCGCCACATCCGGTCGGAGGGATCGACGTAACGGGGCACCTCGGGCCGCGGTCCGACGAGGGCCATGTCTCCCCTCAGCACGTTCCAGAGTTGCGGCAACTCGTCGAGCTTCGTGCGACGCAGGACCCGGCCGACGCGCGTGATGCGCGCGTCGTCCCCTGCTGTCACGGCGGGCCCCCCGGCGGTTTCGCGCATCGTGCGCAGTTTGTAGAGCCGGAAGATCTTCCCGCGGCGGCCCACGCGCTCCTGACGGAAAAAGACCGGACCGGAGGAGGAGAGCGCCACCAGGAGCGCCCCGGCCGCGATGACGGGCGCCGCGATTAGGAGCCCCGCGCCGGCGGCGGTCGCCTCGAACGCCCGAGGCAGCCCGGCCCGACCCGTCCCTGCCGGTTCGGGTCCGGGGGGCATCAGCGCCGGATCGCCTGGACGCCCCCGCGGGCGTGCCGCGCGCAGACGTCCCGGATCCGGGAGACGACGTGCGCGCGCTCCTCCCCCCGCATGCCGGGGTAGAGGGGCAGGCTGATGAGCCGCTGCCAGACCTCCGACGCCGCGGGACAATGCGCTCGGGTCCAGCCGAAGTTCTCCGCATAGTAGGGATGCAGATGGAGCGGGCGCCAGTGCACGGAGCAGCCGACTCCCTCCCCCTTCAGTTCCTCCATGAAGGCGTTGCGGTCCACCTCCAGGCGTTCCAGGCGCAGCCGGATCGGGAAGAGGTGCCAGGCATGGACACGGTCGTCTTCCTCGGGAGGGACTTCGAGCTCCTCGATCGAGGAGAGCTCTTCGCGGTAATGGCGCGCGATCTCCTCCCGATCCCGCCGCATCGGTTCGGCTCGGGCCAGCTGATGGATGCCGATCGCGGCGGCCAGATCGGTCATGTTGTACTTGAAGCCGGGGGCGAGGATCCGATAGTCCCAGCTGGATCCCCGGGAGTAACGCGCCCAGGCGTCCTGCGAAAGACCGTGCAGCGACATCATCCGCATCCGGTCGGCTTTTTCGGGGTCGTCGGTGACCGCCATCCCCCCCTCCCCCGTCGTGATCGTCTTGTTTGCGTAGAAGGAGAAGCAGGAGATGTCCGCCGTACCTTCGCCGCAGCGCTGCCAGGGGGCGTCCGGGGCTCGGCGCCAGGAGGCCGGGAAAGCGTGGGCGGCGTCCTCGATGACCCACATCCCCCGGGATTCGGACCAGGCGCGGAGGGCCTCCACGTCCATCATGAGTCCCCCCACGTGGACAGGCACGAGCCCCACGACCGGCGTATCCCGCGGAATCGCGGCGGGCAGCCTACCCGCGGCGAGATCCTCGAGCTTCCGGTCGGCGTCCTTCAGGTCCATGTTCAGCGTGACGGGGTCGCAGTCCACCAGGATCGGGACCGCACCGAGATAGCGCACGACTTCGGCGGTCGCCGCGAACGTCATGGCGGGCACCAGGACTCCGTCCCCCTTGCGGAGGCCGAGCGCCTCGACCGCGAGGTGAAGGGCGGCGGTGCACGAGTTGACCGCTACGGCGTGGCGCCCGCCGACGGCCGCCGCGAACTCCTCCTCGAACCGACGCACGCGCGGGCCGGTCGTCAGCCAACCCGACCGCAATGCGGCGACGACCTCGGCGATCTCCGCGTCACCGATGTCGGGACGGAAGAACGGAACGTCAGGCGGCATCCTTCATCTCCCCGCGCGCTCCCGCGCGCCGTTGCGAAACCGATCCCAGGCGATCCGCAGAAGCGCCGATCCGGTCGGGTAGGAGTAGAAGCCCGGGACGGCCTCCGGGCGCCGAATCGGCCGGTGCTCCCCCCTCTCGAGACGTCCCAGAAACTCCTCGACGGAGGGGAGGCTGTCCAGGATCGCCTTGTGGGCGATGTAAGCGTGCCAGTCCCGTTTGGGGTTTACGTCGCGCACTTTCCCCTGGACATACACCTCGCCGGCGTCGAGCCGGGAGCTCATTTTCAGTAGCGTGTATCCGAGCTGGTCGTAGTCCCGATTCGCCAGGGCCCAGAACGGCGAGTGGACCCCTTTGTACTCCGGAGTGATCCCTTCGTGCCACAGAAAAGAACCGTGGCGCGGCGCCTCGATGAGCGGTCGGGGCAGATAGACGTCGATGCACATCGCGAAGAGAGCGTCGAGCCCGTGCGCGGCGATCCGCTCGGGCAGCTCCGGGGACCGGACGTCCTCGACGAGGATCTGTTCGATCTCCGAAAGGGGGCGGCGGGGCCGGCGCGGCTGCCTTTCCACGAGGTCCTTGAGCCTCCCGACCTCTCCCGCCTGGAGAAACTGCCGGTAGAGAAGAAAGTAGATGGCTTCGTCGGCGACGCGGAGCGGCCCGCGGCGGCGGGCTCGCTCCGCAAACCGGCGCAGGACCCGCCGGCCGCGGCCGCCGCTCCGGCTGCCCGACCAGGAGAGCCGATTGGTCCAGAGGATCAGCCGCAGGTCCGTGTGCTCCGAGAGCCACTCGCAGATAAAGCGGTCGAAGAAGTTCTCGTTGCCGATGAAGCCAGTCTTCAGCACAGCGGCGACTCCCGCCCCCGCTCGATCCGGCGCGCCGCCGGCGACTCCGCGCGCGTGGAGGGATCCCCCCAGCGGTTCCAGAACCGGGCGACTCCGGTCAGGAACCCGAGCCCGTAGGCCAGGTGGAGGATCGCCAGCGCCACCGGGACGACCGGCAGGGACCCCGGCTCGCGCCGGGCGAGGCGAACGCAGGCGATCGCGAGGAAGACCGCGTAGCTCCCGGCCAGCGCGCCGAGCGCCACGCGCGCCGCGGCGAGAAAAGGGGCCGCCGCCACGAGGACGAGAAGGGCGCCCGCAAAGGCGGGCGGCGCGAACTGGCGCGGCCGCATCTGCCGCGGATGCTTCTGCATCACGCGAACCTTCCAGAAACCGTACTGGAAGTACTGACGCCAGAGCGAGGAGAGGGAGCTGCGGCTCCAGTACCGGGACCTCACGTCCGCGGCGAGAAGAATGCGGGCCCCCAGCTTCCGGAGCCGGTAGTTGTACTCGTCGTCCTGGTTGCGAACGAGCTCCTCGTCGAACGGCCCCGCCCGCTCGACGACGTCGCGGCGGTAGGCCGGAAAGGCGACCGTGTCCACGAGGCACGTCTGGTCTCGCAGGGTGCGGAAGGGCGAGCCGCCCACGCCGAATCGGGAGCTCATGGCGAGCGCTATGGCCCGCGCGACCCGTGTCTCGCCGACCGTGTCGAGCGGGCCGCCGACCCCCTCCGCCCTTCCGGCCACGAGGTGGTCGACGCACCGGCGCACGTAATCGGGCTCGATCTCGCAGTGCCCATCCACGCGCACGAAGATCTCGCCGCGCGCCTCCGCGATCGCCGCGTTCAACCCCGTGGCCACGATCCCGCGGGGGTTGTCTAAGAGCCTCACGTTGCCGCGGCCGGCGGCGAGCGACGCGACGATGTCGCGGGTGCCGTCCTGGGACATGCCGTCCGCCACGAGGACCTCGAGGCGGTCGGCCGGGTAGTCCTGGGCGAGAACGCTCCCGAGACTCCGCTGGAGATGGCGCGCCTCTTCGCGGATCGGCATCAGGACCGAGACGAAGGGACGATCGGCGGGCGAGGGGAGGGGAGAGCCCTCGGTCGTCACGCGGAAACCGCCTCGGCCCGGGGCTCGTCGGGCAGACCCACGGGCGCCCGGCGCCGGAGAAGAAAGACCGCCGGCGCGACCGTGAAGAGAAGGCCCATGGCCGGCACCATGTATCGCAGGATCGAGAGAGCCGCGATCGTCATGATCCAGAAGTATGCGACGAGGAGGGTGACCGTCACCGCCAACCTGCGGGCCGCCGGAGGTCCCCTCCGCGAGAACCAGAGCGAGAGCCCCCCGAGGAGGAGGTATGGGAGCTGGAGCAGCAACGTGCGGGCTTCGCCGCGCCGGCTTTCCGTGCCGTACCAGCTCCGAGCGGTCTTCACGGCGAAGAGAGCCAGCACGGCCACAGGGCGGTCGGCGAGCTCCCCGGAAAGCACTCTCGCCACCCCCGAAGTCGTCCTCATCTCGGGGTACCGGCCTCGAAGGTCTCCGGCCAGCGTCGCGACCGCGGAAGGGAGCCCTCGGGTGCGCTGGGCGAAGGTGAGACCGTCGCGGATCGAAGCCACGCCTCCCGTCGAGAGAGGGATGACCCGCTCCGTGCGCGAGTGGGCCCAGATCTCCCACGGGAGCACCCCGAGGAAGTTGCCCGCGAGCAGGAGCGCGGCGGCGCGGGCCTTCGCGGCGCGAGAGAGAGACGGCAGGACGGCGAACACTGCCGCCGCGAGGACGAGCCCCAGACCGAGCGCGATCGGACGGATGAGCATGGCCAGGCCGGCAGAGATTCCGCAGGCGAGCCACAGAAAGGCGCCCGACCCGGGCCGCCGCGCAGCGGAGAGGAAGAGGAGAACCGCCCCGAAGAGAAGGACGGTGAAAGGCATCTCGCTGTTCGGCTGCTTCTGGAGCCAGAGAGCGATCGGATAGGTGATCCACAAGAGTGGAGGGAGAAGAGCCTCGGGAAGTCCCCAGGCCGTGCGGGCGATCGCAAAGAGCAGCAACGCGGAGAGCATCGCCGTAACGAGGTGGAGCGCGGCGATCGCCACGTGACGCGGAACTCCGAAGGCGTCGCCGGTCCCCCACGTCGCCGCGAGGATCAGCGGATACCCCGGAGGGTACCGGGTGGCGGGCAGACCGTCTCGGCCGACGAAGCCGCGGCCGGCGAGAAGGGCCTGCGCCACGGGCCCGTAGAAGCTCCGATAGTCGCTGCTTTCGTTGGAGCGCAGGGTGGTAGGAAGCGCCGCCACGAACAGCAGGCTCACTGCGAGGGAGATGGCCGCGACAATCAGCTTCGGACGCCGCAGGAGAAGGCTCGCCGCCGCCCCTCTGGGGAACGTCCGCCGGGAGCCCGGCCGCGCCCTCACTTCGGCGGCTCCTTCGGAGAAAGACGCGAGACCACCGCGCGGAATTTGCCGGCGGACGTCCTCGGCACGGCCTCGATCGGCTCGATGCGCACGCGGACCCCCGATCCCAGCCTCTGCGAGAGGGCGTCCTCGATCTTCCGGGCGTCCTGCGGCCCGAAGCCGGGAGCCGGAACGACGAGGACGCGGACGGCGTCCACGGCATCCTGGACGATCTGCGCCTCGCGGATCTTCACGCCGGATTTGAAAACCGGATCCAGCCGCCCGATCCGCCGCCCGTCCGCCGTCAGCAGAACGTCGTCGGAACGGCCCTCGACCGTTCCCAGCTCCGGTAGGCTCCGGCCGCACCCGCACGCCTCCGCCGGCCGCCGGAGAGCGCCCCGGTCGCCCGTCACGTACCGGATGAGCGGCATGTCCGCGTTGAGGAGGCCCGTGCACACGAGACGGCCCTGGTCGCCGGGCGCGGCCGGGTCCTCCGAGAAGTCGCGCAGGACTTCCGCCGCTCCGGCTTCCGGCCAGAGGTGGAGCCGCCCGGAGTCGCATTCGCTCGCCGCGCACACGATCTCCACCAGGCCGTAAGTGTCGCGGACGGGAGAGCGAAAGGCCGCCGCGATGCGTTCCCGCTGATACGGGAAGAGGGGCTCGGCGTTGCTCACGACGACGTGCAGAGAGGGGCACGCGATCCCCCGCTCCGCGGCGAACTGCGCCAGGGAATCGAGCGCGGAGGGATAGCCGACCGCATAGCGGACCCTGTAGCGGAGAAGCGCTTCCGCGTAGGCCGGCGCCGTCGCCTCCGAGAGGTGGTACACGGAGAGGTAGAGCTGCCGGAGTCCGGCGTTCCAGACCCAGAACGGCGGGCTCCGGCGCTCCACCGGGGTGACGAGCTGGCCTCCAAAGATCGCCCAACGGTCGGCGCGGGAGACGCCGTTCCACCGGCGGACGCGGGCTTCGAAGAGCGCGTACCACGCGCGCTCGGTCTCACGCGTGCGCCACAGGCGGATCGGAGTGCCCGTCGTTCTGCTCGTGTGCTCGGAGTGCATGCGCCGGATATCCCGGTCTTCCGCGACGAACGCCTCCGGATGCGCGCGGAGCGGCTCCTTTTCGAGCAGAGGCCAGTTCTCCAGCATTTCCCAGCTCGCGCGGTCGCCGGCGCGCCGCCGCTTTTCCCAGAGTTGCCGGTAGTAAGGCACCTTCGTGGCCGCGCGGTGCAGGACGAAGGCGAGGCGCTCGGACCGCCAGGCCTCCCAGCGGCCGGCGCTCCACCGGTCCCGCGCGAGCGCTTCGGCGCAGAGGCGCTCGGTTTCCGGGCCATAGCGCCGCGACCGCAGCTGGATGCCGCGGGCCGTCGCGGCCGCCGTACGCAACGGCGGCGGAAGGCTCTGATAGATCTTCAACCACGCACCGCTCACGAGCGGCTCCCGGCGAGAGAACGCAGGAGGTCCTCCCATTCGGGAAGTATCCGGGCCCAGTCCAGCCGCTCGGCTTTCGCCCGACCCGACCGCGACAGCCGCTCCGCGAGCCCCGGTTCCGTCAGTACCCTCTCGACTGCGGAGGCCATCTTCTCGGGGTCGCCGGGCGCAACGAGCAGAGAGTCACCGCCGTCTTCGAGGATGTAGGGGATCCCGCCCACGTTCGTGCTGACGACGCAGAGGCCGCAGGCCATGGCCTCGAGGACGGACACGGGGGTGTTGTCCACCCCCGTCGTATTCAGGAAGACGTCCCCAGCGTCGAGCCACACGGGGACATCCGCCTTCGAGACCGCTCCGATGAAACGGATCCGTTCCACCACACCGAGCTCCGCGGCGGCGCGGCGGGTCGCTTCCAGGCTTCCGTCGCGCTTGTCCGGCCCGACCATGGCCAGCTCGGCGTGCGGGAACCGACCGCTCAGCCTCGCGAGGACCTCGGCGGCCAGCGGCGGGTTGTACATCGCATGGAAGGAGCGGAGCCACACGAGCTTCGGAGCCGGCCGGTCGCGGACACGGAAGGGATACGCGGCGAGCTCGAGCGGGTTGGGCAGGAGGCGGAGATCCGCGCGATAGGGCCGCAGCCGCTCGAGGAGAAACCCGGAGGGCGCCGCGACGGCTTCCGCGCCCGAGAGCAGTCGCCGGACGCGACGCCCATGGCGCGCCGCAAACTCCGGAAGGCCGCCGCCCCGCAGCACGAGAAGGTGAGGCTTGCGAGACCGCCGCAGAAACCGGCCGACTTCTTCGGCCCAACGGAAGGCTCTCCCGCTGTACACGTCCACGACGGCCAGCCGGTAGTCTCGCCGCCGGCGGATCGCGGTCGCGAGCATGTCGATCCCGCGTCTCCATCCCGCGCGCTTGTCGGACGTCGCGATCACCTTCCATTCGGAGCCGGGCAGCCGGTCGGCGAGGTCCTCCATGACGGAACGGCTTCCCCCGGTCCCCGAGAGGAAGTTGGCCACCATCAGGAGCCCGCAGGGGGAAGCCTCCCGGCTGACATCGCGGACGCGCTCGGACGGCGCTCGATCGGAGGTGGAGCTCACTGCCGCACGTGCCGCCGAGCTCAGGCCGTCGAGTTCCGCGAAGGGTTCTGCGCTCGGACCGCTTCCGGCGAGGCCGGAGGGCCCCTCCGGGGAGGCGGACGCCGCGAAACGCCGAGGTGGGCGGCCGCCAACCCGATGACGAAGGCCGGGGCCACCAGCCTCATCGCGTTGATGATCATGAAGAGCATTCCCCAGCAGAGCGCCCCGGCGGAGAAAGCACGGGCCTGGGCCGTCGGAGCGCGGAGGACCGCCCGCGCTCCGATCACGAGAAGCAGCAGCAGCGACGCCAGCCCGAAGACGCCGTGCTCGGCAAGCAACCGGGTGAACTCCGTATGCGCAGAGACCCCGATCCCCGTGGTCCGTGCCCGGTGGGCTCGCGCCATCCCGGGGCCGACTCCGAGGACCGGGTAGCGCGTGAAGATCTCGATGTCGCTCCGGGCGATTTCGTCGCGGTTCGTCACCCCCGTGTCCTGGAACCGTGCGACCACAGCGCCTCCCGTGAGCTCGTCCAGCCGGGGGACGATGAGGTACTTCGCGGCGAAAAAGCAGACTGCCAGGACGAGCAGGCCGCCGAGACGATACCGGGGACTTCTCAGCAGGAACACGACGACGACCGCCGCGCTCCCGGCTGCCATGTAGAGCCCCCCCCGGGAAAAAGTCAGCGCGCTCTGGGTGGCCAGAATGAGGAGCACGACGAAGAAGATGAGTCGCGCCATCTTGCCGAGGCGCTCTTCCAATATGAGCAGGAAGGCGAAGAAGGTCCCCAGACCGAGGAGGGCGGAAACCTGGTTCGGCGCGAACCCGCCGCTCGTTGCGGGATTGGAGCCGGTCATCGCCGCGGCCAGGTGCGGGTTTTCCATCACGCCCGAGGCGACGACGACACTCATGGCCATGACGGGCGCGAGGTAGGCGGTGAGCAGCCGCGCCAGGCCCTCGTGAGAGATGTTCGCCCTCCAGAAGAACCAGCCGGTGACGGCGAGCGCGAGCGGGCCGGAAAGATTGAAGGAGAGATCGACCCTCAAGCGCGACAGGGGCACCTGCGTGGCCGTCATCAGCGCCGAGGGGAGGAGGAGCAGAAAGTATACGGCGAGAGCGCCCGGGCCTTTCCACCGCCGGCCCCGCGCGATCGACACGAGGAAGATCGTGGCCACGGCGTACTTGCCGAACTCCCAATAGATGTCCGCCTCGGTCATCCGCCAGAGGACTTCCGCTCCGGTGATGTACGCGGCGACGTAGGCGACGCGGTCGGGCCTGCGGGTGAAGGCCCAATAGAGCCCGAGACCCACGGTCGCCAGTGCATGAATCGTCGCCAGCAGGGGACGGTTCAACAGCAGCCATCCGATCCCCGCGTTCACGGCGATGAAGCCGAGCAGGCTCGCCGCCGGGATTTTCGGCGCACGGCCCACGGCGGGGCCCGGGCCGACCGCCGCGACGGCCGCTCCCGGCCTCGGCGCTGGCCAGGGCTCAGCCACTCCGCCTCCCCTCGTCCGTCAATCCCAGGAGCTCCGCGACTTCGGCGAGATACCGCGAATAACTGAAGTCGCCCGCCGCCGCGACCGCCCGGCGGGATTCCTCCCGCCATGTCTCGGGACACCGCAGGTACTCCGTAACGGCCTCCGCAAAGGACGATACGTCCAGCGGATCGAAGCTCCGGCCGGTCCCGAGCTCTCGCAGCGTCCCGGGAATGGATCCGACGTCGCTGGCGACAGGCACGACGCCGTACGCCATACCCTCGCTGAGGACTTTCGGCCATCCCTCCGTCGCGCTCGGCAGCAGCAAGAGATGAGCTTTCTCATAGAGGCTCGCGATCCGGGAGCGCGGAAGCGACCCGTGCACACGCGTCTCCACCCGCCCGGCCAGGTTCCGGAT
The DNA here is from genome assembly GCA_046261875.1 of Thermoanaerobaculia bacterium. Classification (GTDB taxonomy): domain Bacteria; phylum Acidobacteriota; class Thermoanaerobaculia; order UBA5066; family Gp7-AA6; genus JBHENW01. Next base: position 22,953 of record JBHENW010000116.1, on the reverse strand, counting down.
GCGTGCTTCCAGCTCTCCCCGCAAAGGACCGTCGCCGACGAGGTCCGCCTCGACGGGAACAGCCTTCTGGGCCAAAAGCTCCAGAATCTCCACGACGCGGCCGGCCCCCTTTCCTGCGGCCAGACGACCCACGAACAACAAGCGGGCGGGCGACGTCAGAAGCTTGCCCGCCGCAGCCCGCTTTCCCTCGGCTACCTCGTCATCGGTCAGGCACGGATTGCGGAAGGAGCGGACGTGCGGTGGCTGTCGGGCCCACCGGCCGTTCACGGTCACGAGCGCGCGATGCGCCGTACGGGCGAGAATCCAGCGCTGCAAAGCGTAGGACCAGGGTTCCCGGTCGCCTCCTCCCCAGCTCCCCGCGTACTTGATCCATCTCTTCCGCGGGCGCCGGAGTCCCACGAGGAGAATCACGGCGAGCAGGCTGACCGCCGCCGGACAGCGAACGTGAACGACGTCGCATCGGGGGACTTCGCGCAGCAGCACCTGCAAGTACCCGGGCGCAGCCGACAGCAGAGTGAGCTTCTCGCGCCACCGGTCGCCGCCCGCGGGCCGCAGCGGAACCAGCCGCACACGCGAGGAAGCATACGGGATCGCCCCCGTCGGCGAACCGTCGAGGTGCAGCGGCGCCAGGTGAACGACCTCCCGGAAGAGCGCGGCGAGCTCGTCGATCTCGCGGACCGTGGGTCCCCACCCCACGATCTGCCCGTTCTGAAGGTAATGCGCAGTGTGTGATACGACCACGAGTCTCATCCGACCGCCGGCTGCGGACGCCCGATCCGGCCGGAGCCCTTGATCAGCGAGCGGAGCACCTCATCGTAGGAGCGGATCCGGTTCGGCCAGGTCTGCTCGGCCAGCGCGCGCCGCCGCGCTGCCGCGCCCATGGCGCGGCGCGACTCGTCGTCGCTCAGGCACGCGGCGAGAGCGCCCGCGGTCGCCTCGACATCGCCCTCGGGCACGGCCAGGCCGGTTCGCCCTTCCTGGATCGCTTCGGTCAGCCCGGAATTCGCGGTCACCACCGCCGGCTTTCCGCAGAGAGCCGCCTCGACGACCGCGATACCGTAGCCTTCGAAGGCACCGTCCGGCGCGTGGCGGCTCGTCATGACGAACAGATCGCAGGCGTTCAAGAGACGCACCAGCTCTTCATTTCCGACACGTCCCAGGAACCGCACGTGCTCTTCGACGCCCAGCTCCCGCGCCAGAGCGGTCAGCTGAGGAGCGAGGGTTGGAAGCCCCGCGACGAGATATCGAGCGTTGGGCACGCGCCGTAGAACGGCCGGCAACGCGCGGATCACGATCTCCTGCCCCTTGCGCGCGCTCACCTGACCCACCGAGAGCATCACGCGGTCCCCCGCCAGGCTGAGCCGCTCGCGGTAGGCGCCGACCTCCTGCGCCGACAGGACGCGGAACTGTTCCGGGTCGGCCCCGTTCGGGATGACGCGCCCCTGCCGGGGAGTGATGTCGAAGCCGATCATGCGGTTCCAGGTGTACTCGCTCACGCAAACTACGGCGTCGGCCTTGCGGAAGGCCCACCGCATCCAGCCGGCGGAGGCCCCCGTGTCTCGGAACTCGGTTCCGTGGCCCACCGCGACCCACGGTATCCGGCACCACCCCGCCAGAAGGGGAGCCAACCCGACGGCCCGGGCGCCGGTGGCGAGCAGCAGGTCGGCCCGATGGCGTTTGACCGCGCGGAAGGCGACCGCCGCGCGCCTTAGCGTTTCCGGCGGACCCTTCGAGACCCGCCCGAACGGGACGATCGTGAACGGCTGGCGGGAATTGAAGTCCGAAACCTCCGCCTCGGACGCGTAGTCCTGGGGGGTCACGATCAGGACCTGCCAGCCGCCGATCGCCAGATGCTTGGAGAGCTGATAGGCGTGCGTGGCGATCCCTCCGGGCCCCGGGGGAAACTCCGTCGCGAGAACGGCGAGCCGGCGCGCGCCCATTCGGTCTTCCACATCAATCCAGCGCCGCGCGATAGACCGCCGCAACCTGGGCGGCCATACGCGGCGCGGAGTACTTCTCCGCCACGACGCCGAGCGCCCGTTCGCCCATCCGTCGGGCCAAGGCCGGGTCCTCGAGGATGCGGCGGATCGCCCGCGCGTAGCCTTCCACGTCCCCAACCGGCACCAGGAACCCCGTCTCGCCGTCTACTACCGCCTCCTTCGAGCCATCCACCGCCGACGAGACCACCGGAAGCCCTGCCGCCATGGCTTCGACGAGCACGTTGGCGAACGCCTCGCTGTCGGAGCAAAGGACCAGGCATGCCGCGTTTTGCATGAGCTCACGCACGTCGTCGCGCGGCCCGAGCAGGGCGACCCGATTCGTCAGGCCGAGCTCGGCGACGAGCGCCTCGAGCCGATCCCGATAGGTCGAATCGAATACCGGGCCGGCGATGTCGAGCCGGAGACCGGGCAGGTCGCGGAGCAACGCGAGCGCCCGGATCGCGTCCTCGTGCCGCTTGCGGCCGACGAGCTGACCGACCGCGAGAAGCCGGAGCTCTCCACCCGGGACCGCCGGCCGCTTGAGCTGCGCCGACTCCTCGAGGCCGACGTAGATCGTGGTGATCTTTCCCGGCGCGGCGCCCTGGGCGATCAGGAACTGGTGAACCGCGTCGGAGTTCGCCACGATCCGGCGGGCCAGGGCGATCTTGGCACGCAGCGATCGTCGGCTCCCGCGGGGGTTCAGGTTGCGCTGGCTGAAAACGAAACGGCGCCCCGCCAGCTTGGCGAAGAGTCCCTCGATGAAGGACGGGGTGAAGTCGAGGGAGTGCTGGATGTCGAAAGGGCCACGGGACGCGATCTCGCGCTGGTCGCGGAGACTGGCGAAGATGTGACGCAATCGGCGGCCTCGCGGCCGCATACGCGACACAAAGGCGGGCACGCCGAGCTCGCGGAGTACGGGTATGGTCTCGTGATGGCCGTCATTGCGCAGCGAGCAGACGGTCAAGTGAAACTCCTCTCGCGGAAGATGGCGCGCGATCGCCATCAAAGCGTTGTACGGGCTGGCGTTGCTCTTCAGGTGGGGGACGGTCAAGAGCACCCGCGTACGGCCCTTCTTGGGCACCGTCGAGGGGCGGGGGCGCTCCCCTACCGCCGGCTCGGTTCGGGGGGCTGTCTGCCTCGCGTCGGGACTCATGCCGAAGCTCTCCCTTTCTGGTTCCCGGGGGAAGGGGGGGGAAACGGGATTTCGGGATACCGGCGGGCCAGCTCCGCCGCCTCGCGCGAGCTCCGGCGAATAGAGACGAATGTATCGGGGAGGAGAACGATCCCCAGCAGGAGCTTCGCGAGGCGCCGGATCGGACCGCCCCGGGCGGAGAGCGTACTGACCGCGCGGCGCCAGACGGACTCGCGGACCTGGCGCGGAGTGAAATAACGCCGCGCGAGATAAATCTCCGTCGCGCTCGGCAGGTGCCGGTGAGTCAGCCGGCTCGCGCTGCTCGCATAGGTCACGACGCGGGCGCCGTGAGCGCGCAGACCGCCCGAAGGGGCATGATGATGCACGACGGGGATCTCCGGATGGAGCACCATGAGAGCCCCCGAGAGGTAGATCCGCATCCCGAGATCGCGGTCCGCCCTCGCTCCCCTCTCGTAAGCGAGATCGAAGAGGCCGGAATGTTGGAGGATGTCGCGACGGATCAGGACATTGTTGGTCGGGAAGACGTCGCTCGCGCGGGCGAGCCGGAACGCTTCGGGCAGCGGCCCCGCTCCCGTCTCCTCCGCCACGCCGCACGAGACCTCCGCGCGGTGCCGCGCGAGAGAGGCAAGGTGTCGGGCGATCAGGTCCGGCGGGACTTCGTCGTCATCGTCGAGGAAGAGGACATAGTCGCCTTCCGCCTGCAGGAGACCGGCGTTGCGCGAGGAGCACTGACCGGCCCGGTCCCGGAAGACCACCGAGAGGGGCAGGTCGGGAAATTCCTGCTCGAGCGTGTCGGCGCGGCGGTGTGCCGGCGTCTGGTCGATGACCAGGATTTCGAGGGGACGGATCGTCTGCGACCGGAGCTGGTGGAGCAGCGGCCGAAGGAACGTGTAACGGTCCAGCGTCGGGATCAGCACGGTGACGCGGGCCTGACCGTCGGCCTGCGAGAGATCGAGAGGCTCGCTGCGCAGCGGCGGGGGCTCGGCGGGACGCCCGCGCGAAATCACGCTCCGCAAGGCCTTCACGACCGAACGGGCGGAAGCGTATCGGGTGCGGACCGCGCGCAGGGCGCACCAGCGCGTCCAGAACTTCCCGAAGCGATGGTAGATGAACCGGAGCTCATCCTCGAGCGAGGGCGCGGAAGGCGGAGCGGCGGTTCCGCCGGGGAGGAGCGAGGGCACATGGCGCGCGAGCGCCCCCCGCATGATGTATCGGTGACCGAGCTCGAGCGATGCGATCTCGAGGCTCCGGAAGTCGGACCGGAGTCCCCCGAGCCGCCGCAGGACCTCGGAGCGCATCAGACAAGAGCGCAGCGAGAGACGCCACGACGTCGCGAGGATGCCCGGATCCGGGTCGCGATTGAGCATCCAGGTGGGCCAGACGAAATCGATCGTTCCGGGGAGACCCGACTGCCCGAGGCGCAGCCCGGCGTGCCAGAGATCTCCGGGCAGCGCGAAGGTCCGGAGCACGAGATCCGGGCTCGGCAAGGGAAGATCGGACGCCCAGAAGAGAAAGCCGTCGGCGGCGGCGTTTCCGGCGAGCCGGTCCATCCAGGCGGCCAGCGGTCCGACCTCCGCCTCGCATCGGAGGACTTCACCGACCTGCCAGCGAGGCGGCGGGGCGGCGCCAAGCCAGACCAGGTCGATCCTCGGGGAGCTCACCGGCCCTCCGCGGGGAGGGTCGCCGGGGCCCGAGCGCCGTCAAGGAGGCCTCGATAGAGATGGCCGAAGGCCTCGATCTGGCTCTCGATCCGGAAGCGAGCGAGAACCCTTTCCCGTCCGGCCTCACCCATCCTCCGTCGCAGCGCGCCATCCCGCGCGAGCTCTTTGAGCTTCTCCGCCAGAGCGGCCGGGTCGCGTCGCGGGACGACGAAACCCGTCTCTCCATCCGCGACGTTCTCCGGCAGCCCTCCGGCGTCCGTGCACACGACGGGGAGACCCATGGCTTGCGCCTCGAGGACCGCGTTGGAGAAGCCTTCCGAAACGGCCGGATGGAGGAATACGTCGGCGAGGCACAACTCCTCGCGGACCTCCTCGGACGTGCGGGCGCCGAGCAGCTCGACGGAGGGCTCGAGCTCCAATTGATGGCGAGCGAAAGCGACCGCCTCCGCGTAATCGCCGTCGCCGACGATCCGGTACCGGACGTCCACGCCGCGCGCGACGAGGAGTCGGATCGCCTCGAGGCCGTATTCGTAGCCCTTGCGCCAGTCGAGCCGGCCCACGGAGAGCACGCGAAGCGGGGCGTTGCCGGACTTTTCGCGTCCGTCGCCCTCGCGGGGCCGGTAGAGCCGCTCGTCCACGGCCGGCGGGATCAACGCGTGCGGCTTTTCTTCCGGCCACCCGCCATCCCGGGCCCGGCGCCGCAGATCCTCGCCGAGGAAGTGGAAGGCGTCCGCCTTCTTCCAGACGTCGCGGTAGTAGTCCGGGTTTCCCAGGCCGCTGGCGTTGAGGTCGTAGCCCCGGAAGCTGACGAGGGTGCGGCAGCGGAGGAATTTCGCAAGATGCATCCGTCCGACGGCGAGAGCTCCGAACTCGAAGTGCACGACGTCGGGAGCGAGGCAGAGCAGCTCGGCATCGGCATAAAGGCGACGAACCGGCGAGGGACCGCGCAGGTATCGCCATGCGGCTGCCGGATTGCGCGCCAGACAGCGCAGGATGGCCGCGGGGGCCAGGAGAGCCGCCAGCCACTTTGGCTGCTGCGGCCAGCAGACCCGCACGCGCTCGGCGAGCTTTGAAGCCTCACCCTGCGCGGTGAAGTTCGCCCACTCCGATCTGGCGCTTCGCCGGCAGACGACCCACACGTCCCAACCCGCTTCCCGGAGACGGCGGAACTTCTCGAAGAGAAAGGACTCCGAGAGCTTGGGGAAGGCCGGAACGATGAGGACTATGCGGGCCAATGCGAAACGACGTCCTGATAAAGCTCGACGAAGCGCCGTCCCTGTTCGTCGAGGGTGAATTCACGTTCGACGCGGGCACGCGCTGCCTGCCCCATGTTCGCCCGCAAGGCAGGGTCGCGCGCCAGACGCGCCAGCGCCCCGGCCAGGGCCTCCGGGTCCCGCACCGGCACCACGAACCCTTCGACGCCGTCGGTGACGGCCTCGCGCATGCCCCCGCAGTCCGTGGTCACGACGGGCAGACCGCAGGCCATCGCTTCGAGCGCCGAGTTGGAGATGCCTTCACTCAAGCTCGGCAGGAGAAAGACGTCGGAGCGCATCAGCTCGTCTCGGACCCCTTTCGGGTCGAGCCGGCCCGGCAGGAGCACCCGTCCTTCCAGTCCAAGGTCGCGGATCGTGTAGAGAAGCCGCGCGCGCTCCCGGCCTTCCCCCACGATGGTGAAAGTCGCGGTGATCCCCTGTGACACCAGGCGGTGGATCGCGGAGATGGCGTACTCGTGCCCTTTTCTCCAGCTCAAACTGGCGGTGGTGACGATCCGGATGGCGCCGTTCGGAGCCGCGCGGCCCGACGCGGGCCGGAAGAAGGCCGGATCCACGGCCGGGCGAATGACGCGACCCTTGGCGGGATCCAGGCCCATACCCGTCGCCTTACCGCGAATGTGCTCGGAAACGCAGTGGACCGCCGCCGCCTTCTCGAACGTTACGGCGAGCGGCCGCTCGAGGTCGCCGCGGAGCCGGTTATGCGGCGCGATGTTGATCTGGTGCCCGCGGCAGCTGATTACAACCGGCCGTCCCATCTCGAAGAGCGGCAGGTGCAGAACCGCGGCGAGGTTCCAGGGTATGTAGAGTACGTCCCAATCACGGCCGACGTACGGCAGCGTCCGGTTCCACATCTGGAACCGGGAAGTGCTCCAGAGAATATTGCGCGATATCGAGCGGGCGAGCACCGCAAAGGAGCGAGGCGACCGGAGCAGCGCCGCCAGCGCCGTACCGGCGAGACGCAAGTAGAGAAGCGGCGCCGGACCGTACCAGGCCGGTGCCCACAGCCACTTCAGCCGGGCTTTTTGGGCCCAGGGCTCCCTCGGCGAGCGGTCGGTCGCGACCGTGACCTCGATGCCGTTGGACGCGAGGCGCTGAAGGAGGCGCGCGATGAAGGTCTCGGGCGGCCAGGCGAGACCGGCCACGATCAGCCGGATCGGAGTTCGTCGCGCGACGCGCGGGGAGTCGGAACGAAACCCCACGGGCGGCGAGACCCGATCCGTCCGCGGCCCCCCGGTTTCGTAACTCGAAGAAGTCCTCGTCATCATGCGCCCGGAGGGCGACCGCGCTCCGACGCGATGGGACGCGCGACCAGCAGCAGCATGTGCGCATAGCGGTTCCGAATCGCCGCGGGCGCAAACGGCATCCGACGGCGGAAGAAGCGTTTGATGCTCTCGCGCGTGAAGCGAGAGCGCCAGAACCTCGAGAAGACGGGGTGTTCGCGAATCAGGAATGCCTCGACGGCGTAAGGAAGCCGGTCCACGACGTGGAATCCCGCATCGGTCAGCGCCGAAGCGAGCTGATCCTCGCTGAAATAGTACTGGTGAAACTCATGCGTGCCTGGTTCCTCTCCCTTCCGGAGGGGCGCGGAAAGCTGACGCGCGCGAAGCGGGTTCAAGAAGGGGGTCGATACGAACGCCACCCCCTCCGGGTGAAGGACGCGCCTCGCTTCCCGAAGGGCTTCCTCGGGTCCCCCTTCGAAGTGCTCCACGACTCCCAGGGAGATGTAGCCTCCCAGACTCCCCGTCGGGATGTCGAGCGAACGCACGTCGCCGAGCCGGACGTCGAGGTCCGGTATGGTCTCTTTGACCCACCGGACCACCTCGGGCTCGAAATCGACTCCGAATGCGTCATAACCCCGCGCGCGTAACGCCGCGACGAAGTGCGCCGGGCCGCAACCCGCCTCGAGGATCGGCAGATTCCGGGGGAGGTACCTGGCAAAGATCTCTTCGAATTCATCGAGGTCTCCCAGACGGCCGCGTTCCATGAGCGTCGCCCGAGCGGCGGGAGTCCAGTAGCTCCGCCAGTACTCCTCGTGCTGGGTCGCGCCGTGGTAAAGGGCCAGGCGGTCGTGGTGACGCCGGAATTCGGTCCCGCGCTTGGGAGCCCTCAGCTGAGCGGATCGTCGTGGGGGCATGCAGTGCTAATCGACGAGAAGAGGTTCCGATCCGGAGACGTAGGCGGCCGCCGCGCTCGAACCCTCGCTGCGCCACTGATGAGCAATTGCAAAGACCATCCGGTTGGTCACGGGCGGTCTCCCGATCTCGAACACGTCGCGCCCGTGCACGCGAAGCGAAGCGACGCTCGTGTCTCTCCACACCCACTGCTGGTTCGAGAGCGCCAGGCCGGCGCCCAGGACGAACTGCCCGGCGGACAGCGGCCAGCGCGGAACGAGACAGTCGACATAGTGCTCGCCTTTGGCGAGCGGGACCTTCAATCCGGAGTCGAAGACCGCAATCCTCTGGTTCTTGAAATCGCGCAGGTCGATGATGACGGAGCCGTTGCGGATCTCCTTGGACGCAACGTAATGCACCCGGAGCAAGACGTCGTCCCAGGTCTGGACCATCGGTTTGGGGCTACCGTTCGGCTCTCGCATCTCGATGCGGGAAATCCATGCGGCGGACCCGCGGGTGGGCGCCGGAGCGCTGTACAGCACGTGCGGCTCAGACGCGTCCCGGGCTGGCGCGAGATGCTCGAAATACAAGCTGACCGCCGCTTCCGGGGTGCCGGAGAACTGGATGCGGCCCTGATCGATGACCATACAACTCGTGCACAAGGAGATGACGGCTTCCATGTTGTGGCTGACGAAGAGGACCGTTCGGCCGGACTGCGCGACGCTCCTCATCTTGCCCAGACATTTGGCCTGGAAGTGCGAGTCCCCCACGGCGAGCACCTCGTCGACGATCAGTATCTCGGGCTCCAGGTGAGCGGCGACGGAAAACGCCAGACGCAGATACATACCCGAGGAATAATGCTTGACCGGCGTGTCGATGAACTGATCCACCTCGGAGAAGGCGACGATCTCGTCGAACTTCCTCGCGATCTCCCCTCGGCCCATTCCCAGAATCGCGCCGTTCAGGTAGATGTTTTCCCGGCCGGTGAGCTCTGGATGAAAGCCCGTTCCCACTTCGAGGAGCGACCCCACCCGCCCATGGATCTCCGCGTAGCCTTCCGTCGGTTCGGTGATGCGGGAGAGGATCTTGAGCAGCGTGCTCTTCCCCGCCCCGTTCCGGCCGATGACGCCGAGCACCTCGCCCGCCTTCACGTCGAATCCGACGTCCCGGAGGGCCCATATCGTCGCCGGCGCGTCTCCGCCCTTCTGGAAACGCCTCTTGAGGAATCGGTATGGAACACCGACCGCCTTGACGAGGGTCTCGCGAAAGGTCTTGTAGCGTTCCTGGCGCCGCCCGATGTGGTAGCGCTTGCCCAACCCGCGTACCACGATGACCGCGTCGTTCACCGGGCGACCTCCTACACCAGGTCCGCGAAAGTCTTCTCCATCCGCCGGAAGTAGAAGGCCCCGGAGATTAGAAGCACGAACGTGACGAGGCTACCGACGAGGAGCATCGTGCCCGGGCGTGAACCGCTGCCGAGAAGAGACCACCGGAACCCCTCGACCACGCCGACCATCGGGTTCAAGCCATAGAGCCAGCTGGGAATTCCGGCCTCTTCGAGCCTGGCGAGGACCCGGCTGGTGGGGTAGATGACGGGCGTGACGAACAGCCACATCTGGATGAAGAAGGGCACGACGTAACGGATGTCCCGGTATCGCACGTTGAACGCCGAAAGCCACAGGCCGATCGCCAGCGACGTGGCCAGCGCCAGGAGGAGAAGCACCGGCAGAAAGACGATGGCGGCCGAAGGCCAGATACCGTAGTACGCCATCAGCGCGATCAAGACGAGGAAGGCGATCGAGAAGTCGACGAGACCGCTCATTACAGCGGCGATCGGCATCACCAGGCGCGGGAAATAGATCTTCCGCACGAGGTTCGCGGACCCCACGAGGCTGGCCGAAGACTTGTGGAGCCCTTCCGCGAAGAACGTCCACGGCAATAGTCCGGCGTACGAGAAAATCGGATACGGAAGTCCGTCGGAACCCACCTTCGCGAGCCGGCCGAAGAAAATGGTGAAGACGATCATCGTCAGGAGCGGCTGGAGCACCGCCCACATCGCACCGAGAAGGGTCTGCTTGTAGCGGACCTTCACTTCCTTCCAAACGAGAAAGAAGAGGAGCTCACGGTAGGCCCAGACATCGCCCAGCCGTAGTGAGGTCCATCCGCGGCTCGGCTGGATGCGAGTGACCGGAACGTCGGCGGCGGTTCGAACGACCTCGCTCACGAAGCGCTTTTCTCCAGGGGCTCGGCGACCGGGCCCCTCATGGCAAGCCCGTCGGTCCCATCCCCGTAATGACGCCGGTAGTGCCCGAAGGCCAGCGCGAGGCCTTCGGTGAGGGATACGCTCGGCTGATAGCCGATCGCTCTCCCGGCGAGGGTCAGGTCCGCGCAGGAATCCCTCACGTCGCCGGCCCGCGCAGGCTCGCGGACCGGAGGCGGAGAGCCCGGCACGAGCTCGCCGATCCGCCGCGCCAGTTCGTTGACCGACGTCCGCCGCCCCCCCGCCACGTTGTAGGCGCGACCGCAGGCCTCGGCGGCCGCGGCGGCGGCGAGCAGGTTGGCGTCGACCGCGTCCGCCACGAAGGTGAAGTCGCGGGTCTGTTCCCCGTCCCCATAGATCACCGGCGCCACGCCTCTGAGGGACGCGCGAAAGAATCGCGGGATCACGGCGGCATATGGGCCGTCCGGGTCCTGGCGCGGTCCGTAGACGTTGAAGTAACGGAGCCCGATGAGCTCCATTCCGTAACAGCGCCCGAAGATCTCGGCCAGCCGCTCGTCCATGACTTTCGAGGCCGCGTACGGGGAGAGAGGGGCCGCCTCCTCCCCTTCCCGCTTGGCCGGCGCCCCACTCTCGCCGTAAACGCTGGAGGAGGAAGCGTAGACGACCCGCCGGACTTTGGCGTCCCGAGCCGCCGCCAGGACGTTCGCACTGCCCGCCACGTTGACGGCGACCGTCGTGGCCGGATCCGAGAGCGAGCGGGGGACCGAGCCGAGCGCGGCCTGATGGAAAACCAGGTCCACCCCCTGGCAGGCGCGGCGGCACGCCGCGAGGTCCCGAATGTCCTCGCGGATCAGGTCGATCCGCCCGTCGCAATGCTCCAGGTTCCCGGCGCTTCCCGTCGCGAAGTTGTCGAGCACGCGGACCCGCGCTCCCTGCGCGAGCAGCGCGTCCACCAGGTGGGAGCCGATGAATCCCGCTCCTCCCGTGACCAGGGCCGTGGATCCGGACAACTCGGGAGGCTTCATTGCAGAATCTTCAAACAGCCGGAGCCGGTCCTCCCCTACGCCTTGACGACGTGGGGAGGAGCGTCCCGGTACACGCCGCGCGTGTCCACCACGAGCGGGGCGTGACGGGCGACGAGGTCGTAATCCACGCCGGTGTGGTCCGTGACGAGGAGGACGGCGTCGCACTTTTCCAGCGCCTCCGGGGTCAGGGAAATGCTCACCATCGGCGGGAGATCCGGCCAGGATCGCATCTGCGGCGCGGTCGGCACGTGCGGATCATGGTACGAGACCGACGCCCCGAGCTCGAGGAGCAGGTGAATGATCTCGAAAGCGGGACTCTCCCGTGGGTCGTCGATGTCTTTCTTGTAGGCGAGTCCGAGCACGATGATGCGGCTCCCCTTCACCGGTTTGCCACGCTCGTTCAAGGCGAGCTGAAGCTTGCGCAGGACCCACTCCGGCATCTGAACGTTCACTTCGCCGGCGAGCTCGATGAAGCGAGGGGACACGCCGTACTCCCGGGCCTTCCAGGAGAGGTAGAACGGGTCGAGCGGGATGCAATGCCCTCCCCAGCCCGGTCCGGGGTTGAAGCGCATGAAGCCGAACGGCTTGGTCGAAGCGGCATCCAGGACTTCCCAGATGTCGATCCCCATGCGGTCGTAAACCATCTTCAGCTCGTTGACGAGCGCGATGTTCACCGCGCGAAAGATGTTCTCGACCAGCTTCGTCGCCTCCGCGGCGCGGGCGCTGCTGACCCGGACCGTGCGCGTCACGATTCGGTCATAGAGCGCCTGCGCCAGATCTCCGGAGATCGGGTCCACGCCGCCGACTACTTTCGGTATCGAGGAGGTCCCGTACGAGGGATTGCCCGGGTCCTCTCGCTCCGGCGAAAAGGCGAGGAAGAAATCGTGCCCCGCGCGCAGACCCGTACCTTCCAGGATACCGAGAACCAGTTCGTCGGTCGTGCCGGGATACGTCGTCGACTCCAGAATGACGAGCTGCCCCCGCCGGAGGCTGGCGCGGATCCGCTGCATCGTGCCCACGACGTAGCTCATGTCCGGCTCGCGCTGGGGCGTCAGCGGCGTCGGAACGCAGACGATGAGGACATCCGGCTCGCTCAGCCGCTCGAATTCCGATGTCGCCCCCAGGCGGCCGCTCGCCATCGCCTTTGGAACACGGGCGCCGTCCAGGTGACGGATGTACGTGCCGCCCTGGCGCAGCTGCTCGACCTTCCTCGCGTCCACGTCGAAGCCGGTCACCGTGTAACCCTTCTCACAGAAGGTCAGCGCGAGCGGCAGACCGACGTAACCGAGGCCGATGATCCCGATGCCGGCCGTTTTGTCTTCGATGCGGCTCCGCAGCTCCGCCGCGAGCCCGATCACCGCATCTGTCTTCACGTCCGACTTCACACCCGTCTTCACGCCGGTCTCCTCTTTACGACGGACTCCGGGCGGGATGGCGACAGTTCGGGCAGCATGAAAGCGGCTACGATTTGCAAGAGATCAGCCAGAGGGGACAGGCGTCCCATCGTGGATCCCCGATTGAGTGACGACATCGCCTTAATGTTCCCCTAAGTTGTTCGCCGGGAGAGGGTTAAGCTTCTCTTCGGCCTGTTTAGCGGAAGTTTTCGATTCTAACACGTCCATCGGAAATCGATCTCGCCACGCTCACTTCGGCGTCTCGACGAAGGCCGCACGAAAGTGGGGGGTCGGACCGGCCCGCGCGAGAACGGAGAAGATCCAAATGCCCTCCCCCTCCGGCGCCTGTATGAGAAGCCGCTTCGGCGTCTCCACCATGACCGTCCCGATCTGGCCGCCGTTCCACCCGTAGCTGACGATCGCCGGCCGCTTGGGTTCGAGCTCCACCGCGAGCCGACTGCCTGCCACACGTTTCGGATCGAGGCAGAGGGGGACCGTCGCACCCGCTCGGCGCGTGCTCTGCGACTCCACCGGACGGTGGACGAGCTGCGCGAGCCCCTGCTCGGCGACGTCTCTCCCGGCGGCGTCGCCGAGCGCGGCCGCGACGTCTCGCCGGACGAGCAGGACGTCGCACTGCTGTGCGGCGGCCGACGCGATGCGCCGCACCGCTTGCCTCGCCTCGGGAACGCGACCGCGGGACAGCTCGAAGCGGGCCCGGGCCACGAGGTACGGCGTCCACTCGAACGAGCCGGCATCGCCCGCGCGCCGCGCGAGCGCCTCGGCGCCGTGGGCATCCCCCGCCAGCAGCCGCACGCGCGCGGTGACGGGGGCCGGCACAGCCGAGAGCGCCTGCACGGCTCGCAGCAACGACTCCGACTCGGCGTCCTTTTCCCTCCCGGCCAGAAAGAAGCGGACCAGCTCTCCGCGCGGATCTCCGCTCCACGAGCCCGGACGGTAGCTCGGCCAGAGCTCGAGGATCCGCGCCGCCTGCTGGCGTCCGGCGGGGTCATCGAACTCCTCCACGGGATGTCTCTGGACCCAGTCCCGGCAGGCCAGTCGGAGTCCATCCACGTCTCCGAGACGAAAGCGCTCCTCGATCCGGGCGAGATCGGCGGCCCGCTCCCGGCGTTCCGCCTCGTGAAGGGGGTCGATCAGCCGCGCCGCCGCCTGGAGATCGCCGATCCGGGAGAGTTGCTCGAACGCCGCCTCGAGCGGGGCGCGCCGCGCCGGGAGCAGGGCCAGGGCGCGATCGATGCCGACCCTCGAAGCCGTCGCGAGGAAATCTCGAGAGACGAACGCAGGGTCCTGTAGCGCCCGCGCGAAGACGGACGATGCTTCCGAGCGGCGGCGCGGGGAGAGTCGATCCCAGCTCTGCAGGTACGCCGTCGCGAGGGTCGTCCAGAGGGAATCGAGACCCGGCGCCGCATCGGCGGCGCGCGAGAGCGCGAGAGCCCACCGCTCCGGCGCCGAAGCATCCCCGCCGGCGCGGTCGAGGAGGTACTCGGCGCGTCCGAGCAGCAGCCGGTGGTATCCGCCGCCGGGTCGAGAGCGCACGGCGGCGAGCAGCAGGGATCGCGCCTCGGCCAGCGATGCGGGCGTCGCGGCGGGCGGTTCTTCCCCAGCCTCCATGTGCCTCGGCTCGATCTGCGCAGGCAGCATCGCGCTGACTGCGGCTGCCAGGGCGAGGTCGCCCGCCGGCTCCAGCCGCCGGGTCGCGGCCTCCAAAGGCCGACGATCATCGAGGCGATACCGCTCCACGAACTCTTCCCCCGCGCGGCGCAGCCGCAGGTCATCCTGGTAGTGCGCGAGGGAAAGCGCTGCGGCGGAAAGGCACGCGAGCGCAAGTGCCAGGCGCACGGCGAGCGGCGCGAGCTTCGGTTCCGGGCGGGAAGCGCGCCGACCCGCCCGGGCCGTCCCCTCGCTGCCCGAGGCCAACGTCTCGACTGCGAGGTCCTGTTCCATCACGCCTGCGCCCGGAGGGCGGCGGTCCATGGAAGCATCTCGGAACGCACGAGCGCTTCGGGATTCTCGACGAACAGGCCTTCCTCCGCCTCGCTTCCCCAGAGCCGTTTGGCGCGCTCGCGCGCGGCGGCGAGGCGCGGGGGCCGGCGGTCGAGGGAATGCGCGTCCGAAGAGATCAGGTGGAGCAGGCCGCGGCGGAAGAATTCCTGACACGCGAGCGCCGGGCCTTCGCCGAAGTCTCCGACCAGGCTGCCCGCCGTCACCTGCACGACCGCGCCGCGCGCGACGAGGGACTCGAGCTGCTCTGGAGCGCGTACGAAGACGAGGCTTCGCTCGGGATGCGCGATGACGGGCACGATGCCGAGGAGCGAGAACTCGTGGAAGGCCCTCGCGGCGCTCTTCGGAATTTGGCCGGGACCGAATTCCACGAGGAGATACCGCGTGCGGTTGAGCCGCGTGAGCGGGCCCGCGCTCCCCTTCTCGGCGAGCTCCACCGCGTCGGAGGAGTAGAAGTACTCGCAGCCCGCGAGCACGGCCGGCGAGCCGCCGAGGAGCGTATTCAACTTGAGGATGAGCTCATCGCGGACCAGGGGCTCCTCGTTGCGCCAGCCGTCGCGCAGAACGTGGGGTGTGGCGATGAGGGTCGTGGCCCCGTCGGCGGCCGCGGCGCGGCAGAGCGCGACGGCCTCCTCCCAGTCCGCCGGTCCGTCGTCCACGCCCGGAAGGCAGTGGAAGTGCACTTCGATCATTCCCGCCGCGACTCCGTAAAAGATATTCGCTGTGTCTGTTGGCCAGGGGTGGCTGCGATCGCGAGGCTGATCTCGGGCTGAGTCACGCTTTCCTGGCGACTGCAAGCAGATGTCGTTCCGAGCCGAGCATCGAGTTGATCCGGTCCAAATGGCGCCTGTTCCGCAGTCTCCGTCAACCGCACATGCCGTGAAATGGCACGATCGTGCTCAGCCGGGACACGTTCAGGCGAGTCTGAACGAGGAGGCGCAGCTCTCCCCCTTCAGAGGGCGCTCGGCGCTAGCTCGTCAGGGCAGCCCGGGTTCCCGCCGGCTCGTTCTCGCGGTCCTCGCCGTAGTAGCCGTAGTCATAGCTCGCTTTCAGGCCGTAGGCGCTGGCCGGCTCCTCGAGATTGTTGATGAGCACTCCGAGGACGCGGACATGGCTGCGGTGCAATATGTCAAGGACGCGCGCGATCTCTTCGCGCGGCGTCTTCCCGCCGCGGACGCACAGGACGACGCCATCGATCTGGTGCCCGAGGACCAGCGCGTCCGCCACGGGGTGGATCGGAGGCGCGTCGATGATTGTGAAGTCGAAGTTCATCCGAGCGAGTTCCAGGAACCGGCTCATGCCCTCCGAGGAGAGGAGGCCGGAGGGGTTTGGCGATGCAGGCCCCGAGGGCACCACGGACACTCCGGGGATCTCGGTCTTCATGACCGCCTGCGCCGGCTGCAGGTTCTCCGCCAGGACGGATACGAGGCCGAGGCGGTTGGAGACGCGCAGGATCTCGTGCAGCCGCGGCTTGTGGAGGTCTGCGTCCACGAGCAGGACCCGCTTGCCGAGCTGGCCGAGCACGACGGCGAGGTTCACGGCCGTGCTGGACTTGCCCTCCTGCGAGACGGCGGAGGTGATCACGATGGACTTGACCCCGCCCGCCCGCGAAAGCAGGAGCGCGGTCCGAAAGGAGCGATAAGCCTCGGCGACCCGGGTCCGCGGGTGCGCGTGCGGCAGCAGCTCGATGGCGGTTTCATCGGCCGGGTCCGTTTTCTTGCGCCGCATCAGGCCATAGGCGTAACCGCGCTCCTTCCCCGGAGGATGAACTGCCGGGATCACGCCGAGCGCAGGAAGCCCGAGATACTGCTCCACCTGCTCCGCGGTGCGTAGGCTGCGGTCGAGGTATCCGAGAAACAAAGCGAGACCGATCCCGGCGACGCTCCCGAAGAAGAGGCCGAAGAGTCCGTTCTGCCTGTAGGAGGGACGGAACCGCCCCCGGGGAGGCAGCGCGCGATCCACGATCCGGACGTTCGAGGCGCGCTCTCCGCCCCCCATCTGCGCCATCATCCCGATCTCGGCCTTCCGCTTGAGGAGCGTGTCGAGCAGGGCCCGTTTCGTCTCGACCTCGACGTTCAGGTTGTTGTATTCCACGGCGTTGGTGTTGAGCGTCATCGCCTCGGACTTCTGCGTTTGGAGGACCGAGCGGAGGCTGCCTTCCCGGCGCATGGCGGTCAGGTACTCATTCCTCGCCGTCTCGCGCGCCCGGCCGACCCGCTCCTGGGTCGTCGTCGCGACCTGCTCGCGCACCTTCTCGATTCTCTCCTGCAGCTGCACCATGGCCGGCCACTCGGGCTTGTAGAGGTTCAGCTTCTCGGCGTACTCCCGCTCCAGCCGCGCCTGCTCATCCTGAAGCGCGGACACGTCGGCGACGACCTCGGGGCGCGCGTTCTGGAGCTCGTGATAGCGGGCTTCCTTGGCGACGCGATCCCCGACGGCGGCCGCGTAGTCGCTGTTGAGGGCTTCGAGTTTTTGGAGGGTGACGTTGCTCCTGGGGTCCATCGAGATGATGTCCTTTTGCCGGCCGTAGGCGAGCAGCTGCTGCTCCTTCTCCTCGATCTCCTCCTTGAGCTGGTCCGTCTGCGCGGTCAGGAAATCGGAAGCCTCGGCGACGAGGCGGACTTTGGCTTCCATGTTCCAGGCCACGTAGGCCTCGGCGATGGCATTCGCGATCTCGGCCGCGAGCTTCGGGGAGGAAGCGACGAAAGAGACCTCCAGCAGGCTCGTGCCCCGGATCGGCGCGACGTTGATTCCGGACTGGATCCGCTCCGCGGCCTGTGTCAGTGCGTCGCGGGAAAGTCCGGCGGCGCCGTCCTCGCGGCCGCTGCGAAACAGGCCGCTCCGCTTCTCGTTGAACTCCCGGTTCTCGATGAGGTTCAACCTCTGCACGACGCGCTCGGCGATCTCCCGGCTTCCGATGAGACGCATCTGCGTCGGAAGGAACTCCGGATCCGCGCCTCCGTACACCTGAGGGCTCCAGTTGCTCTCGAGCGGGTTCTGCCGCTCCTTCTCTACCGCCACCACCGCCGTGGCCCGATAGCGGGGAGGCGAGAGCAGGGAGATCAGCGCAGCGACGCCGACTCCCGTGATCAGGCACAGCGCGACTAGGCGCCGATGCTTCAGGAGAAGCGCCCAGTACTCCCGGAGACGCACCTGTCTTCCGGGACGCTCGGCGGACGGCGACTCGGCGCCGAATTCGATTTCGCTCACAGCCAGGACTCCTTGACGATGACGACGTCATCGGGTTGCAGCACGGGATCCTGGTCCTTGCCCGAGACGACTCGATTGAAGTTCACGACGATCTCCTGATCCTTGCCATCCGGGCCCCGCCGCTTGATCCGAATCTTCTTGGAGGCTCGGTCGGTCAGCCCTCCCGCCTTGGCGATCACCGAGAGGAGGCTGATCCGGTCGTCTCTGTCGAACTCCAGCGCCCCCGGAGTGCCGACTGCCCCCAGGCAGAAAAGCTTGACCGTGGTTTTCGGCTCGACGTTGACGATGTCGGAGGGAACGATCGGGATGTTCCAGACGGAGGAGGAGTTGCGGAAGAGCTCCTCGCGGTCGATCTCCAGCGTGTCCGACAGGCCGTTCTCCGCCTTGCGCAGCACGTAGATCTTCTTCCCGGCGGCATCCGTCAGGCCGCCCGCGGCCGAAAGGGCCTGGAGGAGCGTCCACTGTCCCGAGATCGCCAGCGAGCCCGGATTCTGGACCGCGCCGAGGATCGAGACCGGCTTGTTGGCGTATTCCTTGACGACCACGGACACGTTGGCCCGGTTGACGTACTTCTCCACGAGCAGCCGCTGGAGCCGGTCCCGCGTCTCCAGCGCGGTCAATCCGGAGACGTCGAAGTCCCCGAGGAGGGGCAGGTCGATCGTGCCCGCGTCGGAGACCCGGCGCTCGATGTTCAGCTCCGGAACCTCCAGGACCCGAATGTCGAGCAGATCCTTCGGACCGATTCGGTAGCCCCCAATGGCCTCTTGCGCCCGCAGAAGGCTCCCGGCGGCAAACGCCAGGAGAGCGAAGGACAGAATCCGAAAAAAGCGTTTCATCGAGAAAACTCCCCTCCAAAGGAAAGGCCGGTGGTAATTCGCTGGATCGTGGTCGTTTCCACGGGCGCCCTCGATCGATACTCCGACTCGGAGATCTGGGCGGTGAGAGAAATGTCGCGGAAGACCCTCATCGAGATGCCGCCGCCAAACGTGGTCACTGAGTCCCGGCGTCCCGGCGTGCCTCCCTCCGGGAGCTGGAGGTTGACCGGATAGTCCACGTCGGTGTACTCGCCGAACCCCCGAAGGATGAAACGGTTGCGGATCCTCAACTGCACCGCCCCGCCGTTGAGCGTCTCCAGGTAATACGGGTTGATTCGGGTCAGTCCGTACCCCAGCCGGCGATGACCGTAGGCCTGCAATTCCACGGGTCTCAGCAGGAAGAACGACACGAAGTAGGAGCCGGTTGCGGTCGAGAGGTCCGAGAACAGTGGAGGCTCGCCCGTGGGCCGGACGTTGCGATATCCGCCGATGAGGTTTATGAACAGGCGGGGCCGGTTGAAACGGAGGCCGACGTTGACCGCCTCGGTCTCATTGTCTCGCTCCGGGCTCGCGAGGAACTCGGTACGCGTCTGCTCTCCGATCACGGACAGCTCCAGAGAACGCCAGACCAGAAACCGGATCCCGGCCTGGGCGAACTCGATATCCCTGTCCAGAACGCGCGCGTTCTCGAGGTCGACGTCCGGAACCTCCTCCTCCAGCGAATGGCGGCGCTCGAGCAGCTCTCCGCGTCCGAAGAGAAGGATCCGGTTCGAGATCTCGACCTCGGCGCGGACGAAGGCCTGGCGCAGGTCATCCAGCGTCTGGATCGGATTCTCTGCGCTCAGCAGGCCATAGGTTCGCGATCCGCGCGCTCCGACCTCCAGGGAAACCCGATTGAAGAATCCGATGAGCGCGGCGTCTCCGGCCCCGGTCCAACGGCGCCGCTCCTCGAGCTCGGCGTACCAGATGTATCGCGGGAGTGCAGTCCCGTGCAGATAGACCTTCGACCCGAGCGGCAAGACGAAGCGAGTTCCCACCGTGGTCGCCAGGGTCCAGTCATCGGTCTCATTGCTCGTCGTTCCGAACACGTTGCTTTCGTACCCGCCGCTCACCGCGAACCGGGGAATGAGCCGCAGCGGTCCCAGGCGCAGACGGCTATTCTCCAGGTCGAGCCGAAGTTTCTCCTCGGCCGGCACCGTGCGCTCGCGCGGGAGTTCCCCCTCGGTAGCCTGCTGCGCCGCCGCGATGGCGCTCACGAAGGCGACCGCCAGCACCCCGGCCACGAAGCGAGTGAGAAAAAGAGGGGAAGTCAGGAGTGATCTCACGGAGCGCACCTATGGCTCAACCCCGCCGGCGTCCGCGGCGTTCCCGGTCCGTCCGTTGAACTGGGGCCGTTCGCGACAAAAGGGGCCCCGGCCCCCCCGAAGCGGGTCTGGTGGAATTCCTCTGTCTGAGCCGGCGCGTTCGATGTCATCATTCCCCAGACCACCTAGAGAACCGACGATTGAAACCCTTTACGAAGCTTCGCGGCGTAGCCCGTGAGGCGTTCGCTCCGGCGGACGCGTGCAAGATGGATTCCGTAGCCTTCGGGCTGCTCGTCCTCTTCGCGGCAGTAGCCCCCATCCTCTATGGAGGACACCCGGGGGTTCAGCGGACGGCCTTCGGGGACGCCGGCGTGACCCCGACCGGCCACCTGGCGCTGGAGTTGTCCGCCTTCGGCATCGCCGCGGCAACCCTTCTCTCGAAGTTTCGCCTGCGGGCCCTCGGTCCTATTGGACTCCCTTTCGGAGCGATTTTGGCCATCGTCCTGCTCGGTATCGTTCAACTTTTGCCCATTCCTGAGCCAGTGCTTCAGCGGCTTGGCCCGGTAAACCTAGAAATTTATCACGAGACGGCCGAGATCCTCGGAAGTTTCGGACAGAGCTCGCCACCGGCGCCGCGTATCTCCATCGCGCCGTGGGAAACCGCGGGGGCGTCGTTGCGGGTGCTGGCTTACGCGGTGCTGTTCGCTTCCGGGGTGCTGCTCCTGCGCAACCGTCCCCGGCGGCGATTCCTCCTCGGGGTCGTAGCTACCACTTCCGTGCTACAGGTTCTCCTCGCGGCCGCTGCGGAAGCGACCTCGGACCGCCTTCACGGGCTTTTCGCGAGCCCCAACAGCTTCGCCGGGTACCTGCAGATCGGCGCGGCCGTCGCCTTCGGCGGTCTCTGGAGCGAGCTCCTAACCAACGCCGACCGCGCGCAGGAGCTGACCGACCCGGGAGAACGCCTTGAAAGCCGCCTGCGTCCTCTCGTCGGCTACGTAGTCATCTGGGGGATCGTCGCGATCGGGATCGGGCTGACCCGGTCCCGAGGGGGAATCCTGGCCGCCTCGGTGACTACGGTCCTCCTGCTCGTTCTGGCCAACTTCCGGTGGGGGTCGCGCGCGCGCGGCCGCGCCAGCGTCGTGGCCCTGGCCGTCGCCGCGGGGGTCCTGCTGGCGGTCGCCACGCTGCGCGGCGCGCCGCTGCGGCGTTTCCTCGCGCTCGACTGGCGCGAGCTCCGTTCGGAGACGCGCTTCGCGATCTGGGAGAGGTCGGTGGAGGCCTGGAGGGAGTTCCCGGTGCTGGGATCCGGACTCGGAACGTTCCGGGAGGCTTTCCGGCGCGTTCAGCCGCGGGAGATGGACGGCCTCGTGGAGCAGGCGCACTCCGATCTGCTGCAGATGCTCGTCACGGGAGGCACGCTCGGTGCCGCGCTCGCGGTCCTGGCATTCGGCTCGCTGCTCGTCCTGCTTCTGCGTTTTTTCTTCCGCCAGCGGCACCGCGAGGAAAGCGCGGTGGTTCTCGCCGGCATCGGAGCCCTCGTCGCACTGGCTCTCCACGGGCTCGTGGAATACAACTTCTCGATTCCGCCGATCCCGGCCACGCTCGCCTGTGTCGTCGGGGCGGCATGGGCGGCCGGCCGGGAGCGCTGAGCTCCCGCGTCGCGGAATCCTCCCTACGCTTCTCACGTGCCCTGCCGCCGCAGGCGCACGGTCAGCCTGGCGACCTGCTCTTCCGCCTGGGGGGCGATGAGCACGCGCATCACGCGCGAGGTGTGCCCCGGAGCCGAGAAGAGCAGATCGTAAGCGGCCGGGCCGTTCAGCCGCAGCGGGCTCTCCACATGGAAGTGGCGGGCCACCCCGAGGATGCGGCCGCCGACCGAGACGACGGCGTCGGGAGGCTGCACGTCGAAGGCGACGCCGTTGCTGGCGCGCGCCGCAATCGCCGGCAGAGGAGAGTACGGTCGCCGCTCCTGACGCTCGAGCTCTTCGTGGATCTCGAGGACCTCGTCGTCCGCGCCGGAGGTCACCACGACCTCCAGCTCGATCGTCCGATACCCGGGAAGCTCCAGGCGCACGAAGTTGCCTCCGCGGTTGGAGAACTCGTAATCCAGTCCCCCTCCGCGCCCGTCCCAGTCGTCCGCGATGCCCACGTATGCGCCATTGACGTAGACGCGCGCCTGCTCCGGGGTCACCGCGAGGCGGATCGCGCGCTGCGTGCGGACGACGGCATCCGCCTCGCGCGATGGGGATGGCCGGATGGGTGGAGGGGCGGTTGCGCGCGCGACCGGCGGCGGGGTCGGCGTAGCCGGTGGTGCGAACTCGCGGGCCGGCGTCTCCGTCGGATAAGGAATAGCCTCGAAGGGGATCCGCACCGTCGTCCAGGTCGTCACCGGAACGCCGCTCTTTTGCGCCGGTTCGAATCTCCACCGCCGGACGGCCTCGACGGCCGCCTCGGTCAACCCCGCGCGCGCTCTCTGGATGACACGGACCTCCAGCGGCGTCCCGCTCTCGGAAATGAGCACCGCGAGGATGACGAGGCCGCGGATCCGTGCGCGCAACGCGTCGGGGGGGTAGACGGGGTTGACGGCCTGCCGGATGCGCGGCGGCCTGTCCACGTCGTCGGAGTGCACGTAGGTTCCGGGCTCCGGTTCGGAGCTCGTCGGTGTCGCTGCCGGCGCCGGGGTCCGCCGGACGATCGATCGGAGCGGGGTGATCGTCGGCGTCGTCCGGATCGTCGCCGTCGGGGTCGCCGTCGGCGTGCGCGTGTTTGTCGGAGTGCGCGTGGCGG
>JBHENW010000115.1:0-21355 GCA_046261875.1 Thermoanaerobaculia bacterium | reverse complement strand
TTCCGCAGCGTCGTGCCGCTCGCGCAGAAGTACGGCGCGGCGCTCGTCGTCGGCACCATCGACGAGGATCCGGAGCACGGCATGGGGGTCACGCGCCAGCGCAAGCTCGAGATCGCGCGGCGCAGCTACACGCTGCTGACGGAGAAGTACGGCGTCGCGTCCGAAGACATCATCTTCGACCCTCTCGTCTTCCCGTGCGGCACCGGGGACGAGAAGTACGTGGGGAGCGCCGTCGAGACGATCGAAGGGATCCGGCTCATCAAGGAGGCCCTGCCCGGCACGCGGACGGTCCTCGGGATCTCCAACGTCAGCTTCGGCCTGCCGGAGTCGGGCCGAGAGGTCCTGAACTCGGTCTTCCTCTACCACTGTGTGAAAGCCGGCCTGGACCTCGCGATCGTGAATACCGAGAAGCTCATGCGGTATCCGCAGATCCCCGAGGAAGAGCGGCGGCTCGCGGAAGACCTGATCTCCAACCGCGGGGACGATCCCGTGGGCGCATTCGCCGCGCACTTCAAGGCGAAGGGCGCCGCGCCGAAAGTGGCGAAGGAGCGGCCGGGCACGCCGGTCGAGCGCTTGCCGGGGTACATCATCGAGGGCTCCAAGGACGGCCTGGTGGCGGACCTTGAGGCCGTCCGGACGGCCGGGATGGCGCCGCTCGACATCATCAACGGGCCGCTCATGGAGGGCATGCGGGAGGTCGGCCGCCTCTTCAATGCGAACGAGCTCATCGTGGCCGAGGTGCTGCAGTCGGCCGAGGCGATGAAGGCGGCCGTCAACCACCTGCAGGGCTTCATGGAGAAGAGCTCCGACTCGCAGAAGGGGAAGGTCCTGCTCGCCACCGTCAAAGGCGACGTGCACGACATCGGCAAGAACCTCGTCGAGATCATCCTCTCCAACAACGGGTACGACGTCGTGAACCTGGGAATCAAGGTCCCGCCGGAAAAGCTCATCGAGGCCTACCGCGAGCACCGGCCCGACCTGATCGGCCTCTCGGGTCTGCTCGTCAAGAGCGCGCAGCAGATGGTGACGACGGCGCAGGACCTTACGGCGGCCGGCGTGACCGCGCCGATGCTCGTCGGCGGGGCGGCCCTTTCGCAGAAGTTCACGGATCACCGGATCGCGCCGGCCTACGACGGTCTCGCCGTGTACGCGGAAGACGCGATGCGCGGCCTCGCGCTCGCCGACCGGATCCTCTCCGGCGAGGACGAGCGCGCCGGGCTGGCGGCGGAGGCGGAGAAGCGGCGGCAGTCCGCGGCCGGCCCCGCCGTGACGCCGGAGGAGAACCCGCTCGCCGCCCCGGCCGCGCGCAGCGTGACCGTGCCGGTCGTGGACGCCGTGGCGGCCCCGGACTCCACCGAGCACGTGATCCTGGAGCCGGACCTCGAGGAGATCTGGCAGTACCTGAACCCGCACATGCTGTACGCCAAGCACCTCGGGCTGCGGGGGAGCTACCGCAAGCTCAAGGAGGCCGGCGACCCGCGCCTGCTCGAGCTGGAAGCCGTCATCGCGCGGGTCAAGGCCGAGGGGTGGATCCGGGCGCGCGCGATGTACCGCTATTTCGGCGCCGTCTCGGAGGGGAACTCGCTCCAGCTCTTCGAGGGCGGACAGGTGCGCGCGACCTTTACGTTCCCCCGGCAGGCGGCGGGCGAGCGCCTGTGCATCTCCGACTTCGTGCGTCCGGCCGGCGGTCCGGAGGACTCCGTGGCTCTTCTCATCACGACCGCGGGGGAAGGCGTGCGCCGGCGGGCGGAGGAGCTCAAGAACGACGGCGAGTACCTCCTCTGCCACTCGCTCCAGGCGCTCGCGGTCGAGACGGCGGAGGCCGCCGCGGAATGGCTGCACCGGCGGATCCGCGAGCGCTGGGGCTTCCCCGACCCCCCCGAGCTGACGATGACCGACCGGTTCCAGGGCCGGTACCGCGGAAAGCGCTACAGCTTCGGTTACCCCGCCTGCCCCGAGCTCGCCGACCAGGTGACGCTCTTTGCGCTCCTCGACGGCCGCCAGATCGGGGTCGAGCTGACCGACGGGTTCATGATGGATCCCGAGGCCTCCGTCTCGGCGGTCGTCATGCACCACCCCAACGCGCGCTACTTTTCGGTCTGACGGGGCGGCCTTCGGGCCGGTTCTGCGCTGTGGCGACTCGGCGGCGAGCTCGAGACTTGTTCCTCTTGCAAAGAAACATTCTGATAAATAAGATATATTCAGAATGATCGACCGAGTTGACGCAAAAATCCTGACGATCCTTCAGGAAAACGCCAGGACGTCGAACGCCGAGATTGCCCGCCAGGTGGGCCTGGCCCCCTCGGGCGTGTACGAGCGAATCCGCAAGCTCGAGGAGCGCGGGACGATCGGGGGTTACACGATCCGCACCGACCCGCGCAACCTCGGGCTGGGTTTGCTGTGTTTCATGTTCGTGCGGTCCAACGAGCGCGGGGGAAGTGTCGAGACCGCCGAAAAGCTGGCCGCCATCCCCGAGATCCTCGAGGTCCATCAAGTGGCGGGCGAGGACTGCTTCCTCATCAAGGTGCGCGCGGCGGACACCGACGCGCTCGGCCGGCTCCTGCGCGAGAAGCTCGGACACATTTCCACGATCACCTCGACGCGCACGACGATCGTCTTGGAGACGGTGAAAGAAACCGGCACGCTCCCTCTGCCGGATTCGGATGAGAAGCGGGAAGGAGCCGCCCATGGCTGAGACGGCGCCCCCGGCTCGCTCCCGGGTTTACGCGGCCTTCGCGGCCGTCTACGTCATCTGGGGGTCGACGTATCTCGCGATCCACTTCGCGCTCGACACGCTTCCGCCCTTCCTGATGGCCGCGGCGCGTTTCCTGGCCGCCGGCGCTCTCCTGTACGGATGGGCGCGTTTCCGCGGGACCCCGGCGCCCGGCGGCGCGCAGTGGCGTCCCGCGATCGTCGTGGGCGGGCTGCTTTTCCTGGGCGGCAACGGCGCCGTGGTCTGGGCGCAGCAGTACGTGCCCTCGGGCGTCGCGGCGCTTCTCGTCGCGATCGAGCCGATGCTCTTCGTGCTGCTCGACGGTATGCGCCGCCGGGAGCGTCCCCGCGGCACGGTGATGATCGGTCTCGTACTCGGCCTGCTCGGCGTCGCGGTCCTGATCGGGCCCGGAAAGCTCCTCGGGGGCGGCCGCGTGGATCCGACGGCGGCTCTGGTCCTCGTCGTCGGCGCCTTCTGTTGGGCGGTCGGCTCCCTGCTCTCCCGCGGTGCGCGGATGCCCGAGTCGCCGGTGATGGCGACGGCGCTCACGCTGCTGGGCGGCGGGGCGCTCCTGCTCGTGGCGAGTCTCGTGCGCGGCGAGTTCGCGGGATTCGACCCGGCGGCGGTTTCGGCACGCTCGTTTCTCGCTTTGCTCTACCTCATCTCGTTCGGATCGCTCGTGGGCTTCACGGCCTATCTCTGGATCCTGCGCGTCGCAACCCCCGCCCGCGCCGCGACGTACGCCTACGTCAATCCGGTCGTCGCCGTGCTTCTCGGATGGGCGTTCGCCGGCGAGTCGCTGACGGCGCGCATGGCGGTCGCGGCGGCGGTCATCGTCGGCTCCGTCGCGCTGATCATCCAGGCGGGCGGCGAACGTTCGGAGTCCGCGCGCCCCAGGCGCGAGGCCGCGTGAGCCCCGCGCACGATTCGGGCCGCGGGGAGCTCGCGCTGCTCCTGGACCTGATCGACGAGGCCTACGAGAAGGCGGCCTGGCACGGGCCGAACCTCCGGGGCGCGCTGCGCGGGGTCCGCGCGAAAGGGGCCGCCTGGCGGCCGGCGCCTGGCCGCCACAACATCTGGGAGCTCGCCCTCCACGCCGCGTACTGGAAGTACGCGGTCCGGCGTCGGCTCACCGGCGCGGGGAAGGGGCAGTTCGCCGTCGAAGGGAGCAACTGGTTCGCGCGCCCGGAAAAATCGCGTCCCAACGAGAAGGCCTGGCGCGCGGATCTTGCCGTCCTGGCGGGGGAGCACCGGCGGCTGCGGGAGACGGTGGAGTCCTTTCCCACCGAACGCCTGCACGTTCGCGAGGCCGGGAGCCGGCACACGAACCGACGGCTGATCTACGGCGTCGCGGCGCATGACCTCTACCACACGGGTCAGATCCAGATTCTCAAGCGGCTGGGCGGCGGACGGGCATGAGCGCCTCGCCCCTGGCCTGCCGCCTCGACGCGCTGAACCCCGAGGAAGGCCGGCGCCACGCGGAGCTGGCTTCCAAGCTCGCCGCGCGATCCGTCGGGGTGGAGGAGCTGCCGGACGGATTCGCGGTCGTCATCCCGGCCGAGCCCGAGTCGCTCGGGGACGCCGCCGAGTGGATGGCGCTGGAGGCGCGCTGCTGTCCGTTTCTCCACTTCGCGCTCACCCTGGAAGCGCCGTTTTCGCGCGCGATGCTCCGGCTGGCGGGCCCTGAAGGCGCGAAGGAGGTCCTCCGATCGGAGATCGCGGCGCTCGCGAACGGGCGCCCGGCGGGCGCCGTCGAAATCGGTCCGTTGCGCCGGGAAGAGCTGCCGGCGCTGTTACGGCTGCTCGAGAAAAGCAAGCTTCCCATCGCGGGGGTGGAGGACCATCTCGACACCGCCCTGGCGGCCCGGGAAGGCGGCCGCCTCGTCGGGAGCGCCGTGCTCGAGATCTATGGACAGGACGCGCTGCTCCGCTCCGTGGCCGTGGATCCGGAGCTGCGCGGCCGCGGCCTGGGGTTGCGACTCGCCGGAGCGGCACTGGCGCTCGCGGCAGAGCGCGGACCGACCGACGTGTTCCTCCTGACGGAGACGGCGTCGGAGTTCTTTCCCCGCCTGGGCTTCCGGGAGGTGCCGCGCAGCGGGCTCCCGGCGTCCCTCGACTCCTCGGCCGAGCTGCGGGGAGCCTGCCCCGCGCGCGCGGTCGCGATGGCGCGGCGGCTTTCCGCCCCGGGGAATTCCTGATGGTTCGCCGCCTCGTGGACGTGAGCCACCCGATTGCCGCGGGAATGATCACCTACCCCGGCTTGCCCGGTCCAAAAGTCACCGACTACCTGAGCCGGGAAGAGTCGAAATCGCGGTATGGGCCCGGCACGAGCTTCCAGATCGGACGCATCGAGATGATCACGAACACGGGTACGTACCTGGACGCGCCCTTCCACCGCCTCGAGGAGGGCGCGGACATCGCCGGGCTGCCCCTCGAGCGGCTCGCCGACCTCCCCGGGATCGTGGTCGAAGCGCGCGAACGCGCCGGGCGCGCGCTCGGCCCGGAGATCTTCGGAGAAGGGGAGCTGTCGGGCCGCGCCGTCCTCGTGCGCACCGGGTGGTCCCGCCACTGGGCCACGGAAGCGTACGGGGAGGGGCATCCGTACCTCGACCGGGGCGCTTCGCAGCTCCTCGTGGATCGCGGCGCAGCCCTCGTGGGGATCGACACGCTCAACATCGACGACACGCGCGACGGCGCGCGGCCCGCGCATACGCTGCTGCTCTCCGCCGGGATCCCGATCGTCGAGCATCTTTGCAACCTCGAGGCGTTGCCCGGGTCCGGATTCCGGTTCCATTGCGCGCCCGCGCCGTTCCGGGGCGCCGGAAGTTTTCCCGTCCGGGCCTACGCCGTCCTCGAAGGCTGAACGTCCCCCGTTTCACGTCCCGGTTTCTCTTTCCGGTAGAGTCCCTCCATGAAGCGTCCCCTGGGGGGCCTCGTGGCCGCCGGAGTTCTCGGAGCGGCGATGCTCTGGGCGTTGCTGGCGGGCGCTGGAAAGGCGCCGTTCGCGGAGGCTTCGCCGCGGCCGGAGGGAAGGCGGGCGCGCGCCGCCGTCCCGGACTTCGCGCTCCAGACCCTGGCGACGAACCTGACCTCGATCACCTCGATCGTGCACGCCGGAGACTCCCGGCTCTTCCTGACGCTGCAGCCGGGCCGGATCGTGGTCTTCGCGGGGGGCCAGGTCCTCCCCTCCCCATTTCTCGACATCTCGGCCGAGGTCTCGTGCTGCGGCGAGCGCGGCCTCCTTTCCGCGGCCTTCCATCCCTCCTATGCGTCCAACGGTTTCTTCTTCGTCAACTACACCGACAACGTGGGCGACACCGTGATCGCTCGCTACCAGGTTTCCGTCGGGAACCCCAACCTCGCCGATCTGCTGAGCCGCCGCGTCCTGATGACGATTCCTCAGCCGTTCGCCAACCACAACGGAGGACAGCTCCAGTTCGGGCCGGACGGCTACCTCTACATCGGCATGGGGGACGGCGGCGGCGCCAACGACCCGGCGTGCGTCGCCCAGAAGGACGACTCGCTGCTCGGCAAGATGCTGCGCATCGACGTGGACCAGAACGGGGACACGTCGCCCCACTACGGTATTCCGCCCGACAATCCCTACCGCGGCGGGGGCGATCCGCTCGACGAGATCTGGGCCAGGGGCCTCCGTAATCCCTGGCGGTTCACGTTCGACCGGCTCACCGGAGACCTCTGGATCGCCGACGTCGGCCAGGGCTCCCGCGAAGAGGTGAACTTCCAGCCCCGGTCGAGCCCCGGCGGAGAGAACTACGGCTGGAAGTTCCTGGAAGGCACGCTCTGCACGAACAACTCGGGAGCGTGTTTCGCGGCGTTACCGTGCGAATCGCCCGACTTCACGGCGCCGATCTACGAATACCGGCACGATACGGGCGAGTGCTCGATCACCGGCGGCTACGTCTATCGGGGATCCGAGATCCCCGACCTCTACGGCTTCTACGTGTACGGCGACTACTGCACGGGCCAGATGTTCGCCGGCGGCCAGCCGATCACGCCGGTCGTACGGCTGCTGACGACCTTCGGCGAGGACGCGGCGGGAGAGCTCTACCTCGGGACGGAGTCCGGCTCCCTGCTGCGGGCCGTCAACCCGAATCGCGTCACCGCGACGCCGACGCCGCTGCGCGGGATCATCCTCGCCCCGCGTCCCGTGCGCACCCCCCGTACGATTCTGCGTCCCTGACTCGAGTTCACGTCCGGGTCTCTTCCGAGCCTCCCCAGAGGAAAAAGACGGCGCCCGAGAGCGTCGCGAGGAGTACGCCGTATGCCGCGGCCACGCCCGTCTCCTGGAGCCGGAGCGAAGAGAGGATCTCGATGGAGATCGGCCGGGTCTCGTACGTGTAGAGCAGGATCGACACGACGAAGTCCCCGAGCGCGGTGATGAACGCCAGCGCGGCGCCCGCCGCCAGCGATGGGCGGAGCAGGGGAACGGTCACCCGCCAGAGGCGGCGCGCGGGAGAGGCTCCGAGCGACGCCGCGGCCTCGGCGAGGGCCGGGTCGAGCTGTCGCATGCCGGCGAACGCGGCCCGGCCCGTGAGCGGCAGGTTGCGAACGAGGTAGGCGAGCGGAAGGATCGCGGCCGTCCCGACGAGGAGGAACCGGCCGACCCACGGCGCGTTGCGGCTGAACGTGGCCGCCATCGCGACCGCGAACACGGTGCCCGGGAGCGCCCAGGGCATCGCGATCAGGGTCTCCAGCCAGCCCCGCCAGCGGGAGCGGCGCGCGACGGAAACCCAGGCCGCGGCGAAGCCGAGAGCGAGCGCCGCGGCCGTCGCGGCCGAGGCCATCCAGAGGGAGTTCACGATCGGCCGGAGACGCTCCGGTTGCGAAGCGAGCGCGGCGTAGTTGCTGAAGGCAAGCACGGGCGGAAGGGCCTCCGCGGTCCAGGTGCCGCGCGGAACGAACGAGATGAGGAGCAGCGTCGCGTGCGGGAGAAGGAGGAAGAGCGCCATCAGGGAAGCGAAAATCGTGACGACGACCCCCGGGCGCCCGATGGACCGGCGCGCGGGAGCCAGGCCGCGCACCGCTCCGGCGACGTCGCGCGTCGCGCCGGTGCGCTGCATCAGAAAGAGACCGAACAGCGCCACGACGGCCAGCGCGAGGCTCTCCACCATGGACAATTCGATGTCGCCGTTCAAGCGCGAAGCGACGATCCGCGTCGTCATGACCCGGAAATTCCCGCCGAAGATGTACGGCGCGGAGAACGAAGCAAGCGAGGTCATGAACGTCAGAAGGGCCGCGCCGGTCAGCGCCGGCGAGAGCAGCGGCAGGGCGATCCGGGTCGTCGTGCGCAATCCCCGGGAGCCGAGGCTGGCCGCGGCTTCCAGGTAGGCGGCGTCGAGGCGTGCGAGGCCCGCGCGCGTGAAGAGGTAGAAGTACACGTACATGGAATAGCCGTGGACGAGCAGGATGGCGCCGGGGCCGGTGAGGCTCCAGGGCGGACGCGGCGAGCCGGTGACCGCCTGGACCCCCCGCGCGAGGAAGCCGCTCTCGCCGTAGAGGAAGAGGAACGCGACGACGCCGACGAGCGGAGGCAGGACGACGGGCAGCGCGACGAGCGCGGAGAGCAGCCGGCGTCCCGGAAACTCGACACGCTGGAAGAGGAATCCGAGCGGGATGCCGATGGCCGCGGAGATCACGACCGTGGCGGCCGAGATCCAGAGGCTGTTCCACAGCGCCTGCCACTCGTCCGGACGGCGCGCGAACTCCCGCACGTGCGAGAAGGTCAAACCGGGCGCCCCGAGCGCCTCGGCGAGCGTCAGGACGAGCGGATAGCAGACGAGCCAGACGAGGAGCAACGTGAGCGGGAGCCCGGCCCGATCCGGACGCCGCCGGCTCACGCCGATTCTCGAGCGAAGACCCGGGGAGGCGGCCCGCCGGCCGCCAGGGAGACGAAGACCCGTTCTCCCGACGAGAAGGAGCCGGGGGGGGCCATGGCCTCCACCTCGCGCCCCGACGCCAGCCGCAGCGTGAGATACGCCGTGATGCCCGCGTAGCGGCGCTCGACGACGTCCGCGGCGATCGAGGCGTTGCCCGTCTCCCGAGAGATCCCGAGCGCTTCGGGGCGGATCACGGCTTCCACCTCCCGTCCCGAGGGGACCGGGTCGGGCGCCACCGCAGGCCACTCGACGCCTTCGGCGAGCCGGATGCGGCCGGTCGAGGAGCCGAGCGCGTTCCAGGTGGCCGGCAGCACGCTCGCGCGGCCGACGAAGGTCGCGACGAAGCGGGTGCGCGGCGCTTCGTAGAGCTCTTCGGGCAGGCCCACCTGCTCCAGCCGCCCGCCCCGGAGGACCGCGACGCGCCCCCCGAGGTCGAAGGCTTCCTCCTGTTCGTGCGTCACGAAGAGGGTCGTGATGCCGGCGCGCCGGATCGTCGCTTTCAGCTCGCGGCGCGTCTTCTCACGCAGGGTCGGGTCGAGGTTGGAGAGCGGCTCGTCGAGCAGCAGGACCTCGGGCCGCGGGGCGAGGGCGCGCGCCAGCGCGACGCGCTGCTGCTGGCCGCCGGAGAGCTCGGCGACCTTCCGATCCTCGAAGCCAGGGAGGTCCACGGCCGCGAGGGACTCGGCCACGCGCCGGCGTCGCTCCGGCGCCGCGACCTTGCGCGTCTCGAGGCCGAACCCGACGTTCTCGCCGACGGTCATGTGGGGAAAGAGCGCGTAGTGCTGGAAGACCATCCCGACCCGCCGCCGCTCGGGGGGAACGGACGTGCGGTCCTCGCCGGCGACCACGATCCGTCCGCGGTCCGGCGTCTCGAAGCCGGCGACGAGCCGCAGCACGGTCGTCTTCCCGCTGCCGGAAGGGCCGAGGAGCGCCACGATCTCCCCCTCCCGCACGGCGAGGGAGAACCGCCGCAGAACGGATGTCGCTCCGAAGCTCTTCTCCAGCTCCTCGAGGAGGAGAAATTCCTCCGCGGGCGCGGGCTTCACCGCGGCGAACCTTTCCCCCGAATCTCCCGGTCCCACAGGAACATCCACTTCGGGCCCATCTCGCGGGCGAGCTTCCAGTCGACGCGCGCCGGGACGAGGTCCCGGAGGACCCCGCGCGCCCATTCCGGCAGCTCGGCGTCCGGCAAGTCGGTCCGCGCCGGCAGCCGGTACGCGGTCTGCGCCGCGAGGCGCTGCGCTTCGACGCTGCCGAGCCACTCGATCAGCGCCTTCGCCGCCTCGGGGTGCCGGGCGCCCCGCACGAGCGCCACCGCGTCGTCGATCACGGGAGACCCGCTCGGGGGGAAGACGTAAGCGAGCGGCGCCCCCGCGGCGACTTCCAGCAGAACGTCCGGAAGGTCCCAGAGGGTGATGAGCCCCTCGCGGCGCGCGATCTTCTCCATCAGCAGCGTGCCGTTGACGACGTATTCCTTCGTCTGGGCGTCGAGGCGGCGGAGCCAGTCGAACCCTCGTTCGGGGGAGCCGGTCTCCGCGACCGACCGGGCGAGGACCATCCCGAAGATCGCCCGCATCGTGCCGGAGGCGAGCGGCTCGCGGATGAGCACCTTCCCCTTCCAGCGCGGGAGGAGCATGTCGTCCCATTCCCGGGGGGCGTCCTGCACGGGAACGGCGGCCGAGTTGTAGACGATCATCGCCGGTGTCCGGTAGATGCCGAACGAGAGGTCCCGCTCGTGGCGGCTTTCCGGCGGCAGCGCGCCCGCCCAGCTCGGCCGGTACGGGGCGAGCAGGCCGTCCGCCGCGCCGCGCGCGAAGATCTCCGCCGGCCCTCCGTACCAGACGTCCGCCTGCGGGTTCGCTTTCTCGGCCCGGAGCCGGTCGTAGACCTCCTGGGATCCCATGTCGAGCCAGCGCACGTCCACGTCCGGATGGGCCCGCTCGTACGTCTTTTCGACGAGCGTGAGCAGGTCCCGGCCGTGCGGCGAATAGAGGAGCACCGGGGTGCGCGCGTCGCGGCCGCAAGCGGCCGCGGCGCCCAGCGCGAGGGCGGCGAGGATCAGCCGTCTAGCGCGCACCGGCTTTCCACGCCAGGAGGTTCGCGAAAAGCCGGTAGGCCCCGGGGACTCCGGCCGGGAGCTGCCGGAAGAAAGCGAGGCCCGTGTACACGTAGCGTCCCTTGCCGAGCGGGGCGACGAGGAGCCCCCCGCGCTGCTCGGGCATTCCGGGGTCGGACATGGCGAGCAGCGGCGTGTACGCGGGGTCCCAGCTCTTCGCGAAATAGAGCCCCCGCTCCTGCACCCAGCCGTCCCAGTCCTGGGCCTGGATCGCGTTGGGTCCCCGGAAGATCGGATGCCGCGGGTCGAGGACGACGACGGGAGAGCCCTCGTCGGTGATCCGGTCGTGCGGACGGCCGATCTCGATGGCGTACGGCGCGAAGCCGCCTTCCAGGAACGCGTATTGCTGGTACTGCACGATGAGCAGGCCGCCGTTCCTCGCGTAGTCGAGCAGGCGCGGATTGGCCCGCGCGAGCGCGGGATCGGTCTCGTAGGCCCGGCTCCCGATGACGATGGCGTCGAAGCGCGAAAGGTCGCCCGCTTCGAGCGTCCGGGCCGAAAGGATCTCCAGCGGAACGCCGACGGGACTCAGGTACTCCGGGACACGGTCGGAGGCGCCGCGGACGTAGCCGATGGCTCGTGCGGCGGACAGCCGGATCTCCGCCGCGGAGATCTCGACGGCAGCCTCGCGCGGCTGAGGCGTCGGCGGGATGTGCGGGTAATCGAGCACGTGGACCCCGAGCGCATGGCGCTCGCCCGACGCGAGGCGCGCCGCGGCGCGGAGGGGCACTCGTCCCGGCGCCAAGCGGTCCGGCGCCCGCAGGGCCACCTCGACCGTGCGCCGGTCGCCCGGCTTCTCCAGCCGGAACGCGATGCCGTTTGTCGCCGTCCAGCCCGCCGGCGCGGTCACCTCGAGACGTCCCTCCACGGGGCGGACCGAGTTGGAGCGCACGGCGAGCTCGAGGGTGTGCGAGCGGCGTCCGATCGGCCAGACGAGGAGGTCCGGCTCGACGTCCACTTCGACGGAGGGAGCGGTCCGCAGGGGACGGCGGATCTCTCCGATGGCCTGGTCGCGATAGCGGTACACGACGTCCCGGGCAAGCTCGATCGCCGTGCGGCCGACCCGCAGCCGCGCGACGGCCGTCAGCGGCGCCGGCTGGAAGGGCTGGCCCCGGACTTCCGGGGACACGGCGCTCCAGTCGTAGATGGCCCCGGAAAGGGGCGCCCGAAGGAAGTAGGGCAGGCTTGGCGGAGCGTCCCCGGGGGGCGCGGCGGTGAGCTTCCACTCCCGAAGCTTTCCCGCCTCGATCGCTCCGCGCTCCGCCGATCCCGTCGCCTGCCAGCCTTCCGCGCCGATCCAATCCAGGGACTCCACGGAGACGCTCCGATTTCCGGCGTTCCAGACGCGCACCGACACCTCGACGCTCTCGCCCGGGGCGACCGCTTCGCACGAGGCGGTCGCATCGAGAGAGACGGCGGCAGCGGCAGCGAGGGCTTCCTGCGCCGCCACGATCTTCTCGTCGAGGATCGGGAGAGACGGGTCGTCCTCGGGAAAGCTTTCCCGGGCGGCCCGCAGCTCCGCGAGGATGGACTCGAGGGGCGCGACGCTTTCGGTGAGGCGCGTGGCCGAAGCTTTCCGTCGGGCGGACTCCGCGAGCGCCTGAACGCGGTCCAGCCTCACTTCGGCCGCCCCCCGCGCTGCAGTCGGGAGGCCGGAGGCGATCGCGCGCAGCCGCGTGTCCATTCCGCCGAAAAGGTCCCCCGCCGCGTTGCCCCCGGTGCCCGCGATCCAGACGGCGCCGGTCTGGTTGGGTCCGGGATCCTGCAGGCGCCCCATGTCCTGCGAGCGGTGGAGGCTGCGGCTGGCCATGGCGATCTGGTGATATGAGCGGCCGGTCAGGGGCTCGACGTCGCCCGTCGGAAGCGCAACGCGCGGATGCCCTTCCTCCTCGAACCAGTCGGACGTGTACAGGGACTTCGGCTGCCAGGGGGCCAGGCCTTCCCGGGCGAGCGCCGGAAGAAACGATGCATCGCCCGCCAGGCGGAAGGCCTCGGCCGCGATGATCCCGGAGGCCTGATGCTGGCCGTGGCCGTCGCGGCGCGTGCCGGTGAAGACCGAATAGATCACCTGCGGGCGGAATCTCCGGATGACCCGGACGACATCTTCCAGCAGAACTTCCCGCGGCCAGCGCTTCAGCGCCTCCTCGAGGGAACGCGTGTAGCCGAAGTCGTACGCGCGCGTGAAGAACTGCCGGCCGCCGTCGAGCTGCCGGGCGGCAACGAGCTCCTGGGAGCGGATCAGTCCGAGCCCGACGCCGAGCTCTTCGCCGATCAGGTTCTGGCCCCCCTCCCCGCGGGACAGCGACAGGTAGGCCGCTTCGCCTCCCATGTGCCGCGAGACGAGAGTCAGCAGCGCCGTGTTCTCGTCGTCCGGGTGCGCCCCGATCATCAGGAGGCGCCGGTTCGTCGCGAGCTTGCGCAGCTGCGTGTCCAGCTGGACGAGGCCGCCCGTCGAGGGGGGGACGAGCGCTCGGCCGGCCGAAGCGCGCGGCGGCGGCCCGGGAGCGCCGGCCAGCCCCGCGGCCAAGATCGCCGCCGCGGCCACGAGGATCGTCACGGCGAAAGATCTCTTCATCGGGCGGTGGCCGATCAGTCTATCCGGCGATCCCGCCGGGAGCTCCGCCGGCTTACTTCCGGCGCCGGGCGGCGACGACCGATCCGGAAGCGGCGGCCAGGGTCCCGAGCAGCGCGGCGACGAACTTGAGCTTGCTCGGGTTGTCCATCCGGCTCCACTCCCGCCGGACGCCCTGGATCGTCTTGCGCGATGACGCCGTGATCGTGCCGACGGCCTTCTTCGCCGCGGTGGCGCCTTCCCCGGACAGCTCCGCGATGCGCGAGCCTGCTCCGGAGGCGCGCTTCTGAAGGGTCGTGAGCAGCCCGGCGAGCGACACGGCCTGCGCGCGCGCCGCCGTGCGGCGGGCGCGGGACCCCGACCGGGAGCGGGACGCGGTCTTTTGCGCCGTCGTCTTGCGCGCAGTCTTCCTGGGGCCGGAGCTCTTCCGGGCGGCGGGCCGGCGGCGCGCCGTTTTCCGCTTCGCGGTCGTCCCGCCCGATGACGTCGAGCTGCTCTGAGTGGTGTCCTGGGAATCCGTCAAATCTCACCTCCTGTGGGTCGGAAGCGCCGCGGGCTCCTCGGGGGAGGCGGCGTCGGTCATCGTTTCTCCTGCGGCGACGAACACCGGGGCGATGTCCACGGGAATGTCCTCGAGGCGGCGGGTCACCGACTCGATCTCGGCGTTGCTCTTGCCGTAGCGGTCGAGCAGCTTCCGGGCCCGATCGAAGTCGCCCGTCGCCTCGATCATGAGGAGCTCCTCGGCGAGCGACCGCACGGCGGCGCGGAACGCTCCGGCGTCCACGCGAAATCTTCCGCCGTCCGCGGGGAGGATCGCGCCCTTCTCGCGGTACCAGTTCCACTGGACCGCGGTCCCGGATCCGTGCGCTTCGTCCAGCCCGAAGCGCATCGAGCGGAACATCAGGCCGGCGTCCGTGACGAAGAGGGCCTCCTCGTCGAAGTCCATCGGGAGCTTCTTTCCCATCGCGAACAGTATGTTCCAGACGCCGAGGACGTCGGCCTTGCACTCCTCGATGGCGGAGTACAGGTTCTTCAGGAGGAGCCGCGCCTCGACTCTCCGGCCGTCGGGCCCCCGGATTATGCCGGGCCCGAGCCCGTGCGCGAGCTCGTGAAACAGCGTGTGGTTGAAGTACGCGTCGAAGGAGATCTTTCCCGACTGCGAGGGATCGAGCAGGCGCTCGGCGACGGGACGGCCGCTTCGGCGGAACTTCGCTTCCATGACGTTCTTGAGCAGAACTTTCTTGGAGCCCTTCGCCTCGCGGACCCGCTCGTCGTTGGGCAGGTTGAAGGCGGAGGTCTGCACCCCGCGCCGGGCGTCGCCCGCGGTGAAGATCTCCTGGACGACCCGGATGGGCGACTCGAACCCCCGGTTCAGGTTCTTGTGCCGGTCGGGAATCGGCAGGTTGCCCTCCATCTCCTTCAGATGCCGGGCGTACACGCCGAGCTTGTCGCTCTCGGCGCGGTCCCGCACGGTCACGAAGGACTCGAAAGCCGCCTTGTAGTTGAAGAGCCCGTCTTCGTACACCTCGTAGGGGCCGATGACGACCTCGATTTCGGAGTCGAGGTCCATCCAGGCCACGTCGGAGGCGAAGTAATCGTCCGAGAGAAAGGCGTCGGCCCGGCTCGTGAGATAGGCGCGCAGCGACGCGTTGCCCGTCGCCGCGGCCGCTTCCCGCAGCTTCGCGGCTGTCCGCGCGAGGAGCTCCCGGTACTGCCGTGAGTACGGAATGGCGGCGAGACGATCCCCTTCCCGCCGGATGACCGTGAACTGGCTCTGGAAGCTCTGTTTGTCGGCGGGATGGCTCGCGATCCAGGTTTCGATCTCGTCTTTCGTCGCGTCGGGGGGATAGAACGCCGCTCCGGCCGGCTTGGGGCGGTCGCCGACGAAGGGCGCGTTGCGGGCGAGACGGTCCCACGGCCCCTTGTGGATCTCGAAAAGGGCGAGCGCGCCGGCGGCCGCCGGGTCGCCGCCGGCGGCGGCCCGGAGCTCCTCCCGAAGGCGCGGGTTCTCCTCCGAGACCTGGCGCAGAAAGATCTCGTCGATCAGCCGCGAGGCTTCGATCAGGAGCCCGACGACCCGCGTTTCCTTCTCGTCGAGCAATCCGCGGTCGTAGTCGATGGCCGTCCGCGGGAGCCGGCGCAGCCGCTCCGGGACGTCCGGAGCGATCTTCAGCGCCGAGGCATCCGCCCCTCCGCGCGCGCGGGGCGCGGCGCTCACCGTCTGCTCCGCCCGGCGGCAGGAGGCCAGGGCGGAGAGAAGGAGCAGGGCCGCGAAAAGGCGAGGCCCGAGCGGTTTTTCTGCCACGAACGGGAATCTAGCATCCGCGAGGCGGGGTATATCGTTATTGTGATGCGTGCCGTCGAGAGCATCGATCGCCGGGCGGTCCGGGGCTGGTTCGAGCGCAATCGGCGGCGTTCCGAGGCGCTGTTCGACGCGCTGCGTCCGGAAGCTTACCTCGATCGGCCCATCGCGCTGCGCAACCCCATCGTGTTCTACGAAGGCCACCTTCCGGCCTTCAGCGTCAACACCCTCCTGAAGAAGGGTCTCGGCCAGCCCGGAATCGACGAGCGCTTCGAGGTGCTCTTCGAGCGGGGCATCGATCCGGAGAACCAGACCGCCGTTCCCGGCGCTCCGTCCGCCTGGCCGCCGCGCGCGGAAATCCAGGCCTACGGGCGGGAGGCGGACCGGCGCATCCTGGACGCCATCGCGAGGGAAGACCTCGAAGACGAGCGCAACGCCGTCCTGCGCGGCGGCCTGGGGCTCTTCACGATCCTCGAGCACGAGCTGATGCACCAGGAGACGCTCGGCTACATGTGGCACCGGTTGCCGTTCGAAAAGAAGATCCGCCCGTCCGGTTACGCGGTCCCCCCGACGGACGGCCCGGCGCCGGCGCCCCGCAGCGTCCGCGTTCCCGCCGGCGCCGCGACGCTCGGCGCCCGCGAAGGCGAGATCCCCTTCGGGTGGGACAACGAGTTTTCCGCGCACACCGTGGAGGTGCCGGCCTTCGAGATCGACGCGCACGACGTCACCAACGCCGACTACATGGACTTCGTGGAGGCCGGCGGGTACCGCCGGGCGGACCTCTGGTCGGAGGAGGGGTGGCATTGGTTGCGCGAGTCCGCGACGGAGCATCCCGCGTTCTGGGAGCGCCGCGGCGACGGATGGGTCTGGCGCGGCATGTTCGAGGAGCTCCCGCTGCCGGCCTCCTGGCCGGTGTATGTGAGCCAAGCCGAGGCGTCGGCATTCGCCCGCTGGAGGGGGGCGCGCCTTCCGACGGAGCCGGAGTTTCACCGTGCGGCGTACGGAACGCCGGAAGGGGAGGAGCGGACGCACCCGTGGGGCGATGAGCCTCCCGACGCGACGCGCGGCCACTTCGATTTCGCGAGCTGGGAGCCGTCGCCCGCCGGGTCTCACCCGGCCGGCCGGAGCGCCTGGGGAATCCACGACCTCGTGGGCAACGGATGGGAATGGACGTCCACGGTCTTCGGTCCTCATCCCGGCTTCCGGCCCATGCCCTCCTATCCCCAGTACTCCGCCGACTTCTTCGACGGCCGCCACTACGTCATGAAGGGCGCCTCTCCCGCGACGGCAAAGGAGCTGCTGCGGCCGAGCTTCCGCAACTGGTTCCGAGGCAACTACCCGTACGTCTGCGCGGCGTTTCGGTGCGCCCGCACGCTGTCCGAATGACCGCCGGTCCGGCCGGAGAATTTCCATCGCCCTCCCGCTGAGCGCGGCGGCGCCTCCGGCCGACGCCGTGAGGGCGCTCGCGGAGGACGTGCGCCGCGACCTCGCGCTGCGCCCGAAGCAGCTCCAGTCCAAGTACCTCTACAACGGCCTCGGCTCCGCCCTTTTCGAGGCGATCACGCTGCTCCCCTGGTACCGGATCACGCGCGCCGAAGCCCGCCTGCTCTCGCGATACGCCCCGGACATGGTGGCACCCATCGCGGACCCGATGACGATCGTGGAGCTCGGCAGCGGGAGCGGAGAGAAGCTCGCCATGATCGTCGAGGCGCTCCGCGGGCGGCGGCGTCCCATTGGCATCCACCTCATCGACATCTCTTCCGCCGCGCTCGAGCAGTCGGAGAAGACGCTCGGCCGCCTGGGCTACGTGTCGGTCGTCGGCCACCGCGCGACCTACGAGGAAGGACTGCGGCGGGCGGCGGCGCAGCGCGCGCCGGCGGGCCCGTTACTCGTCCTCTTCCTCGGCTCCAACGTCGGCAACTTCGACCCCCCCGCCGCGCAGGAATTCCTCGAGGAGATCCGCAGCGCGCTCCGCCCCGGCGACGCCCTGCTCCTCGGCGCCGACCTGGTCAAACCGGAGAAGGATCTCCTCCTCGCCTATGACGATCGCCTCGGCGTCACGGCCGCCTTCAACAAGAACCTCCTCCTCCGGCTCAACACCGACCTGCTCGCCGACTTCGATCTCGACGCCTTCTCCCACAGCGCCGTGTGGAACGGGGAGGAGGGACGAGTCGAGATGCACCTCGTCTCCCTGCGGGATCAGACCGTCCGGATCCCCCGGGCCGAGACGTCCGTCCGCTTCGATCGCTCGGAGTACATCTGGACCGAGAGCTCCTACAAGTACACTTCCGAGCAGGTCGTCTCCATGGTCGAGGGCGCCGGGTTCCGCTCGATCGAGCAATGGGTCGAGTCCGACGCGCGTTTCGCGCTGACGCTCTTCTGCGCGCTCTAGGCGTCCGCTCCGAGCGAGGGGGGCTGTGGTAGTTTGACCCGGCTTCGCGGAGGAGGGGTTTTTGAAGATCCGAACAGTCACGCTCGCCCTGGCCGTGCTTCGCGCGCCCCTCGCGATTGCGGCTGATGAGCCCGTGGACCTCGAGATGGTCACGCGCATCCGCCAGGAAGGCTTCCGCAACTCGAAGGTCATGGAGACCGCGTCCGCCCTGACAGACTGGATCGGTCCGCGCCTGACGGGATCCCCCGAGATGAAGCGCGCCAACGATTGGGCCCGCCAGCAACTGGCCGACTGGGGGCTGGCCAACGCGCACCTGGAGAGCTGGGGGCCCTTCGGCCGGGGCTGGACGTACGAATCCGCTTCCGTACGGATGGTGGCGCCGACTACGGCGCCCCTGGTCGGCATCCCCAAGGCATGGACGCCGGGGACACAGGGCCCGGTGCGGGGAGAGGCCATCCGGCTGAAGCTCGAAAGCGAGGCCGATCTGGAGAAGCACCGGGGAAAGCTCGCGGGAAAGATCGTCCTGCTCGGCGAGCCCAGGGAGCTCAAGCCGCACGACAAGCCCTCGGTAGACCGGTACGACGAGAAAGGGCTCCAGGAGCTCTACCAGTACGATGCTGCCGAAGGCCGCCGCCGTGAGTTCGACCGGGCCGAGTTCGCCCGGCGCCACGCCTTCCGCAAGCCACTCGCGGAGTTCCTGGGCGCGGAGAAGGTCCTCGCGGTGCTCGAGCCGGGCGGCGGCGGCGACGGCGGCACCTTCGATGTGCAGGGAAGTGGCTTCTACAAGAAGACCGACCCCGCGGGTGTCCCGACGGTCGTCCTCGCCGCGGAGCACTACGGCCGCCTGAGCCGCCTGCTCGAAGCCAAGCGCCGCATCGAGGTCGAGGTGGACGTCCGCGCGCGCTACCACGACGAGGACCCGATGGGCTACAACACGATCGCCGAGATCCCCGGCACGGACCGAGCCCGTGAGGTCGTCCTGATCGGCGCCCACATGGACTCCTGGCACGGCGGCACCGGCGCGACCGACAACGCCGCGGGCGTCGCGGCGGTGATGGAAGCCGCGCGCATCCTGAGCTCGCTCGAGGTCCGCCCGCGGCGGACGATCCGCATCGCGCTCTGGAGCGGGGAGGAGCAGGGGCTCTTCGGGTCGCGTGCCTACGTCGCGGAGCACTTCGCCTCCCGGCCGCCGCCCAAGGACCCGCAGGAGCAGGACCAGCCCTATTTCATGCGGCGCGAGACCGGTCCTCTGACCCTCAAGCGCGACCACGCGAAGCTCTCCGCCTACTTCAACATGGACAGCGGCACCGGGAAGGTCCGCGGGATCTATGCCGAGGAAAACGCCGCCGTCGTGCCGATCTTCGAGGCCTGGCTCCGGCCTCTCCAGGACCTCGGTGCGACGACGGTGACGATGCGCAACACATCCGGGACCGATCACACGTCGTTCGATTCCGTGGGGCTGCCGGGGTTCACTTTCGTCCAGGACGACTTGGAGTACTCCAGCCGGAGCCATCACTCCAACGCGGACCTCTATGAGCGGCTCCAGAAGGAAGACCTGGTCCAGGCTTCGGTGGTCATCGCGACCTTCGCCTACCACGCCGCCATGCGCGACCGCCTCCTGCCTCGCAAGCCGTTGCCCCGGCCCGAAACGGCCGCGCCCCGCGGCGTTCCGGCCCGGCGCGCCGAAACCGCCGACCCGCCGGCGGCGCCCTGAGCTCCGCTCCAACTTCCATTCGGAGGCAGACGATGAAAAGTTCCCACCGCGCTCTCCT
Source organism: Thermoanaerobaculia bacterium (assembly GCA_046261875.1). Lineage (GTDB taxonomy): Bacteria > Acidobacteriota > Thermoanaerobaculia > UBA5066 > Gp7-AA6 > JBHENW01. The sequence goes on along the minus strand of JBHENW010000115.1, from coordinate 1,591 downwards.
CGCGCTCCTCGCCGCGCTCCTGCTCGCGGCGAGCCCCTCCGCGAAATCGGAGTCCGCCGAGAAATCGGCCGCCCGGCAGATCACCGATGACCTGATCCGCGGCCACGTCCGGTTCCTTTCCTCCGACCTGCTGGAAGGGCGCGGGCCGGCGACGCGCGGAGACCGGCTCGCCCAGGAGTACATCGCCGCGCAGCTCGAGGCGATGGGGATCGAGCCCGCGGCGCCCGGGGGAGGTTGGCTCCAGAAGGTGGAGCTTGTCGGGATTACGGGGGAAATCCCGGAGACGATTTCCGTCGCCTCCGGCTCCCGGAAGATCGAGCTCGCGCGGTCGGAGGACTTCGTGGTCTTCTCCGGCGTCCAGAAGCCCGAGGCCATGCTTCGCGACGCGGAGATCGTCTTCGCCGGTTACGGCATCGTCGCTCCGGAGTACGGGTGGGACGATTTCAAGGACGCGGACGTCAAGGGGAAAGTCCTTCTCATCATGAACAACGACCCGGAGGACGATCCGAAGCTCTTCGCCGGCAAGACGCGGCTCTGGTATGGGCGGTGGGGCTACAAATACGAGCAGGCCGCGAAGAAGGGCGCCGCCGGCGCGCTAATCATCCACACGCGCCCCTCGGCGGGTTACCCGTGGCAGGTCGTCCAGACCTCCTGGTCGGGTGAGCAGTTCGAGCTGCCGCACGAAGGGGAGCCGAGGGTCGAGCTGAAGGGGTGGGTCACCGAGGCGGCCGCGAAGCAGATCGCGCAGCTCGGCGGAAAGGATCTCGATTCCCTCCGCGCCGCAGCTCTCAAGAAAGACTTCCGGCCCGTGTCCCTGGGGGCGACGGTCTCCGTCGCCCTCCGAAACAGGGTTCAGAAGAAAGAAAGCGCCAACGTCATCGGCCGCCTCGCCGGAAGCGATCCTCGCCTCTCCCGCGAGGCCGTCATCTACACGGCGCATCACGACCACCTCGGAACCAAGGAGCAGGGCAAGCCGGGCGAGGACGTGATCTACAACGGAGCGCTCGACAATGCCTCCGGGATCGCGGCGATGCTGGGGATCGCCCGCGCATTCACGACGCTGCCGAAGCCGCCGCGCCGTTCGATCCTGTTCGCGGCGGTGGCCGCGGAAGAGCAGGGGCTTCTCGGCTCCGCGTACCTGGCGAGGCACCCTCCGGTCCCGCCGGGCCGTCTCGCCGCCAACATCAACATCGACGGCGTGAGCATCTTCGGCCGCACGCGCGACCTGCCGATGATCGGGCTGGGGAAATCGAGTCTCGACGAGGTTGTGGGCGAGCTGGCGAAGGAGCAGAAACGGACGGTCAAGCCCGATCAGTTTCCGGACCGGGGCTTCTTCTACCGGTCCGACCAGTTCAATCTGGCGAAGATCGGCGTTCCCGCGGCCTACTTCGACAGCGGCACCGAAGTCATCGGCAAGCCCTCCGGCTGGGGAGCCAAACGCATCGAAGAGTGGGAGGAGAAGGACTACCACCAGCCTTCCGACGAGCTGACGGGGGAGTGGGACCTTTCCGGGGCGGTCGAGGACACGCAGGTCGCCTTCCGGCTCGGACTGCGCGTCGCCAACGCGGAGGAGATGCCGCGGTGGAAGCCA
>JBHENW010000114.1:0-6060 GCA_046261875.1 Thermoanaerobaculia bacterium | reverse complement strand
GCCGCGCACCGGCGCGCCGTCCTCTTCGCCGCGGCGCAACTCTTGCCCCGCCGCGATCCGGGCCGCTTCACGGCCGCTCTCATGGACCTCGGACAGTCGATCTGTCTGCCGCGCCGACCCGACTGCCCGCGATGCCCGGTGCGCGCGGAGTGCGATGCATTCCGCGCCGGGTCACCCGCGCGTTACCCTGTGCGCATCCGAAAGCCCGCCGCCGTATCCGTGGCCTTCGCGGCGGCGTACGTCACGGAGGGCGGCCGCGCTCTCCTGCGCCGGCGCACCGACACCCTCTTGCGCGGGATGTGGGAATTTCCGTCCGCGAGCGGGGCATCGGCGGCCGGGGCCCTGGCGAACCTCCGCCGCGACCTCCATACGCTCGGCATCGCTCTCGAGGGAAAAACGAGCCCCGCGCGGGCCGCCCATACCGTGGTCAACCGCCGGCTCGCGATCCGGGTCTTTCCCGCGAGCGTCCATCCGGCTCAGGCCACGCGCCTTGCGCGCCAATGGGGGTATCGCTGGTTCGCCCCGCGCGAGCTCACCCGCTCCGCGATCCCGACCTTGACGCGCAAGATCGGGCAGGCGGCCGGCTTTCTCGCGGCGCAAAGCGGCGTATCCTAGAGCCACGCTACAAGAGACAGCCCTGGTGCTGCTTTTTTCGGTGACGGCCCCGCCGCCGCCGGGCTCGACCCTCGTCCTGCGCGACGGATCCGTCTTTCTGCTCCGCGCGCCTGCCCGGCAGGTCGGCAAGCGGCTCGTGTTCCAGACGAGGGATGGGCGCGTGTACTCCGTCGAAGCGACCGAGGTCCAGTCTGCCGGCGCGCCGCCGCCACGTCCCGATCCACCGCGGCTCAACCGGCATGATTCGCGAGCGCTCGGGGCGATCGTGCGCAGCGAGCGCAACCGGAAGGGCAAGGCCGTCGAAGTCGCGCCGAAGCCCGCGCGCGCCGCGAAAAAACCGCGCCCGCGTTGAGCGCCCTCAGCGCGAGGCGGTTCGAACCTCCAACGAGGTCGCGGTGGCCGCCGGCGTCCCGGCCGAGGCGCCGTCGAGCACCTCCCGTACCTTCCGCGCGAGGGCGTGCGACGCGAACGGCTTCTGGATGAAAGCCGAGCCCGCGTCGAGATGCCCGTGCCGCACCACGGCGTCGTCGGTGTAGCCCGACATGTAGAGGACGCGCGTCGCGGGCCTCTCGGACGAGATCTCGCGCGCGAGGGCGGAACCTCCCATTCCGGGCATCACGGCATCCGTCAGGAGGAGGTCGATCGAGCCGGCATGCTGGCGCGAGATCCGCAACGCCTCCTCGCCGCCGGAGGCTTCGAGGACCGCGTAGCCCTGGGTATCCAGGATGCGCCGGGCGAGTACTCGGAGGCCCTGCTCGTCCTCTACGAGCAACACGGTCTCGACTCCCGTGGGAGGCCGCGCAGGCGCCGCGGAGGGGACCGTGTCCTCCGAATCGAAGACGCGCGGAAGATAGACCCGGAACGTCGTTCCCCGTCCGGGAGCGCTTTCGACCGCGATGTGGCCGCCGCTCTGCTTGACGATGCCATAGACCGTCGAAAGGCCGAGTCCGGTCCCCTTCCCGGCGCCTTTGGTCGTGAAGAACGGCTCGAAGATACGGGTTTGTGTCTCCCGTTCCATGCCGATGCCCGAATCGCTCACCGAGATGCAGACATAGGATCCAATGACCGCCCCGGGGTGCGCCCGGACGGCCGACTCGTCGAGGTCCGCGCCGGAGGTCTCGATCCGCAGGTTCCCTCCCCGCGGCATCGCGTCGCGCGCATTGATGACGAGGTTCAGGATGACCTGTTCGATCTGACTCGGATCCGCGCGCGTGTACCCGACGTCGCCCCCCCCCGCGCCACGACGAGCTCGATACCCTCGGCGATCAGGCGGCGCAGCATTTTTTCCAGCCCGCCGACGACCCCGTTGAGCTCGAGAACCACGGGCTTGAGGATCTGCTTGCGGGAAAACGCGAGGAGCTGACGCGTCAGGGCCGCGGCGCGTTCGCCGGCCTTCCGGATCTCCTCGACGTCCTCGCGGAGCACATGGCCGTCGCCGAGCTCCCGAAGAACGATGTCGCTGTATTCCAGGATCGAGGGGAGGAGATTGTTGAAGTCGTGGGCGACCCCTCCGGCGGGCGTGCCGATCGCCTCCATCTTCTGAGACTGGAGCAACTGCGCCCCGAGCTACACGCGCTCGGTGATGTCGCGGTCTGCGCCGCGAAAGCCTTCGAACGCTCCGTCGGCACCGAATACCGGCGCGGCATTGCTCTCGAGGTGACGGTAGCTGCCGTCCCGGTGCCTCCATCTCATGACGCAACCGGACCAGCCGGCCTGCTGGGGCGTGCAGCGCTCGACGAGCTTCCGGCGGCCGGCAAATCCTCGGGATGTATGAATCGGAGAGTGTCTTCCCCGGCGAGCTCTTCAGGCGCGTAGCCGAGGATGTTCTGGATCGCTTGATTGTTGTGGTCATCTTTCCCGCGGGGTCCATCGCCCAGATCCATTCGTTGGTGGTCTCGACGATCAGGCGGTATCGCTCCTCGCTCTGCCGCAGTTCTTCTTCCGCGCGCTTGCGCGTTGATGTCCATCATCGCGCCGATCATCCGGACCGCGCGGCGGTCCTCCCGGATGACGTAACGCCGGTAGAAGACGTATCCGTACGAGCCGTCCGCCTTCATGAAACGGTACTCCCCGGACCACGCGCTTCCCGCTCCCTGGATCGCTTCCCGGATTCCCGACAGGACGCGCTCGCGGTCGTCGGGATGTAGCCGGTCGGTGAAGAACTCGACGCTCGGTTCGAGGCCCGTGACCTCGTACCCGAAGAGCGTCTCGGACCCTTCGCTCCACCAGAGCCAAGACGATCGACGCGCGCGACCCGCACACGGCCGGCCACAGCGGGCGCGTCGCCGAATATGCGGACCGGATCGGGACGCGCATGGGGTTGGACGCGCTGTCCCGCAACGAGATGCGAAGGGGAGCGCTCTTCCACGACCTCGGCAAGATCGTCGTTCCCGACAGCATCCTGCGCAAGCCGGGACCACTGACGACGGAAGAGCGCGCCATCATCCAGGAGCACCCCGTCGTCGGGCACGACCTGCTTTCTCCCCATGAAGACGATGCGCAAGAGCCTGGACGTGGTCTATCACCACCACGAGAAGCTCGACGGGTCAGGCTATCCCAGCGGGATCTCGGGCGATGAGATCTCCCTCGCGGTCCGGATCGTGACGATCGCCGACATCTTCGACGCGCTCACCTCCGAGCGCTCTTACCGGCGCCGGCTGAAATCCGGGACGGCTTTCGAAATCCTCGAGGAGGGCGTCGGCAAGAGATGGTGGGACGGAAACGTCCTCGCACCTCAGATCGTTGGTCGCCGAGATGGGTGTCGTCGGCTCCAGCCTCTCCGACTCCTGACGCCCTCCTAGAGTTCCCCCGGCGGGGCCGCCGTGGCACACTGAAGGTCGCTGATGAAAGCGACCCGCCGGCCGGATCCGCCCGCGCGCGCGGATCGGAACCCGCCGCCCGCCTCCACGGCGCTTCACCCTGCTCCCCGCAGCCTGATCCTCTGGGGCGCCGGTCTGTTGCTCCTGCTCCTGGTCGCTTACTCCAATCATTTCCGAAACGGCTTCCACTTCGACGACTCGCACGTCATCGAGAACAACGCGTACATCCGCAGCCTCCGCAACATCCCCCGCTTCTTCCGCGACGCCTCGACGTTCTCGAGCTACCCGCAGAACGCGGCGTACCGGCCCCTCGTGAGCGCGACCCTGGCGCTCGATTACTGGTTTGCCGGCGGCCTGGACCCCGTACCGTTCCACGTGACGCAGCTGACGCTCCATGCGCTGCTCGGCGCGCTCGTCTTCTTCTTCCTTCTCCGCGTCCTGGCGATCTCGGGCCTGGGGCCTCACCGTGGCCTGGCAGCGCTCCTGGGCTCCGGGCTCTTCCTCCTGCACACGGTCCAGACCGAAACGCTCAACTTCCTCTCGTCGCGCTCGGAAATCCTTTCCACGGCCGGGGTCGTCGGGTCCTTCGTGCTCTACCAGTACGCGCCACGATGGAGGCGAAACTTCGTCTGGATGTTGCCGGCCGTCCTGGGAGCCTTTGCGAAGCCGTCGGCGATCGTCCTCGCCCCCCTCGTTGCCATCTATCTTCTTCTCTTCGCGGAAGAGCTTCCCCGCGACCGGGCGGGGGGCGCCGCACCGCGGCGTCGCGCGGTGTGGTCGGTGGTCTGGCCAGCCTTCGTCTTCGCGTTCGGTTTCTACCTCCTGCAGGATCGCCTGAGCGGCGCAGAAGTCTTCTATGGATCGACTCCCAGGCTCGAGTACCTCCAGACCCAGGTCTTCGCCTGGCTCCACTACGTCCGGCTGTTTCTGTTTCCGCTCGGGCTGTCCGCGGATACGGACTGGGAGCCCATCACGGAGTGGTACGACTCGCGCGTCTTCGCGGGCCTCCTCGTCGCCGGGCTGCTGACGGGCGCATCGGTGCTTTACGCTCGCCGGCGTGCTCCGGGCAAGGCGGTCCTGTTCGGCGTTCTCTGGTTCTACGTCGCCCTCGCGCCCTCTTCTTCCGTGTTTCCTCTCTCCGAGATGATCAACGAGCACCGGCCCTACTTTCCGTACATCGGTCTGGTGCTCGCGGCGGCGGCCGGGATCGCTGACGGGCTGGGAATTCTGCGCGCGCGGCGGGGCTCGACTTCACTCCTCGCTCGGGCGGTTCTGCCCCTTTCTCTGCTGCTCCTCACGAGCCATGCGGCGGCGACATACGAGCGCAACAAGGTCTGGGCGACCGACGAGACGCTCTGGCGCAGCGTTACGGCCGCGAGCCCCCGCAACGCGCGCGCGTGGATGAATTACGGTCTCATCTTCATGGCGCGCGGCGACTACGCCAACGCGCGCTACTGTTTCGAGCGGGCGCGAACAATCGCGCCGAACTACGACATCCTCGAGATCAATCTGGGAATCCTGGATGGGGCAACCGGGAACCGCGCCTCCGCCGAAGCGCACTTCCGGCGGGCGATCTCCCTGAAAGGAAACCTCGCGGGGGCGCACTTCTATTACGGGCGCTGGCTCGCGGAAAACAACCGCCTGGACGAGGCGGCGCGGAACGTCGAACTCGCCGTCGAGAAGAGCCCGGCCGACCTGACCGCGCGCCACCTGCTCCTCGACGTTTACGAGAAGCGCGGGGAGGCTGAGAGAGCGTGCGCACTCGCGGGAGCTACGCTCGAGGTCGTGCCCTCGGATCCGAAGGCCTCCGAAGCACAAAAACGTCTGTGCGGCGGGGGCGCTCAAGCGCCCTCGCGGCCAGGCTGAGGACTCGCCAGTCGCTACGGGGTGAAGCGGGCGGTCCAGAACCCGTCCGTGTTGGGGGGGTTCCCGGATCCGGTCTGGAGGACGTGCATGCTGATCAGATCTCCGTCTGCGAAGCTCACCGAACTGGCAGAGCTGCAGGTCGTTTCCCCGGAGGGGACCGCACAGGAGACCGCGGTCGCTGCGCCATTTTTGCGGATGGTGAAAACCCAGGTTCTGGATCCACCGGGCGCGGACTGCACGCGAGCCCGCAGGTTCGAGACCGTTCCCGCCGCCGGCACCGGGTATTGCACCGCGCTCTCCGTCGTATCGGATCCGTGGAAGAGGCTGATGTAGGTCGGCCCCGGTTCCGCGAGCCCGGAGACGCTCCCGCCTCCGATGATCGGGATCCCCGACGACGGACCGGCCGGACCCTGCGATCCTGTCGCGCCCGTCGCCCCCGTCGCGCCGGCGGGGCCCTGTGAGCCTGTGGTACCCGTCGCGCCTTGCGGACCAGTCGCGCCGGTTGCACCATCAGCGCCCTGCGTGCCCGTGGCTCCCGTGGCGCCAGCAGGACCCTGCGAACCAGTCGCGCCGGTTGCGCCGTCAGCACCCTGAGCACCCGTCGATCCCGTTGCACCCACAGGACCCTGCGACCCTGTCGCGCCGGTTGCACCATCAGCGCCCTGCGCGCCCGTGGCTCCCGTGGCGCCACCAGGACCCTGCGGACCAGTAGCGCCAGTTGCGCCGTCATCCCCCTGTGCGCCGGTTGCACCAGTAGGCC
>JBHENW010000113.1:0-20080 GCA_046261875.1 Thermoanaerobaculia bacterium | reverse complement strand
ATCGCGGCGCCCGAAAAACCGACTCGCGACGGCGGTCCGTGGGAAGACGACCTCTGGGCGCTCATCCTCGACGCCTCGGGGCTGGAAGAGGTGGCGGGACGGGCCGTCGAGTCGCTCGAGCTCTCGACGCTGGCGCGGCATGCCTTCCTGCTCGCCCAGTCGTTCAACCAGTTCTACCACCGCCATCCGATCGCGAGCGAGCCGGAGGAAGCCCTGCGGAACCGCCGGATCCTCGTCGCGCGTATTTTCCGGAGGGAGATGTCCCGGGCCCTCGATTTGCTGGGAATACCCGAGCCGGGGCGCATGTGATGGCTGGAGAGACCATGGACAAAGTGAACCTCCTCGAGAAGTTCGGCAGCTTCCAGGACCGCTGGAGCCCGAAGATCGCCGCCGAGGTCAACGACCATGCGGTCAAGCTCGTCAAGCTGCAGGGCGAGTTCGTCTGGCACCACCACGAGGCGGAAGACGAGTTGTTCCTGGTGGTCAAAGGCCGTTTGACGATCCGTTTTCGCGATCGGGACGTCGTGCTGGAGCCCAACGAGCTCCTCGTCGTGCCGCGCGGAGTCGAGCACATGCCCGTCGCCGAAGAGGAGACGTGGATCCTCCTCGTGGAGCCCACCGGAACTCTCAATACCGGCAACGTGACGAGTGACCGCACCGTGGCGGAGCTCGAGAGGATCTGATGGCCAGCCTCCGGGAAAGGCTGCCGGACAACGCGCCCGGCGACTTCTACGTGGACTCAACGTGCATCGACTGCGACACGTGCCGGCGCATGGCGCCGGAGACCTTCCAAGAAGGGTCCGACCACTCGTTCGTCCACCGGCAGCCCGAGTCCGAGGCCGAGCGCCTCCGCGCCCTGATGGCCCTCGTCTCCTGCCCCACGGGATCCATCGGCACGGTCTCCCGCCAGGACGTGCGGCCGGGGATGGCGGCGCTGCCGGAGCGCGTGGCGGAGAACGTGTCCTTCTGCGGGTTCACGTCGAAGGACTCCTTCGGCGCCTGGAGCTATTTCATCGAGCGGCCGGAAGGCAACGTCCTCGTGGACTCGCCGCGCGCGCTCCCGGGGCTGCTTCGGCACTTCGAGGAGCGGGGCGGCGTCGCCACGATGTTCCTGACGCACCGCGACGACGTCGCGGACCACGACGCCTTCGCGAAACGCTTTGGCTGCGAGCGGGTCCTCCACCGCGACGATGTGACGCGCGGCACGACGGGAGTCGAGAGGAAGCTCGAAGGCCGGGAGCCGGTCCTCCTGGCCGAGGACCTCCTCGCGATCCCGACGCCGGGACACACCCGCGGCCACTCGGTCCTGCTCTACCGCGAAAAGTTCCTCTTCACGGGCGATCACCTCGCGTGGTCCCGCCGGCGAAACGGCCTCGTCGCCTTCCGCGATGCCTGCTGGTATTCCTGGGAGGAGACGACCCGCTCGATGGAGCGCCTGCTGGACTACCCCTTCGAGTGGGTCCTGGCGGGGCACGGTGACCGGCACCACGCGGACTCTCCCCAGGCCATGCGGCGGGAGCTCGAGCGCTGCGTGGACTGGATGCGGAAGGAGGAGAGATCATGAGCTGGCTCTTCTGGCTCGGCCTGGCGCTCGTCGTGGGACTGCTCGCCGCGCTGACCGGCATCAAGCCGAAAGACACGAAGCCGGTCGCCCGGACCCGCATGATGGGGATCGCGCGGATCATCCTCGTCCTCATGCTCCTCATCTTCCTGTTCCTGGGGTACCGCGGCTGCGGCGCGGGCGGCTAGGGCTTCTTCGCAAAGACCTCGCAGACCTTTCCGATCGTGTCCAGTTGAGCGTCGTCGCCGGCGCGCCGAGCTCTCTTGCGGCCGACCGCCTAAGGGTACCGACGGTGAATCAAGTCGTCCAACCGCGACCGGTCGGGGGCGAGCAGCGCCTTGACGCCTTCCGCGCTCACCTCCGCCACGATGATCTGGCCGACTTCGTCGTGGACGTCGCTGAACAAGCCGTGTGTCTTCATCTTCTGGGCCTGGTAGCGGTTGTCGTCGGTCGGGGTGACGTAGTGGACCGAGGACGCCTTGTAGCGATGGATCAGGAAGAGGTGGATCAGCGTCATCAGGCGCTTCTTGCGGAGGGTCGTATCGAAGGTGTTTTGATCGCGAATGGAAAGGATGTTGCGGTCGCGGCGGTCCACGATGGGAGCGAAAATGACGTTGGCGACCTTTTCTCCTTCCGTCATGAAGAGCACCAGCTCCAGTAACTCCGAGCCCGCGGTGTGCGGCCGCAGCCTCGCGCGAAGCGGACCGGAGAGCTGATGGTGCGCAGTCCAGATTGCGAGCCACTCCTCGAGAAGCTTGGTCGGCACTTCGGTCTGGACGAGGTGCTGGTGCTGCGTCGACCCCTTGCCCATCGCCTTGGTGGCCGCCGTGCCGCCCGAAGAGGCCATGAGCGCCGCATCCCCCCTCGGACCTCCGACGAGCGTCTGCGGTGTCCGGTAGGGCGACTCGACCAGCCGGAACCGCCGTTGCAACCGCGCCAGAGACAGCATGCCGTCCTGACGGAGCGCCGTGGCGAATTCCTCGGCGGCCAGACCGTCGATCTGATGTCCGCCGTAGGTGATGAAGTTGAAAACGAATCCGAGCTTGCCGAGCTCCTCGGGGAAGCGCCTCATCTCCTCGTCGCTCATCCCGACCGTGTCCCAGCTGAACGAGGGGGACAGGTTGTACGCCAGCATCTTGGAAGGGAACTCGCCGTGGATCGCCTCGGCGAAGCGTTTGGCATCCACCAGGTCTGCCGTCTTGGTCTCCATCCACAGCACGTCGGCGAACGGGGCGGCGGCCAGGGACTTGGCGATGGCGTACTCGATGCCGCCCTGGACCTGGTAGTAGCCCTCGGGAGTCTTGGGGATCTCACAGTCCCAGATGATGTTGATGCCCATCGACTTGGCCTTCGCCCGCGCGGCGTGGAAGGAGGTGCGGTTGGCAAAGGCCAGCCATTCCTCCTCGCTCATGTCGAAGCGCTCCCCCTCGTCGGCTCGGAACCGGATCACGTCGGCGATCGCTTGCGGGTAGGTCTTGAGGTTGGCCTCGGCCTGCCACGCCTCCAGGTAGCGATTCTCGAGCTTGTCCAGCAGCGCCTCGAGCCCCGCTCCGTCCGCCTTTCGGAGAGCCTGTATGTTGTCCTCGATCAGGCGCGACACGCCCGCCCGCGCGAGCCAGGCGTTCGCTTCTTCGTACTCCGCCTCCGAGACCTTGAACAGCAAATGCCCCCGCATGTCGTCCACGCCCAGATCGCGCAGCTTCTTGAGGATGGCCAGGTAACCTATCTTGTACGTCGGAAGCTCGACGCTCGTGGCGCCGAGAATGAACGGATGGTCGCGCTCATCTCCACGCCCATCCAGGAATGTGGCCGCCTCGGCGTCGGTCCGGGCGACGATGATGCCCGGCACCTTCATGACGTCGAGTTGGAAGCGGGCCGCGTTCAAGCGCTTGATCTGCTCGTCCTCCGCCACGAGAACCTTCCCCCCCTGGTGGCCGCACTTCTTGACGCCTGGTTTCTGGTCCTCGATGTGATAACCGGGGACTCCGGCCTCGACGAAACGGCGGATGAGGTTCCGCACGTGCGCGTCGCCGCCGTGCCCCGTATCCGCGTCCGCGATGATGAACGGCCGGAAGTCGATCTCCGGGGAGGCCGCGCGTTGGGCCTCGCTCATGCGCGAGCGCGCGAAACGCTGGTTCCGGTCGGCCGTCAGCAGGGCGCGCACCATCGGCGCCGCTTCGTCCGGCACCTGACTCAGCGGATAGCTGGCCAGGTCGGGCCCGGGATCCTCCGTGGCCGATCCCTTGGCCGAGGTCGCCCACCCACCCAGGTAGATGCCCTCGATGCCCGCCCGCTTCAAGACCACTGCCTGACCGGGTGAATAGGGACCGAACGTCGTAATCTGCTTGCGCTGGGCGAAGAGCTCCTGGAGCCGAGCGTAGAACTGTTCGGCTGCGATCCTGGCCACGGTGTAATCCGCCTGGATCGTGCCTCTCTGCTCGGCGACCTGACGCGCGGAATGCAGCCGGATAATCCCCTCGAAGCGGGGACTCGCGAGCCACCGGGCTGTTTCGGCGACTTCCGATTCGAATGAGCTATCCGTCATCGGTCCCCCACTTTGTCCGCCCCCCTCGCTCGGGGACGGAAGTCCTGATAACCCCTCGGTTCGGCCTTCCGCTATCCGTCGAAGTCGAGGTTCTCGGTGATGCGGGTGCCGTCCCGGCCGAAGGCGTCCACGTATTGCCGGATCCGCCGCCTGGCCTCCGCCAGGTCGTAGTTGTCGAGGTTGACGTTGAGCAGGTCGATGTACCACGGCGGCTTGTCCGCGGCGGTGACGTAAGTTTGCACGATTTCGCGAGCAATGGGCAGGGTCGTCCCCTTGGAGTCGTCATGGACGTCCCGATTGTCGGCGGCGACGAGCTTTGCGTACTCCTCCTCCAACAGGCGCTCGAAGAGGTCGGCGCTGAAAGCGTCACCCCGCGCGATTCCGGTGGCGTCGTCTTCCGAGAACTTTGCGGCCTTGTGCAGCCACTCCCAGAGGATGCTCAGGCGGATCTCTCCGGTTGCCATGTCTTCCATGAGGTAGAGCACATCGTCGTTGCCGAAGAAGTCGGCGGGCTTGAGGGCCGCGGCCTGAAATCCCTGGCCGAAGGCGTTGCCGTACTGCAGGGCCACGCTCAGCAGATCGCGGGCGCCCCGGACGCTCCGCGCGGCCGGCTCGAGCAAGACGAGGCCGTTAGCATCGGCTAAAGTGTAGGTGAGCGCGGGGAACCGCCGGTCGAGCTGGTTGTCTTCTCCGGCCTTTTCCCAGACGGGCCGGACCATGTGCACCATCTTCCAGTGGGCGACCCACTTGCCGGAGGCTCCTTCGCGACGCTCGCGGTCGGCGCCAGCGACCGCCCTCTCCATCCCGTCCTCGACGCCCCGCTCCGAGCCCACCGGGATGTTGGGTTCCATGCCGCCCTGCCACAGCGCGCAATGGCCATCCTGGTCCGGAGTGTTGACCGCCCGCCGGACGCGATCCTCGTAGTTCCGCATGTACCCGTAGGTCATCACGATGGCGTCGATGTTGGGATTGACGAACTCCGGGTCCCACCGCATCGCGTCCGAGACGCTGTTGATGTAGTCCCACCGGCCGGTGTTGTAGCCGACGAAGTGCCGCCCGAGAGCCGCACGGATCTCCATCAGCTGGAAACACGCTTCGAGCTGCTCAACGAGCACGTAGACCTTGATCGCGCCGATGGGAAGCGACAGATGCTCCTCGAGCGACGCCAGCATGCGGTTCCAGAGCGCCGCTTCCTCGGCGGTCTGGATTTTCGGCAAATAGAGAACAATCGATGCGCCACGCTCCCTCAGCCGCCGATGGTTGTTGACGACGTAGAGCACCAGGTCGACGATCGACGCCGAGAACCCCGTGCCGTCGGCCAGGCGGACATGCCGGTCGTCGAGGTGGAGTCCGCGCGCGCGGAAGATCGTGGTGGTGAACTCGAGCTGATCGCGCCAGTCCCGGATGATCTCCCGTCCGAAGAAGCCTCGTGACCAGTGGTTCATCTCACCGGCCACCTGCTCGGCCACCTGCAGGAAAAGAGGGTCGCGAGCGATGGCGAGCTTGAGGTTGCGCTGGTTGTCGAGAGACATCGTCGACACCTGACCGAGAGCGTCCTCCCCGTCGAACATCCAGCCGTCCGCGCCGGAGAGTAGCGCATAGGCCACGTTGCGGATGCCCTTCTCCACCGGCCCGTTCGGTCTCGTTCCGGGGCCCGTGCCCTGGATCCACTGCCGGCGCAGGTCGGCCGGAATCTCGCCGCCGATGAACTTCCCCTCGCGCGCGTCTCGGACCGTGATCTCGGTTCCTGGAATCACGGCCCCCGCCTCGAGGAACGTGATGCGCTGCCGGTCGCGGGCGCGGGACTCCCGGCGCCGGATGCGGGCCGACATGAGCGCCCGTCGCGGCTCGTTCAGTGGAGCCAGGATGGCGAGCGCCGCCAGGGCTTCCGGTGTGTAAACATCCCGGTAGGAGCGCTCGTGATCCCCCCTGATCTGGAGTAAGGGGGGTTCACCCGGCCTGCGATGGATCATGAGGAGTCTCCCGGCGAGGTCGAGCCGGCACACGGCCTGTGCGAGCGCCGCAGTCTAGCATCGCTGCCCCGCGCGCGCGGTCAGGGCTTCTTCGCCAGGACCGCGCAGACCTTGCGGATCGTGTTCCAGTTGCGCGTCGTCGCCGGCGCGCCGAAGGCCTTCTCGACGACCTCGTTGGGATAGAGCACCCGATCGCCGAGGTGCCGCCAGAAGCTGAGCGCGAAGGGGCCGGACACGCCGACGATGCGGACCTCCCAGACCTTGCCGGCCGGCGCCGCGATGGGGAGCGTCGGGATGGCGCGCGGCTTCCGGGCGAGGACGCTGACGAAGCGCTGCGCGTCTTCCGGCGTTGCGGCGTCCGCGAAGACCGGCTCGCGGGCCAGGGCGACGACCTCGCTGGCGCGACAGACCATGACCTCCGCCTCGAACGGGAGCCGCTGGAGTATCTCGCTCCGGAGCGCGGCGGGCGAGACGGCCTTCCGGACGACGAGGGTCCCCGCGGCCCCGACGTTGACCGCCTCGAAAGGGAGCTCCCGGGCGAGGGCCGCCGGCTGAAAGCGCTTGTTCCTCCCGACGTTGACGCCGCGCAGAAAGACGACGAGCGCCATCGGCGAGCTCTCCGCTACCAGCTCACTCCCGGAGTGGCGCCCAGGTAGCCGTCATCCGTTACCTGATTCAGCATGAAGTCCGCGACGTCGGCTCGGGAGATCCGCACGGTCCAGAGAAAGCTGCCCACGCCGGAGCCGTGGCGGTATGCGCCGCGTCGGGGGCCGTTCGTCAGCAATCCCGGCCGGACGACGACCCAGTCGGCGGAGCTGCCCGCGATGATCTGTTCCTGCCGGGTCTTGTCCCAGAAGTAGAACGGGAGGACGAAAGGGATCGTGAAGAACGTGTAGTAGAGCCCCATGCGGCCGGCGCTGTCGCCGATGCCGAGCGACGTCATGCAGACGAGCCGCCGGACCCCATGGCTCTCCATCGCGCGGAGCAGGTTGCGGGTGCCCTCCGAGAGGATCCGCGTCGGGCCGAAGTACCTCTTGTGGCCCAGCGCGGAAACGACCGCGTTCTGGCCGCGCACGGCCTCGTCGAGCGAGGCCGGGGCGAGAACGTCTCCTTCGACGACGCGCAGCTGGGCGTGCTCCACGGGAAGCTCCGTCCCCCGACGGACCAGCGCCGTGACGGCATGGCCCCGCTGGAGCGCCTGCGTGACGAGGAGCCGGCCGGTCCTGCCGGCCGCGCCGACGATGAGCACCCGGATCCCGGCGGCGGCCGGCGCCCGGGAGGAAGGGGGCCGAGGCCGCCGGTCTCGAAGTCCCTTCCGGTAGAGCGCCGCGGAGAGGAGGATCGCGTAAGCGATCAGGAACGGCAGGATCCTCATCCTCGCGCTACGCTACCTCCACTCGAAGTCCCTGCGCTTCCGGCCGGACGTCCAGAACGCTCCCCTCCGGAATGCGGCCCAGCGCCTCGCGAACCCCCGCCGTCCGTCCCTCGGGCGAAAGGATCACGACGCAGCCGCCTCCCCCGGCGCCGCAGGCCTTGCCTGCCCAGGCCCCGGCGTCGGTGGCGGCGCCAATCGCCCGCTCGATGCCGGGAGACGAGACGACGGGGGCGAGACGCCTCCGCGCGGCCCACTCCTCCCCGAGCGCGCGTCCCATCGCTTCGAGATCGCCGGCCAGGACGGCGCGTTCCATCGCCTCGGCGGCGATCCGCACTTCTTCGAGACGGTTCGCGACCTCCCGGTTCCCGTCCAGACGCGCCTGGAAGATCTCCCAGTTGTTCATCCCGGAGGAGTGGGAGGCTCCGGTATCGAAGAGCGTCAGGTGGCGCTGCCACAGCGTCCCATCCACGTCCGAGCGGATGGCCGTCGTCCGCCCGGCGGCAAATCGCAGGCGGTGCAGCCCGCCCTCCAGGGCCGGGTAGTAGTCCTGAACCCCGGCGGGCTTCCCGAGGACGCGGGTTTCCACGTCGCGCACGAAGTCGACCCGGGAAGCGGCGGGGACTCGCCGTCCGAAGAGCTCCTCGATCGCGCCGAGGAGAGCGACGACGAGAGCGGAGGAGCCGCCCAGCCCGGAGCCGTAGGGGACCTCGGTCGAAAGCTCGATTTCGAGGGGTTCGTCGATCTCGAGCGCCTGGAGGAGCGCCCCGACGAGGGCGGTCCGGTGGTCTCCGAGCAGCGAAGCGGACTCCGCCGCGGACACCGGCTCCCCCTGTACACGAACCCTGTAGCCGCCGTCACTCCGGCGCAGACGGCAGGCCGCGCGACGGCTGATCGCGAGGTTCACCGTCACCGAGCCGGGATGGAGGACGTAGAGGGGCCAGAGGTCCAGGGTCCCGCCGGCGAGATCCACGCGCGCGGGAGCGGACGCGGAAACACAGCGATTCGACGGCATGGCCGCGGGATTCTAGTTGGAGATTCTGGCCTGACCCCGGTCGCGACGCGAGAAGTCACCCGACCGAAGGGAG
Source organism: Thermoanaerobaculia bacterium (assembly GCA_046261875.1). GTDB lineage: Bacteria > Acidobacteriota > Thermoanaerobaculia > UBA5066 > Gp7-AA6 > JBHENW01. The sequence continues at coordinate 11,541 of JBHENW010000113.1, read as the reverse complement.
GGTGGAGGCTCGCGTCGCGGGAGGCGGAGCGCAAGCGAGGCGCAGCCGAGCAAGCGAAGCCGACGTGGGTGGAGGCTCGCGTCGCGGAGGCGGAACGCAGCGAGGGGCCAGGCGGCGGCGAGGGAGATCCCCGAGCCGCTTGCCGGTGCCCGCAGGGCAGGCCCCGAGCAAGTGAAGCCGACGTTAGTAGCCGACGCGGTTGGCGCGAAGGAACCCGGACTGCGGAAAGGCGATACCTTCGACGGTCGCGGTGCGCCCGGTATCCTGCGCGAGCTCGGTGCCGACGCTCATGAGTCGCCAGACCTCCCCGTTCTCGGCGCAGAAAGCGGGTTCATGGCGAGGCTCGGCGGGGGTGCAGAGTCCTGCCTCCGTGCGGGTTTCGCAGAGGATGCAGACGAACGTGCCGCTCACGCGCTTGCTGACGTACGACAGGGGGCGCGACGAGGCAAGCGCCATCGAGCCGGCGGGCAGCATGCTCGCCGCGCTCAGGCTCGCGGGGGTTCCGATGCGGGGTCGGACGTCGGAGGAGAGCGGGAGGATCAGCAGGATCAGGCCGGCGGCGGCGACGAAGGCCGGATAGCGGGGGCGGACCACCGGGGGCGGCATGCCGCGATAAAGCCGCTCGCGTAGGCGGACCGGAGCCGGAGAGCGTTCAAGGCGCGACCGTAGCAGCCGGGCGAGGCCGCGCGCGGACTCGGCCCGGACGGCGCACGGCGAACAGCCCGAGAGATGACGGGCCAGGGCGTCGGATTCGCTGGAGGAAAGTTCCCTGTCGCAGTAGGCGTAAAGGAGAAACCGGGCGCGGGCGCAATTCATCGTTCCGGAGGTGTTCATCAAACCGGATGAGCAAAACGGGGGTCCGGTGGAGGAAATTCCTCCCTTCGGCCCGAAATCTCGCGCCGTGAGGGGCTTGAAGGTCCCGGCGAGGCCGCCCCGGGGGCTTCGCCCCTCCTCCGCCGCAAGGCGGCGGGAGGCTTGGGACGGGTCCGCATCTTGGTCGGCTCGCCTCCGCGGATGTAGCCGTGCTGCCGGGCGTACTTGAGAAGGGCCTTCTCCAGCAGCTTCCGGCCCCGGTAAAGCCGGGACATCACGGTCCCCACCGGGCAATCCAGGATCTCGGCGATCTCCTTGTAGGAAAAGTCCTCCAGGTCGGCCAGGATGACCACCATCCGGTAGTCGTAGGGCAGAGACTCGAGGGCCTTCCTGACGTCGTCATCGAGCAGGCCGGTGAAGAACTCGGATTCCGGGTCGGCCGGCTGGTCGGAGTTGTCCCGGCGGACGATCCGCTCGAAGGAATCCTCGATCTCGGCGAAGTCCACGCTGCGGGGCTCGAGCTTCTTTTTCCGATAGTTGTTGATGAAGGTGTTCTTCAGGATCTTGAAGAGCCAGGCCTTCAGGTTCGTGCCCTCTTCGAACTTGTCGTAGTACTTGTAGGCCTTGAAGTAGGTTTCCTGGACCAGGTCCTCGGCGTCCTCGGCGCTCCGGGTCATCCGATAGGCCGTGTTGTAGAGCGAATCGAGATACGGCATCACCTGGGAGTCGAAGTCCCAGGAGCTCACGCCGGTGACCGGGGTCTCCACTTCGGTCTGCACGCGGTTTTCCATGCTTTCTATGCTTCGCAATATTCTTGCCGGGGTACCAGACTCCCCGCTTTTTATTCCGGCAGCCTTCAACCTCCGTTGTATCTACGAATTGAGACTCCGGAACGTCGTCCCGGTTCCTCAATAATTACGTCCAGACCGGGTCCCGGGTTTCCTCGAAACGGGTCAATCTGTCCATCCGGGAGGACAGAGGTCCACCCTCCTCGAGCCCTGCAGGAGGGCCCGAGGAGGAGACGCCGATTCGTTTCTAAAGGTTACGGATCAGGTAGGCGATCAGCAGCGCGTAGAGGACCAGGGACTCGATCAGGGCCAAGCCGATGATCGTCATCGTCCGGATGGCTCCGGCGGCCCCCGGGTTGCGAGACATGCCCTCGGAGGCGGCCGAGGTCGCACGCCCCTGCGCCATGGCCCCCGCCGCCGCGGCAATGCCGAGCAGGAACGCCGCGGCGATGGCTCCCCATCGAACGGTGGACGCGGCGGCTACCCCCGCGGGCTCCGCCTGGGCTCCGAGCGCGGGGAGGGCGGCGAGCAGGAGCCCCGCCGCGAAGATCCAAACCGTCTTTCTACTCATCCACACCTCTCCTTCCCGATTTTCGGGTTTGCTGAGTCTATTTCAGTGCTCCTCGTGAGCGGTCGCCAGGCTGATGTACACCGACGTCAGAGTCACGAAAATGAAAGATTGGAGAAGCGCCGTGAAGACGCCCAGCGCCATGAGCGGCCAGGGCACGATCAGGGGGGCCAGGCCCGCGAAGATCCCCGTGGCGGTGTGCTCGCCGAAGATGTTCATGAACAGCCGCAGGGAGAGAGACAGGATCCGGGCGAAGTTCCCGATCATCTCGATGACGAAGAAGAGCGGCGCGAGCCACAGGACGGGGCCCATGAAGTGCCCGAGGTACTTGAAGAAGCCCTGCTCCCGTATCCCCCGCCAGTTGAAGTAGACAAATGAGATGAGCGCCAGCGCCACGGTCGTCGAGAGAGCGCCGGTCGGGGGTTGGAGGAAGAAGAACAACCCGAAGATGTTCGCGACGAAGATGAATATGGCGAAGGTGCCGATGATCGAGAGGTACTTCTTTTCCGCTCCGTGGCCCACGATGTCCGAGAGGAGCGAACGGATCCCCGAGACGATCATCTCGAAGAAAGTCTGGGTTCCGCTCGGCTTGTCCCGGCTGTAGCGCCGCGCGGCCAGCGGGAACACGACCGCCAGGATCAGCAGGACGAGCAGGGTCATGATCGCCGGGTCCGGGATCCATGCCCGGGCGCCGTCGGGGAAGAAGAAGGTGGCCGCGGCCGGCGAGAGCCGCTCGACCGGAGGGGGCCCGAGCAGCGCGATCAGCAGCCGGTTGACCGGCTCGTAGAGGATCGAATGATGTTCTTCCACGCCTCGGCTATTCCTCTCCCGGTTTCTGAAAAATCTCCGCGCCGATCGCCAGGACCACGACGGACAGGCCGACCAGACCTGCCACCGGGTCGAATGCCTTCCAGGGGAAAACGATCCCGAGAACGACCAGCCCGGCGACCGTCACCAGCAGGAGAGGCAGCGCCTTTTGCAGACCCCGCTTCGCCGACGGGCGGATCAGACGCTCGGTCAGCTTCTCGAAAACGAGAAAGCTGAAAATAACGACGGCTGCGCATATTGTCAAGGAGACCCCGGCGCGCCATCCCAAGAAGAACGCACCGATGCTCGCGAGGGCCCCGAGCGCGATCGCGCGGGTGCGGATCCGCCGGACGACCGCCTCGGAATCCGCTCCCTCAATCACGGCGCTCGGCCCGCCGAAGGATCCGGTAGAGGTTCCAGAAGCCGGCCGCGACTCCGAGCGCCGCGCCGACGAACGCCGGCGCGGTCCCCCATCCGAGCGCCTGCCCGATCCACTTTCCCAGGAAGTACCCGGCCACGAGGCAGGCCGGAAAGAGAATCCCTGCCGTGGACGCTTCCGCGACCGCCGCGTAGCGGGGCCGCTTGCCGTTCACTCCAGCGTGACCGCCGTCCCGCTCGCCGACACCATGAGCATCCCGCCCCCGGCGCCGACCTGTATCGTCTCGTAATCGAGGTCCACGCCGACGACGGCGTTGCCGCCGAGGGCCTGCGCCTGTTCGGTCATCTCGCGCATGGCGATCTCTTTGGCGGTGCGCAGCTCGCGCTCGTAGGCGGCGGACCGCCCGCCGACGATGTCGCGAATCCCGGCGAAGAAGTCGCGGAAGATGTTCGCGCCGAGAATGGCCTCGCCCGAGACGAGGCCCAGGTACCGCGTGATCTTCTTGCCCTCGACCTGGGGCGTCGTGGTGATCAGCATGGCTCGCGATCTTACTTCGCGGTCGTTTCGCCGGACCGCCCTATGCCGATCCTCCGCAAAAGGTCTTCGAAGCGCGGATCGCCGGCGAGAGGCGCCAGCCGGGGATCGACGCGCAGGTAGGCCAGAACCGTCGAGCGTTCCTGAAAGGCCCGGTGGAGCCACTCGAGAGCGGCATCTTTCTCCCCAAGCCCGAGGTGTATCAGCGTAAAGAAGTAGGAGGGTACGTAGCTCTTCTTCGCACGCTCCGACAGCTCGTCGAGAACGGCTCGCGCGTCTTTGACTCTGCCGGCCCGGGCATAGGCATGGGCGAGGGAAGACCGTATGTTGGCGCTCTTCGAGAGGCTCGCCGCCTTCTCGAACGCCGCGATGGCTTCCGACGTTTTTCTCTGCTGTTCGTAGACCAGTCCGGCGCCCCAGTGCGCGACCGCGAAGCCGGGGTCGGACTGTCGGATCTTCTGGAGCTGCTCAAGCGCTTCGTCGTAGCGACGGGCGAAATAGAAAAGGAGACCCGTGTTCGCACGCAGAAGAAGCGAGAGCGGGTCGAGGAGTTGTGCCCGACGAATCTCGGCGATCGCTTCGTCCAGCCGGCCCTGGGCCGCCAGAAAACGGCTGTAGGAGAAGTGGACGTCGGAGGAGTTTGGCCGCAGGTCGAGGGCGCGCTGGAACTCCCGAGCCGCTTCCTCCCAGTCCCACTCGTAGTAGGCGCGGACGTAGGCCAGGGCCGCGTGGGCCTCGGCCAGCCGGTCGTCGAGCTCGATGGCTTTCAGCGCGGCCGATCGCGCTTTCGGGAATGTCTCGGCCGGGGAGATCGTGCTGTAGAAGGGCAGGCTGCTCCAATAGCGGGCGATTCCGGCGTGTGCGGGGGCGTAGTTCGGCTCGATCTGAAGGGCTCTCTGCCAGTGCTCGAACGCCTTTGTGAGACCCTCTTCGCTCCCCTGCTCCATGAAGAAACGCCCCTTCAGGTAGGCCTCGTGCGTCCGGGCATCGTGAGGCGGGGGGGACGTCATGCGGGAGCGCTCATCGGGAGTCAGGACGACGTCGATCTCCTGCGCGATCGATCGGGCCACCTCGTTCTGCAGCGCCAGGAGATCTTCGAGCCGCCTCTGGTAGCTCTTCGCCCAGAGATGCGTGTCCGTCGGTGCGCTGATCAGCTGCACGGTGACCTGAACCATGTCCCCGGATCGAGAGACCGATCCCTCGACGATGGTGTCCACCCGGAGCTCGCGTCCGATTTCCGGGAGGGTCTTCTTCGCCTCCTTGTACTGGGCCACCGAGGTATGCGAGATCACCCGCAGCGCGCCGATCTCCGCGAGCTTCGCGATGAGGGCCTCGGTCATTCCGTCGGCCAGGTACTCCTGTTCCGGATCTCCCGAGAGATTCCGCAGGGGCAGAACCGCGACGGACGCGGACGCTCCCCGAGCGGCTCCCCGGAAGAGGCGATCGCGGATGTCGGAAAAGAAGAGCGCCAGAACCACCGCGATCAGTGCGACGAGTCCAGCCGCCCGGAGCGGTCGAACGCCCCGCGCAACGCTGCGGCCGATCGGCGGCGGAGGCGTCGGGCTCCCGGACGCCTCCCCGAGAGCGAATGCGAAGTCTGGCGCGGACTGGAAGCGCTCCTGGGGATTCTTCTCGAGGCAACGGCGGATGACGCGCCGCAGAGCGGGAGGGAAGCGGGAATCGGATTCTGCGAGGCCGGGCGGGGTCTCCTTGAGGACGGCGCTCAATCGGTCGGCCGGGGACTCTCCCCGGAAAGCTTTCTCACCCGTCACCATCTCGTAGAGGATCGCCCCGAGCGCGAATATGTCGGAGCGCGCGTCCGCGGCGCGCCCGCGAACCTGCTCGGGAGACATGTATCCCACCGTGCCCAGCACCGTTCCCGTTTCGGTCGGGACGACGGTGGGCGCTTCCGGATCGGACTTTTCGGGAAGCTGCGATGGAAAGAGCTTCGCCAAACCGAAGTCGAGAATCTTCACGCGGCCGTCGCCCGTCACGAAAAGGTTCTCAGGTTTCAAGTCGCGATGGACGATCCCGTGTTCGTGAGCCGCGGCGAGCCCGCGACCGACCTGCACGGCGTAATCGATCGCCTTCTCCAGGGAAAGCGGTTCGACGGACAGCTTTTCCCGTAAGGTCTCGCCGGTGAGCAGCTCGGTGACGATGTACGGCGATCCGTCGTGCGTGCCGACGTCGTGGATCGTCAGGATGTTGGGATGGTTGATGCTGGACGCCGAACGGGCCTCCTGCTCGAAACGCCGGAGGCGGTCCTCGTCGCCGGTGAATCCTGCAGGAAGCACCTTGATCGCGACCTGGCGTCCCAGCCGCGTGTCCCGCGCCTGGTAGACCTCACCCATCCCGCCCGCCCCGATCGGGGCGAGGACTTCGTAATACCCGAGGCGCGTTCCTGGTTGGAGCCTCACCGCCGCGAAGAACCTACCGCGCGAGCGGGACGCAGGCGCGAATGGCTTCGACGAACGGCTGGGGAGCGACCCCGACGACCAGGGTTCCCGCCGCGCAGATCATCACGGCGGCGGTCAACGCGTAGGAGCTGCGGAGCCTCGCCCCGTCGTCCTCCGCGAAGAACATCGCCGCGGCGATGCGGAAGTAATAGAAGAGGGAGACGGCGGAGGCGAGGACCGCGAGGACCGCGAGCCACGCGTAGCCCGCCTTCATCGCCGCGGTGAAGAGGTAGTACTTCCCGATGAAGCCGGCGGTCGGTGGGATTCCCGCCAGGGAGAGCAGGAACAGGAGCATGACGACCGCCGCCCCCATGTTGCGCCGCGCCAGCCCGTTGAAGTCGGAGACGGACTCCGCCGCGTAACCCCGGGTCTCGAGGAAGATGATCAGCGCGAACGCGCCGAAGTTCATGAACGTGTAAGCGACCAGGTAGATCAGAATCCCCCAGAGTCCGAAATCGGTCTGGAAGCCGAGGACGCCGAGGAGCGCATAGCCGGCGTGGGCGATGGAGGAGTAGGCGAACATCCGCTTCACGTTGTTCTGGAGGAGCGCGGCGAGGTTGCCGAGGATCATCGTGGCCGCGGCCACGATCGCGACGATGAGCCCCCAGTCGGCGTGGAACGCGGGGAAGGCGACGTAGAAGATCCTGGCGAGGATCGCGTAGGCGGCGAGCTTGGGGCCGACGGCGAAGAAAGCCGTCACCGGCGTCGGCGATCCCTCGTACACGTCGGGCGTCCAGACGTGGAACGGGACCGCCGCGATCTTGAAGAGCAGCCCGGAGAGGATGAGGAGGATCCCGACCTGCAGGAGATTGCTCTTCACGGGCTGCGCGAAGACCGCCGCCAGCTCCGGAAGCCCCATCTTCCCGGCGACGCCGTAGACGATCGAGAGCCCGTAGAGCAGAACGCCCGACGAGAAGGCCCCGAGCACGAAGTACTTCAGCGCCGCTTCCGTGGACTTCAGCTCGGCCTTGAAGTATCCGGCGAGGATGTAGGAGGAGAGGGCCATGAGCTCGAGCGCGACGTAGATCGAGACGAGGTTGTGACCGGAGACCATGAAGAGCATCCCGACGCCCGTGAAGAGGATCAGCGCGTAGTACTCGCCGCCGGGATAGGGCGCGGCGCCGACGAACCGCACGGAGCCGAGGATCGCGAGCAGCAGGGAGAGCAGGATGAGGGTCTTGAAGAAGACCGCGAAGTTGTCGACCACGAACATTCCGCCGAGGATCGCCCCCCTGTCCCGCTCGGGGCTCGCGGCGACGAACGCCAGGACCCCTCCCGTGAGGGCCACGAGCAGGACCGAGAGAAAGCCGAGGAACTCCTCGCGGGCCTTGTCCACGAAGACCGAGAGACAGAGGACGATCAGGCCGCCCGCCGTGAGGACGAGCTCCGGCGAGAGGAGGAGCCAGTCGCCGGCGGAGACCTTCAAGGAGCCGTCCCGGACGCGGCGGGGCGCGAGGCGATCGCCGGAGGCTCGCTCGTCGTGCCGCCGAGAGACGCCACGATCCGCTCCGAAGGCCCGCGCAGGACCTCGAAAACCGGCCGGGGATAGAGGCCGATCCAGAACGCGAGAAGGACGAGCGGGACGAGGGTGAGCTGCTCGCGCGGCGTCATGTCCGGCAGCCCGGCGTTGGCCGGGTTGTCGAGCTCCCCGAAGAAGAGGCGCTGATAGAGCCAGAGCAGGTAGGCCGCCCCCAGGACGATCCCGGTGCAGGCGAAGAACGCCCACCAGAAGGAGCGGGCGAACGCCCCCTGGAGGATCGTGAACTCCCCGATGAAGCCGTTGAGGAGCGGGAGCCCCATCGAGGAGAGCGCCATGATCAGGAAGTACGTCGCATAGAGCGGCATCTGGCGCGCCAGACCGCCGTAGTCGCTGATCATCCGGGTGTGCCGCCGCTCGTAGATGATGCCCACGAGCAGGAACAGGCCGCCGGTCGAGATCCCGTGGTTGACCATCTGCAGGATCCCGCCCTGGATCCCGGCCATGTTCAGTGAAAAGACCCCCAGCATGACGAAGCCGAGATGTGAGACCGAGGAATAGGCGATCAACCTCTTCATGTCCTTCTGGACGAGAGTGACCATCGCCCCGTAAATGATCCCGATGATCGCCAGGGCGACCATCGTCCGCAGGACCCAGGGCGTCTTGATCGCCTCCGGATACATCGGCAGCGAGAAACGGACGAAGCCATACGTCCCCATCTTCAGCAGCACGGCGGCCAGGATGACCGAGCCCGCCGTCGGGGCCTCGGTATGGGCGTCGGGCAGCCATGTGTGGAACGGAAACATCGGGACCTTGATGGCGAACCCGAGGAAGAAGGAGAAGAAGAGCCAGATCTGGAGATCGCGGGGCAGTCCCGCCGCGACCGTCGTCAGGTGCTCGATCGAGAAAGTCGGCGGGTTCCCGAGGCCCGGGATGCCGAGGAAGCCGGTCGTGTTGAGGAAGAAGAGGGCGATGATGCCGAGCAGCATCAGGACGGATCCGGCCAGCGTGTAGAGGAAGAACTTGATCGCCGCGTAGAGCCGCCGCTCACCGCCCCAGACGCCGATCAAGAAGTACATCGGCACGAGCATGACTTCCCAGAACACGTAGAAGACGAAGAGGTCGAGCGAACAGAACGTCCCGATCATGAACGTCTGGAGGAGGAGGAGGAGGACGTAGTACTCCTTCTGCCGCTCCGTGATCGCCGTGAAGGAGCAGTACACGGCGATCGCCCCCGTCAGGGTCGTCAGCAGGATCAGTACGAGGGAGATCCCGTCGATCCCGAAGTGGTAGTTCACGCCGAGCGAGGGGATCCACGAGGCCGTCTCGACGAACTGGAAGCCGGGCGCCGTCCGGTCGAAGGCGAACCAGAGCGGCAGCGAGATCAAGAAGTCGAGAATCGCGACCGCGGTCGCGAAGGACTTGATCGCTCCCGTCTTCTCCTTGGGGAAGAAGAACACCAGCGCCAGGGCGCCCAGCAGCGGGACGTAGGTGACGATCGAGAGGATCGGAATCTGTCGGATCAGTTCCATGCGGTCCTTCGCGCCCTCATCGGAAAATCAGGTACACGGCCACGATGCAGAAGAGCCCTCCGCCCATGACGAGCGCGTAGTTCTGGACGCGGCCGGTCTGGGCGCGGCGGAACATCCGGAAGCCGGCCTGCAGGGTCTCGGCCACGCCGTTGACGAGCCCGTCCACGACGTACTGATCGAAGAGGGCCGAGATCCAGGAAAAGCCGACGGTGACGTGGCGCGCCCCGTTGACCGCGCCGTCCACGACCGTCGCGTCGAAGTCCCACAGGATGTTGCCGCCCCCCTTGGCCGCCCCGCGCACGAACAGCGTTTCGTACGCCTCGTCCACGTAGTACTTGTTGGCCACGAGCCGATAGACGCCGGGGAACCTCGCGGCGATCCGCGCCGGCATCCGTCCCTCCCCTTTCCGGTACCAGGCGACAGCGAGGAAGATGCCGATCGCGGCGGCCAGGACGGAGGCGCCCATGAGCGCGAGCTCGAGCGAGACGGATGCGTGGTGGGCCTCTCCCTGCGCGCCCGCGAGCGGCGGGACGATCGGCGCGAGGAACTCCCCGATCTTGTTGCCGCGGTGGAGGACGGGCACGCCGACGTAGCCGCCGACGACGGAAAGGAGCGCCAGGACGATCAGGGGCAAGGTCATGCTCGGCGGCGACTCGTGAATCTGCGCTTCCTGCTCGGCGGTCCCCCGATAACGCCCCCAGAAGGCGAGCGAGACGAGCCGGAACATGTAGAAGGCGGTCAGGCCGGCGGTGAAGAGGGCGGCGCCCCAGAGGACTTTCGGCAGCCACGGAGCCGTCTCGAAGTGCGCCTCGAAGACGGCGGCCAGGATCGCGTCCTTGGAGAAGAACCCGGCGAGCAGCGGGACGCCGGCGATCGCGATCGTCGCGATCAGGAAAGTCCGGTACGTCGTCCGGATCTTCGGGGCCAGCCCGCCCATCTTCTGCAGGTCCTGCTCCCCCGCGAGCGCGTGGATGACCGAGCCCGAGCCGAGGAAGAGACAGGCCTTGAAGAACGCATGCGTCATGACGTGGAACATACCGGCGATGAAAGCCCCCACGCCGCACGCCAGGAACATGTAGCCGAGCTGCGAGACGGTCGAGTAGGCGAGGACCTTCTTGATGTCGTTCTGTGCGAGGCCGATCGTCGCCGCGAACAGCGCCGTGAACCCGCCGATGACCGCCACGACGAGGAGCGCGGTCGGCGAGAGGCGGAAGAGGACGTTCGTCCGGGCGACCATGTACACGCCGGCGGTGACCATGGTCGCCGCGTGGATCAGGGCCGAGACCGGGGTCGGGCCCGCCATCGCGTCGGGCAGCCAGACGTAGAGCGGGAATTGCGCCGATTTGCCGACGGCCCCGAGGAAGAGGCAGAGGCAGACGAGCGTCATATACGGCGCATAGCGAGCCGGGTCGGCCGCCGCCGCGGTGAACACGCGGCCGAAGTCGAGGGTGCCGAAGAGGGCGAAGATCCCGAAGATCCCGAGGATGAACCCGAAGTCGCCGATGCGGTTGACGACGAAGGCCTTCTTCCCGGCGTCCGCCGCGAACTTCTTGTGGTAGTCGTACCCGATGAGCAGGTAGGAGCAGAGGCCGACGCCCTCCCACCCGGCGAACAGCATGAGGAAGTTGCCGCCGAGCACGAGCAGCAGCATCGAGAACATGAAGAGGTTCAGGTACGCGAAGTAGCGTCCGTATCCCGCGTCGTGCCCCATGTAGCCGACCGAATAGACGTGGATCAGGAAGCCGACGAACGTGACGAACGCGATCATCAGGGCCGAAAGCGCGTCGAGCCGGAAGGTGGCGTCCACGAACCACTCGGCGGCCGGTCCCGGCACCTCCCCCACGGCCTGGTTCACCCCGAGCGGCACCCAGCGATAGAGCGTCACGACGTGGCTCGCTCCGCGGGCGAGGCCGGAGAGCCCCATGTCGAAGATCGCCGCGAAGGAGAAGACCGCCGCCAGCGCGACCGATCCCGTCCCGACGATCGAGTGGACGCGCTTGAAGGGGGCGTGCGCCGGCGCGTGCGCGTGGGCGTGGGGGTGCGGACCGGGGGGGGCGAGCGCCGACTCCGCCGCGGGCTGCGGGTGGAGATCTCCGTGGGGCGGGGCATGCCCCGCCGTCCCTTTCGTGCGGTGCGAGACAAGGTAGAGAAGGCCGTTGACGAGGAAGCCGGCAAACGGCAGGGCGG
>JBHENW010000112.1:0-5087 GCA_046261875.1 Thermoanaerobaculia bacterium | reverse complement strand
GGGTCTCGACCGCTCGCCTGGTCCCGCGCTGCGCTGCGCCTCCCGCGACACGAGGCTCCTCCGAGGGCGGAGACTCCTCGCGCCGCGAACTGGGGTGAGACCCTCCTGCCGAGCAGGGGCCGCGCAAGCGGAGCCGACGGTTATCGCGCCGGGACGACGAGGACGGGTATGCGGGACCTCTGGAGGAGCTCCTGAACGGTGCTGCCGAGGATAATCCGCACGGCGGCGCCCGCGCCCCGCGGGCCCGCAACGACCAGGTCGTAGCCGCGGGCGGCCTCCCGCGCGATCTCGACGGCCGGCCTCCCTGTCCGAAGCTTCCAGGCCTCGTCCGGGCGGCCCCGGACGATCGGATCGAGTCTGCCGCGGTAGTGTTCCGACATCCCTTTGCGCACGTCGCCGGAGTTCACGAGGTCGCCCCTCTCTTCGACGACCGCGGCCCGGACGTCTGAAGACGGCCGGACGTGAAGGAGCGTCAGGCTCCCGCCGACACGGTGCTTGAGCTTGCGCGCCGCGCGCAGCGCCCGCTCGGAGTGCGGAGAGAAATCGATGGCGACGAGCATCCGGAGTCCCGCGTTGGCCATTTCCGATATCTTAGACCGGCTGTCGTCATCATCAGGAGCGCGCCATGAGATTCCTCGTCGGGATCCTCTTCGGAGTTCTGCTCGTCGTCGCGGGATGCGCGGCGGTCATTCTGACGGGGTCCTTCAACACGGCGGCGACGGTCCCGCCGGGCAAGCTCGAGAAGCAGATCGCGGGCTTCGCGCTTGATCGGTCGGTCGCCAAGCGCGCCCCGCAGCGGAAGAATCCGTTCTCGGCGACTCCCGAAGTCCTCCGCGAAGGGCTCGGAGAGTACCGGGAGCACTGCCTGGTCTGCCACGCGGCGCCCGGGGTGGATGCGGGCGAGATCGGCTCGGGGCTGAACCCCGCGCCCCCCGATCTGACGATCCCCAAGGTCCAGGCGCGATCCGACGGAGAGCTCTTCTGGCTGACGTCCGAGGGAATCCGCATGACCGGCATGCCGGCGTTCGGACCGACGGAGAGTGAAGAGGACATCTGGAAGATCGTGGCCTTCATGCGGCACCTTCCCGAGCTGACGGACGAAGAGCAGGCGCGGCTGCGACAACGCGGTGAAGAGGACGCGGCTCCGACATCCGTGGAGGGCGCACCGCCGGCGGTCCCCACGCCGCCAGGGGCGGGGGAGAGCCCCCAACGATGAGACGTTTCCGCCAGCGGGCGGCACCCTGCGGGGCAGCGTTGATCGCTGTCCTGCTTCTGCGACCCGTCGTGGTCAGTCTCTGTGCCGCCGTGTGCGGCGGGGAGGCTTCCGGCGCAGAGCGGAAAGAACTGGCGGCCGTGCCGTCCCATTGCGGGACCGAGCAGAGCCGGCCCGACGCCGACCGCCATTCTTGCGACGGACACGCCAGGCTCCATTCGTCGGCGCCGGCGCCCCGGAAGACATCGCTCTCCGACGGGGACGCGCCGGGAGCCGTTCCTCACTCGCGGGCATACGGCGCGAGACCCGTCGTCCGCGAGACTCTCGATCGGCTGTACCTCGTTCCTCATCTTTCGCACGCCCCGCCGGAACGCGCTGTTCTGCGTCTCTAGCGGCGCCCCCTTTTCGGAGAAGGGCGGGACCTTACCGGCGCCTGTCGGGAAGAGCTTCCCCACGTGGGTATGTCGATCGCGCGGAGGATGTACGTCCATCGGAAAACTCTTGGCCGGCGTCGCTTTCGCTCTCGGCGTCGGTATGCGAGCCGCAAGAGCGCAGCACGAGCATCACACGGCCCCTGCCGCGCAGGAGGCGCCGCAGCCCACGACGGACGATCGGCGTCTCTTTCAGTCGGACATGAGCCTCATGGCCGGGATGACCCCGCAAGATCCCGGCGCGAGGCACGCCCCACCCGGCTGGTCGTTCCACGTCCTGGGGATCGCGCGTCTCTGCTGGAACGATCAGGGAGGCCCTTCCGGCCGGAGCGTCCTGGAGTCCTCCAACTGGAACATGGTCATGGCGCAGCGGACGGCGGGTCCCGGTCGGCTGACGCTGATGCTGATGAACTCGGCCGAGCCGATCACGCTCGAGGAACCGGGCTCACCGCACCTCTTTCAGACCGGCGAGAGCTTCGAGGGCCGGCCCCTCGTGGACCGGCAGCACCCGCACGACTTCTTCATGAACCTCTCGGCGACGTGGCGGCTCCCGCTCTCCTCCGACTCCGCGGCCTGGATCCAGCTCGCGCCCGTCGGGGAGCCCGCTCTCGGGCCAACGGCGTTCATGCACCGGGCATCGGCCGGGGAGAACGCGACGTCTCCTCTCGGGCACCACTGGGAGGACTCGACCCACATCACGTGGAACGTCGCGACGCTGGGGTGGGGCTGGAGATGGCTCTCGCTCGAGGCGTCCGTCTTTCACGGGGAGGAGCCCGACGAAGAGCGTTGGAACATCGACGGCGGGAGCCCGGATTCCGTTTCGGGACGGGTGACCCTGCGCCTGCCGGGCGCCTGGTCGGGCCAAATCTCGTACGGCTACCTCCACGAGCCCGAAGCGCTCGAGGAGGGGGATACGCACAGAACCTCGGCCTCCGTGCAGTACGGCGCTGCGGGAGAAGGCCCGTTCGCGGGCCACTCTCCTCTGGGGACGCAACGACGAAGACCACGGCGTCTCCGACGCCTGGTTGCTCGAAGCCGCGTACCAGGCGACGCCGGTCGATCACGTCTACGCGCGCGCGGAGCTCGTCGAGAAGGATTTCCACCTGCTGGCTTTCAAAGGGGCAGAGGTGATCCCGGCCATCGAAGTGCCCGAGATCGCGGAGATCGGCGCTTTGACGGTTGGATACCTGCACGACTTCGCGCGGCGACCGGACATCAGGCTCGGGCTCGGGGCCGATTTGACCGCGTATTCGTTCCCGTCGGACCTGGAGCGGGTCTACGGCGACTTTCCCATCTCCTTGCACGTCTTCCTCCGGCTTCGGTGGGGCCGTCCGCACGGTTCCGGAGTCTCGGGAGGGCACGCGCACTGAAAAGAAAAGGGCGGGGATCGTTCCCCGCCCTCGATCGCTCACGACGCGCTCGGGCTCAGACCGCGGCCGCCTGCCGGATGCGCTGCAGCGTCTGCATCGCGCCGTCCCAACCCGCCCGCATCTCCCGGGAGACCCCGGGGCGCGAGAAGTCGCTCTGCGCCTGCTGCGCCTCCTCGACGAGGCGCCGGACCATCAGCTGGAGCTGCTGCTGCGACAGACGTCCGCCATTCACGCGTCCGCGGAAATCGCGGGCCTGCTCGGCGAATCGGCCGAGGGAGTCGCTGTACTCGTAGCCGAAGGGCACGGAACGACGGGCCGTTTCCACCAGGCGGCGTGTCCGCTCGTCGAGCTCACGCGCGAGCTGCGAGAAGTTTCCCTCGTAGTAGGCGCCTCCGTCCCCGTACCGGTCGTCGCGATAGTCGCGATAGTCGCGATAGTCCCGATCGTCGCGGTTCTGGAAGTCGCCGTCGCGGTAACGTCTGTCGCGGTTCGCCAGCCGGCTCCCGTCCCGGTACTCCAGCGTCATCCTCTGGAGCAGGTTCACGACCCGGTCCCATACCTCGCGGGTCCGCGGCTCGGCGAACCGTGCGCGCCGGATCCGGGTCTGCACGTCGCGCGCCTCCTTGATGAGACGCTGGAGCTCTTCGTCCACGTTCCACGGGCGGGTCTGGTACGTGTTCATGCGGGCGCGGAACTGCGCGGCCGCCCGGGCGAACTCGTCGATCGAGCGGAGAAACTTCGTGTCCCGGCGGTAGAGATCGCTCTGGTCGTAGCGGGCCTGGTCGTTCGCCTGGCGGGCCATCGCATCGAGCTGCTGGGCCATCTGGCGCATCCGGTCGTAGCCGGCGCGTGAGAGCGCCCCGCCGTCGCGGTATCGGACGTTCTGCGCCTGCATTGCTGCCGGGGCGGAGAGCGCGAGCGCCACGGCGCCGAACAGCGTGAGAATTCTGGTTGCCTGTCGAGTCATCTTCCGTTACCTCCGCCGCCTGTCGATCGCAACGGCGGGGCCAGAACCGGAACCGATTGTTTTCAGCGAGTTGGACCGAAGACACCCTCAGGAAGTGTCACCGCGCGAGGACGCACTGCTATCGGGCAACGCGTTCCGCTGCGCGAAGGCCCGACGCGACGACGTCTCCGACCGAGATGCCGCCGCGGTAGTTCCCGACGAGCCTCAGACCTTCGACCTCCTCTTCCGCGCGCTCCAGGATCCGCATCCGGTCGCCGTGGCCACGGTCGTATTGGGGGATGGCCCGCGCGTAACGGCACATGCCGACGAGCGTCGGCTCGCCCCGCGCGCCGAGCGTCGAGCGAAGATCGGCTCCGGCGATTTCGACGAGCTGCTCGTCGGTGAGAGCCACCGCGCCCGCGTCCTTCGCTCCGCCGAGGAAGACGGTCAGGAGGACCCGACCCGCGGGCGCCCGGCCGGGGAAGACTGACGACGCATAGATCGCGCCGAGCATCCGACGGCCGCTTCCCGGGGCGGTCAGGTGTCCGAAGCCCGCCGGCGGCCGGGGAAAGTCCTCCTCGGCGTAGGAGAGGTGAAGAACGGCGAGGGGCGGATGGGGGATCTCTTCGAGCGCCCGCGCGGCCTCCGGGGCGAGGTCGCCGAGGAGCCGCGCGGCCACGTCCGCGGGAACGGCGAGGACCAGCCTCTCGCACGGCCGCTCCCCTCCGGTGTGCGTCAGGCGCCAGGCTCCGCCGGCGCGCGCGATCCGGCTGACGGCCTTTCCAGGCTCGAAGCGTTTCCCCAGAGCCGCCGCCAGGGCCCGGGGAAGCGCGGCGAGTCCTTCGGGAAAGGAGAGCAGGCCTCGCGGCGGCGTCATCGCCGCCTTTTCTCGCGACGCGATCGCTCCCCGGAGGATGCTGCCATGCTCTCTCTCGAATCGCGCGAGCGCCGGGGAGGCGTGCGCCGCTTCGAGCCGGGCCGGGTCGCCGGCGAAGACGCCCGACACCACAGGCTCGAAAAACCGCTCCGCGATCTCGCGGCCGAGCCGGCGAGCAACGAAATCCCGAAGGCTCTCATCGGGCGCGCCACGGGACCGGATGAAAGGCTCGCGCAGCAGCCGAAGCTTG
>JBHENW010000111.1:0-17435 GCA_046261875.1 Thermoanaerobaculia bacterium | reverse complement strand
CCGCACGAGCCCTTCCACGGCGGATTTCGAGACGGCATGGGCGACGTAGTTGCGCGCGGGGCGCAGGGCGAGGAAGTCGGAGATCAGCACGATCCGTCCTCCGCGCGCGCGGAGCTCGCCGGCCGCCTCCCGCGCGAGCAGGAGCGCGGCCCGCGCGTTGACGTTCATCGCCGCGTCCCAGACCGATTCGTCGGTCTCCGCGAGGGGGACCCGGAAGAAGTTCGACGCGGAGTGCACGAGGAGATCCAGACGCCCGAGGGCCTCGATCGTCTCGCGGACCAGCCGCCGGCATTCCGCAGGCTGCGCGAGATCTGCCTGGATCTCGACGGAGCGGCGCCCCAGGGACCGCAGCCGGCTCCCCAGGTTCCGGGCGCCTTCGGCAGACCAATGGTAGTGGACCGCCACGTCGGCGCCCGCCGCCCCGAGGGTCTCCGCGATCGAGCGGCCGACGCGCACGCCCGCCCCCGTGACGAGGGCGACCTTGCCGGCCAGAGCCTCTTCGGGCATTCGCCGGATCGTAACCTTTTCTCCCGCCGTGTCGTCTCCGGGAGAGAATTGGAACTTCCCCACTTCGGAGGCGAGTCATGACGAATCGATTCCTGCAGGGAGCGGCTGCGTCGCTGGCGCTCCTGGCGGCGGCCCTTCCAGCCTTCGGCGGCACGGTGAGTGGACGGCTGCTGGACGAAAGCGGAAAGCCGGTCGCCGGCGCGAAGGTGACCTGGGCCCCTTATCGGGCCGAGGAACAGAAGCTCCTCGACCTGACGCGGGGGCAGGAGCCGGCCCCGTCCGGTGAAGTCACGACGGGCGCCGACGGGCGCTTTCGCGTCACGCTGGAGAAGCCCGGCGCGCTGAGCTCGATCCGCATCGCGATGCCCGCCCTCTTCGCTTTCATCGAAGGGCCGTTCGATTCGACCGAGACGACGGACCTCGAGGACATCCAGCTTCCGGCGGTCGAGACCGTAACGGGAAAGGTGACCGACGAATCGGGGAAACCGGTGGCCGGAGCAAAGGTGCGCCTGGGTCCTCTTGGTCTCTTCGAGGAGGACGTCCGGTTCTACGGGGAAGGCGCTACGGGAGCGGACGGCGGATTCTCTGTCTCCGCGCCGGAGGACGCACGCGACCTGACCGTGCGGGCCACGGGGTTCGCGCCGTTCCGGCGCATGCGCATGGAACGGAAGGGAGCGGGCGAGAAGATCAATTTGAAGCGCGGCGGCACGGTGAGGGGGACGGTCTTGGACGCCGCGGGACAGCCTGCTGCGGGCGCGGTCGTGGTTTCCGGTGAGCTCGCGGCCGAAACCGACGCCTCGGGAGCCTACAGGCTCGCCGGGGTTCCGCCCGGCAGCCGCTCCGTCGAGGCGCTCTGGAAGGAGGACTTCGCTGCCCGCAAGGACGCGGTCCGGGTTCGCAAGGGAGAGGAGAGGGAGGTTCCGCTGAAGCTCGTACGGGCGGCCTCCATCGCCGGAACGGTGATCGACGAAAAGACCCGCCGTCCCATTGGCGGGGCGTCCGTCCAGGTGTCGTCGAGCTCTCTGCCCAACATTTTCGGGCGAGAGGCGGGACCGGTTGCGCGGAAGGCTCGGACCGACGCGCGCGGCAGATTCCGCATTCCAGGTCTCGTGGCGCAGAGGTACACCGTTCGCGCGTCTCGGGACGGCTTCCTTCCGGTCTCGATGTCGAGCGTCAGCGCGGCGACCCAGAGCCGCGCTTCCCTCGCCATTGCGCTGACCCGCGCAGCTTCGGTGAGCGGCCGCGTGAGGACGCCGGAGGGTCAACCGATCGCGGGCGCCCGCGTCCGGGTGTTCCGCGGCGACGGACCGATGGCGATTCTCAACATGCGAAATCCCGTGGCTTCTCTCTTTCGCCAGGAGACCGTGCGGAGCCGGCCCGACGGCTCGTTCCGGCTCAAGCAGCTCGCCGCATCGCGCAGCGTGACCCTCGAGGCGACCAAGGAGGGATTCGCGCCCGTGAAAAAGCACGGCGTGGCCTTGAAGGCCGGCGAGACCGCGCGTGACGTCCAATTCGTCCTGACCCGGGGTCTCCAGGCGCGGGGCCGTGTCGTGGACGCGCAGGGCCAGCCGGTCGCCGGTGCGGAGATCCGGCTCGCGCCGGCCGACCGGAGCGGCATGCCGGGCGGCATCCGGATCGTGACGCGCATGATGGGCCAGGATCGGCCCAACGCCGTGAGCGGCCGAGACGGAGCCTTCGTCGTGGCCGGCCTCGAAGAGGGCGACGTCACCGCCACGGTCACTCGCGAGGGGTTCGCCGAGAAGAGCTTCTCGGGACTGTCCGTCCAGTCGACGGAGGCCAACGAGTGGGCTCCATTCACCCTGAGCCCCGGCGCGGCGATCACCGGCGTCGTGCGGGATAGCCAGGGAACGCCGGTGGTCGGGGCCAGCGTGGGCGCGTTCGGCGAAGCCGGAGGAGTGCGGGAGGCGACGAGCGACCTGGACGGAAGCTTCCGGCTGGATGGATATCCATCCGAGCGGCCCCTGATGCTCAACGTCCGCGCCGAGGACTACGCGCCCCTCCAGAGAAGCGTGACCCCTCCCGCCGAGAACGTGGTTCTCGTTCTGAAGACCGCGGGAATTCTCCGGGGGCGCGTCGAGGACGCGGAGACGAAACGGGCGATCACGGACTTTTCCATCAGCTACTCCGCTCCACGAGCCGGCGGCATGATGTTGCGGTTTGGAGGGACGAACGACCGCGCGTTCCAGAGCGCCGACGGCTCCTTCGAGATGACAGAGGTGTCGCCGGGGAGATGGGTCCTGCGCGGTTCTGCGCCGGGATACCGGTCGGCGGAAGTCGGGCCGGTCGAGCTCGGAGAAGGCGAGACGAAGGACGGTCTCGAACTCTCCCTCCGGAAGGGCGGGACGCTCTCCGGTCGCGTCCTCGATCCCCGTCGCGGAACGGGGGTCCCCAACGCGACCGTCGCCTGGCAGGAGGCCGCCAGCGAGTCGGGCAGCCGCATGGCCGCGATGATCGCCTCCCGCTTCAGCGGCGGGGACACGAGCACGACCACGGACGCCGACGGGCGCTTCTCTTTCGACGGATTGCCGGACGGCAAGGTCGTACTGACGGCCTCGCATCCAGATTTCCTCGACGTCACGAAGGAAGTCGCTGCGGACTCGGACGGCGTGGACATCACGCTCTCCGTCGGGGGGACGATCTCGGGCTCGGTCGTCGGGAGAGACGGCCGCACCCCACTGGCGGGCGCCGTCGTCTCCCTGAATGCCCTCGGAGGCTCCAGCGGCATGGGCTGGATGGATACGGAACCGGTCCGAGCGGACGCGGGCGGGAACTTCCTCTTCGAGCACCTGCGCGCCGGCCGCTATCGCGTCACCGCGGAGTCGCCTTCGGGCAAGACGCCCGCGAAAGAGGTCGTTCTGACGGAGAACCAGCGGCTCGACGGGGTCCTCCTGACGGTCGCCGCTGGCACCGCTGTGCGCGGGACCGTCACTGGACTTCCCGATCGCAGCCGCGGCGGGCTTCGCGTCAGCGGCACCGCGCGCGATTTCAACGATCAGACGACGACCGATGAGACGGGACGCTTCCTTCTCCGCGACGTGCCGGCAGGGTCGCTTGCCGTTCGGGTGAGCACGGCCATGATGTCCGGGCGCACGGTCTCCAAGACCTTCGAGGTCCCCGAAGGGGCCGCGGAATTCCCCGTGGAGATCGCCTTCGAGGGCTCCTCGCGGCTGGCCGGACGAATCACACGGGCCGACCGGCCGCTCGCCGGCGCCTTCGTCAACGCGAGCCCGGAACCTCCTTCCACCGCGGGCGGCCGCGCCACGGCGCAGACCGATGAAGACGGGCGCTACGCGCTCGAAGGCCTCACCGACGGGCGCTACCAGGTCTTCGTCAGCGGCCAGGGAGCTTCCTACCGCAAGGTCTTCGATGTTGCCGGCGACACGTCCGGCGACATCGACCTTCCGTCCACGGGCATCTCGGGCTACGTCACGGATGCAGCCACGGGGGATCCGATCGAGGGCGCGGGCGTTCGCGCGGAAAGCGGGGGCGAGACGGCCGTTTACATGATGCGTCAGTCCGCCACCGACTCTCGCGGCTACTACGTTCTGGAAAACCTGGACGCCGGCGCTTACAAGATCGTTGCGCGGAAAGAGGGCTACCAGCCGAAGGAACAGAGCGTGTCGCTCAGCTCATCTTCGAGCGAGCTCAATCTCGCTCTGGCGCGAGGCGCCGGTCTCGCACTGCGCGCGGTAGATGGCCAGACGGGGCTGCCGCTGCGCGGCCTGACCGTCAGCGCCTTCGCCGGCCCCGCCGCCGCCTTCATGGGGAGCGTCTCCCTCGATTCCGAGGGGAAAGGTGAGATCTCATCGCTCGCTCCCGGGACTTACACGCTCCACGTGTTCTCCCAGGGATATGCGCCCCGCACGGTGGCGTCCGTCGTCGTGCCTTCCGGCCCGCTCGCGGTCGCTCTGACTCCCGGCGGGCGGGTCGAAGTGCGGAGCGAGGCAGCCGTCAGCGGCCGCGTCGTGGACGCCTCCGGCTCCACCTATCTGCTCAATCCGTACCGGACGGACGGTCGCGTCAACCCGGCGCCTCCTCTGACGGTCTGGGAGAACTTCGCGCCCGGCTCCTACCAGCTCGTCGTGTCCACGCCATCGGGAGACAAGGCCTATCCGTTCACCGTCGTGGAAGGACGAACGACCGCGATCGACGTGCGCTGACGCTTCCCCGCGGCACGGCCGTTGCAGCCGGTTCCGCCGGCGGCGCACGCAGACGCGCCGCGGGGAGAAGCGCCATGCCGCCTCGCTCGAGCGGACCACGGGGCTACACGCGGCCCTATGACCAGTGGGAACCGGAGGAGTACGTCTTCTACGAAGGGGAGGGTTATCACCGCGGTTTCTTCGAGCCGTTTCAGGAGCCCCGCTCGCAGGAAGACGCCGCCCGCCGCGGAGGGTACGCGGGCCGCGGGCCGCGAAACTACCGGCGGTCGGACGAGCGGATCCGGGAAGACGTCTGCGAGCGGCTGGAAGAAGCGGGCCACGTGGACGCGAGCGACATCGAGGTGCGCGTGGAAAACGGCGAGGTCACGCTCGAAGGCACCGTGAAGAGCCGGCGCGAGAAACGCCTCGCCGAAGACCTCGCGGCGGAAGTCCGCGGCGTCCGGGACGTCCAGAACGCGTTGCGCGTCGCGGCGCAGGCCGCCACCCGCGAGGCGGCCGCCGATGTCCAGGTCCAGGGCACGGACAGCCATTCCGGAAGCGGCTTTCTGACTGACCGCGGATCGGAACGCTCGCGCCGCGCGGCCGGCCCTCCCGGAAATCGCGCGGGGTAGCCCTCAGAGCCCGGGTTCGAGAGACCTGGCGTATCCGCGCGGGTCGCTCATGAGGCGCGCGTTCTCTCCGAAGGCGCGCCATTCGGCGCGCAGCGCCCACAAGTGCAGCACGAAGGCGGCGGCCGCGGAAGCGAGGTGGACCCAGGAGGGGAGCGCTTTCGTGTGGGCCGCCCCGCCGAGCACGAAGACCGCGATCGCCGAGAGCAGGGCGAAGGTCGCCGGCGGCGACGTCTCCCGCTTGAACCGCGAGAGCGTGGCCAGGACCCTGCGGCGTTGCCCTTCGGGCAGCCCGGAGATCTCGTCTTTGACGAGCTTGCCCGTGCCGATGAAGAAGAAGATCACCATGGATTGCGAAAAGAGCGAAAAGATGACCGTCGGGATGGCCCAGGAGATGTGTCGGGTGACCAGGGCCTTCGCGGCGGAGGACGCGCCCGCCAGATCCGACGGTACGGCAAAGCCCTGGATGGAGACCACGAGAAAACCGGCAGTCGCGAGCAGGGTTCCGAGCAGAAGCGCGAAGGCCACGCGCGGATCGTAGCAGCGCGTCCTTGACCGGTTCGGAGGGGCAGGACAGAATCGGATTTCAACCGGGAGGTCGAACATGAGCTCGGAGTTCCGCACGCTCTGCGACGTCTTCATCGCCGCCGCGGCTTCCGGCAAGACCAACCTGCTCATCTCCAAGGTGGGCGGGGAATGGAAGTCCATCCCGGCCTCCGATTTCGGCTTCACCGTGCGCGCTCTCTCCCTCGGTCTGAACGCCCTCGGCGTCCAGCCGGGCGACCGCGTCGCGATCCTTTCCGAGAATCGGCCGGAGTGGGCGATGGCGGACTACGCAATCCTCTGCGCCGGCGCGTGGTCCGTCCCGATCTACCCGACCCTGCCCGGCGCACAGATCGCCCCCCTCCTGAAGGACTCGGGCACCAAGGCCATCTTCGTCTCGAACCTCGAGCAGCTCGGAAAGGTCCTGACGATCCGGGCGCAGTGCCCGTCCCTGGAGTACGTGCTCCTCATGGAAGGGGCGCCGCCCGCCGAAGCGGGCTTCCTGCGGTTCGACCAGGTCGTGGACAAGGGCCGCCCGACGCTCGAGATGAATCCGGGGATCTTCGAGCAGCGCGCCGCGCGCGTGAAGCCCGAGGACGTGGCGACCATCATCTACACCTCGGGGACGACGGGAGAATCCAAGGGCGCGATGCTGACGCACGACAACCTCGTGTCCAACGTGACGTCGAGCTGCCAGATCGTTCCGATCACGGGCGAAGCCGTCGCGCTCTCTTTCCTGCCGCTCTCCCACGTCTTCGAGCGGATGCTCGACTACGCGTACGCCTACCGGAAGGCGTCCATCGCCTACGCCGAATCGATCGAGAAGCTCCGGGACAACTTCCTCGAGGTCGAGCCGCACTGCTTCGGCGCCGTGCCCCGCGTGTACGAGAAGGTGCACGCGCGCATCATGGACAAGGTCTCCGCCGGCAGCGGCCTGAAGAAGAAGCTCTTCTCCTGGGCCGTGCGGGTCGGGAAGGAAAAGCTGTCCTACGAAGAGCGCCGGCGCCCGGTGCCCGGATCCCTCGCGCGCAAGGCGAAGATCGCGGACAAGCTCGTCTTCGCGAAGATCCGCCATGCGCTCGGGTCCCGGTTCCAGTTCGCCGTTTCCGGCGGCGCGCCGCTCTCGCGCGAGCTGGCGGAGTTCTTCTGGGCGGCCGGCGTCCCGATCTACGAAGGATACGGGCTCACCGAGACCTCTCCGGTCATCTGCGTCAACGGCCCCGACGCCTGGCGGCTGGGCACCGTGGGCCGCCCCATCCCCGGAGTCGAGGTCAAGATCGCGGAGGACGGAGAGATCCTGACTCGCGGGCGGCACCTCATGAAGGGCTACTACGACAAGCCCGAAGCGACCGCGGAAGCCATCGACCGCGAGGGGTGGCTTCACACCGGCGACATCGGCCAGCTCGACGAGGAAGGGTTCCTCAAGATCACGGATCGGAAGAAGGACCTCATCGTGCTCGCCGGCGGCAAGAAAGCCGCTCCGCAGCCGATCGAGAACGAGCTGAAGAAGTCGGCTTACATCAGCCTGCCGATCGTCCTCGGCGACCGCCACAAGTTCCTCGCGGCCCTGATCGTGCCCAACTTCGAGCGTTTGAACGACTGGGCGCGCGAGTCCCACGTCACCATCCAGGCCGCGACGATCGACGCCAATCCCGAAGTGCGGCGGCTCTTCCAGCAGGAGATCGACGTGTACAACGCCGACAAGCCGCACCACGAGCAGGTCCGGGCCTTCGCGCTGCTGCCCGCGGACCTCACCATCGAGGACGGCTCGATCACGCCGACCCTCAAGGTCAAGCGGCGAATACTCGAGACCCGTTACCAGAACCTGATCGAGGGGATGTACCAGGCGGCGGAGAAGCAGCATGTCGCCTGAGGTTCCGTGACCGCGGCGCCGGAACCGGTCCGCGGCGCTCCGGACTCTCCGGAAGGCGCCTCCGGGGCGTTCCGGCTCGAGATCGGCGAGGACGGGCTGGCCGTCCTGACCTTCGACCTCCCCGGCGAGAAGGTCAACAAGTTCACCCGCGACGTCCTCGCCGAGCTCTCGACGCTGCTCGTCCGACTGAGCCGGGAGCCGCGCGCTCGCGCGCTCCTCGTCCGAAGCGGAAAGCTGGACGTCTTCATCGCCGGGGCCGACGTCAAGGAGTTCACGCGGGCGAGACCCGAGGACGCCCCCGAGGGCGCTCGGCGAGGTCAGGCCATCTTCGAGCAGCTCGCGCACCTGCCGCATCCGACCGTCGCTGCGATCAACGGCATCTGTCTCGGCGGCGGCACGGAGCTGGCGCTCGCCTGTGATTACCGCCTGATGTCCGACGCGCCGAAAGCGAAGATCGGCCTGCCGGAGGTCCGCCTCGGACTCTTCCCCGCATGGGGAGGATCCACGCGGCTGCCCCGGCTCGTCGGACTCCCGGCGGCACTCGACCTGATCCTCACGGGCAAGCAGCTCGACGCGCGGCGGGCGCGCAAGATCGGGCTCGTGGACGAGGCGGTCCCCGCGCCGATCTTCGACCGGTACGCGGTCGATTTCAGCCGTTCGAAAGTCGGCACGGCCAAACCGCGGGATCGGCGGCGCGCGATGACGCCCGCGGACTGGGCGCTCGAGGGCAACCCTTTCGGCCGCAAGCTCGTGCTCCAGAAGGCGCGGGAGAAGGTCCTCGAGGAGACCGGCGGGCACTATCCGGCGCCCCTGGAGGCCCTCGCGGTCATCGAGGAGTCGTACGGGAAGAGCGTCGAGGAGGGACTGGAGGCGGAAGCGCGGCATCTCGCGAATGTCTTCGGCGGAGAAGTCCAGAAGAACCTGCTGCGGATCTTTTTCTGGACCGAAGAGATCAAGAAAGAAACGGGAGTCGAGGACCCCTCGGTCCAGCCGCGGCCGGTGCGCCGGGTCGGGGTTCTCGGCGCCGGGCTCATGGGAGGCGGCATCGCGCACCTCGCCGCCGACAAGGCCCTGTCCGTCCGCATGAAGGACGTGGACCCGAAGGCGCTCGCCAGAGGGTTCGCCGCCGCCGCGTCGCTCTGGAAGGCGGTCGTCCAGAAGCGGCGGATGAAGCCGCGCGAGATGGAGTCCCGGATGGCCTTGATCTCCGGGACGCTCGAGTACACCGGATTCGCGCGGTGCGAGGTCACGATCGAGGCAGTCGTCGAGAAGCTCGGCGTGAAACGCTCCGTGCTCGCCGACTGGGAGGGCGTCGTCCCCGATTCTGCGATGTTCGCGTCGAACACCTCGACCCTGCCGATTTCCGAGATCGCCGCCGGCGCGCGCCTCCCGCGCCGGGTCGTCGGCATGCACTTCTTCAACCCGGTGAACCGCATGCCGCTCGTCGAGGTCATCCGTGGCCGGCACACCGACGACGAGACCGTGGCGACGATCTTCGCACTCGCCAAGGCCCTCGGAAAGACGCCGGTCGTCGTGCGCGACTCGCCGGGGTTTCTCGTCAACCGGATCCTGGCGCCCTACCTCTCCGAGGCCGTGCGTCTCGTGCGCGAGGGGTGCCGCATCGAGCAGGTGGACTCCACCATGACCGCGTTCGGCATGCCCGTCGGGCCGCTCGCCCTGCTCGACGACATCGGCCTCGACGTGGCGGTCAAGGCGGCGGAAGTCCTCCAGTCCGCGTTTCCGGAGCGTATGCCGCCGAGCGGCAACGAGGCGCTCGTCGCGGCCGGGCGCCTGGGGCGCAAGAGCGGCCGGGGCTTCTACGCTTACGACGGCGGAAAGAGGGGCGAGCCCTCGCGCGAGGCCTATGCGGCGCTCGGGGTCGAGCCGGCGAAGACCTCGCCGATTCCGGCGGAGACGATCGAGGCGCGCCTCGTCCTGCCGATGGTCAACGAGGCCGCGTTCTGCCTGGAAGAGCAGGTCGTCGCGCGCCCGGAGAAGCTCGACCTCGCGATGATCTTCGGGACCGGGTTTCCTCCGTTCCGCGGGGGCCTCCTCCGGTACGCCGACACGCTCGGTATCGCGCAAGTCATCGGGCGGCTCGAGGAGCTCGCCGGGAAAGTCGGCGCGCGCTTCGCTCCCGCCGACACGCTTCGCCGTCTCGCCCGCGAGGGCCGAGTCTTCTACGGCGAGGCGGGCGAGGCGCCGCGGGAGAAGGCGTCCTGAGCGATCCGGTCCCCGCCCGGGAGGAAGCCGAGCTCGTCTCGCCGGTCCGGGCGATGTGCAGCGGCCACCTCGTGGAGAGCCTCGTCTTCCCGTTCCCCGAGATCTCTCTGGAGGAGAGGGAGACCGTCAGCGCCTTCCTCGACTCGTTCCGCGGTTTTGCCCGGGACAAGATCGATTCCCGGCGCATCGATCAGGAAAGCCGGATCCCCGGGGAAGTCATTCGGGGGCTCGCCGAGCTCGGCGCCTTCGGAATGACGATCCCGGAGGAGTTCGGCGGCTACGGATTCTCCGCCTCCGCGTACTGCCGCGTCATGGAGGAAGTCGGCCAGACGGACGCGTCGCTCGGCATTCTCATCGGCGGCCACCAGTCGATCGGAATGAAGGCGCTTCTCCTGCATGGAAGCCCGGAGCAGAAGAAGCGGTGGCTGCCGGGTCTCGCCTCGGGCGAAATGATCGCCGCCTTCGCGTTGACCGAGCCGGAGGCGGGCTCCGACGCGGCGTCCATCCGCACGACGGCGGACCTCGACCCCTCGACGGGCGAATTCGTGCTGAACGGAACGAAGCACTGGATATCGAACGGCGGCGTCGCGGGCTTCTTCACCGTCTTTGCGAAGGACACGGCCCTCCAGGCCGAGGACGCGCACCGCCGCATCACGGCGTTCGTGGTCACGCGGGACATGCCGGGAGTCGAGCCGGGGCGGGAGGAGCAGAAGCTGGGCCTGAAAGGCTCTTCGACCGTTCCCGTGGAGCTGCGCAACGTGCGGGTCCCCGCCTCCCACGTCATCGGGGAGCGGGGGCAGGGGTTCAAGATCGCCGTGGAAGTCCTCAACACCGGGCGCACGTCGCTCGGAGCCGGGTGCGTCGGCGGCTCAAAGGCGATGATCCGCGCGGCCGCCGCTCACGCGACGCAGCGCCGGCAGTTCGGCAAGAGCATCGCCGAGTTCGAGATGATCCGCGAGAAGTTCGCGCGGATGGTCGTGAGCACGTACGGCCTCGAGTCGATGGTCTACCTCACCGCGGGCCTGATCGACCGCGGACTTCCGGACTACGCCCTGGAAGGCGCCTGCTGCAAGGTGTTCGGGACCGAAGCCGTCTGGAGCAACATCAACGACGCCCTCCAGATCGCGGGAGGCAACGGCTTCATGGACGACTATCCCTACGGGCGCGCCCTCCGCGACTCCCGCGTCAACATGATTTTCGAGGGGACCAACGAGATCCTGCGCGTTCTCATCGCGCTCTCCGCCATGAAGGACACGGCGCAGGACCTCAAGGAGGTCGCCCGCGCGCTGAAAGCACCCCTCTCCTCCGTGGGCATCCTGTCGGACTTCGTCGGACGGAAGATCCGCGGATACGTCGCGCCGGACAAGCTGACGCGCGTTCCGGCGGAGCTCGCGGCGGAAGGGGAGGTCATTTCCCGGTACACCCGCGTCCTGGCCGGCGCCGTCTCGACGCTCCTGCGGCGGCATGGGCAGAAGATCGTGGACCGCGAATACCAGCAGGCGCGGGTCGCCGACGCGGCGATCGATCTGTACGGGTGCCTCGCGGTCGTCGCCCGCGCGACCGGGGCGATCCACGCGCGCGGCGCGGATCGCTCTTCCGACGAGCTCCGGCTGGCGCGCGCGTTCCTCTACGCCGCCCGGCACCGCATCGTCAACAGGCTCAAGTCGCTGGACCTCGACCACAACCGGGACGCGGAGCAGACGGCGATCTCCGAGATGGCCTACTCCGCCGCCGGATACGCGTTCGACTACTGGAAGTAGACCGCGCGGCGCCGCCGTCGGTTATCATCAGGCGCGGAAATCCGGGAACGGGAGAGCGAATGGCCGAAGACGAGACCGAAGACACGACGATCTATAGCGTCGTGGTGAACCATGAAGAGCAGTATTCGATCTGGCCGGCCGACCGCGAGCTCCCCCTAGGCTGGAAAGAGGCGGGCAAGAAGGGGCTGAAGCCCGAGTGCCTCGCCTACATCAAGGAAGTCTGGACGGACATGCGACCCCTGTCGCTGCGCAAGCAGATGGAGCAGGCCGCCAAGAAGGCCGGGGAGTAGGACCGCGGGCCCCGGCCGCGGAATCTCTCGCCCCGATACGCTCATCGCGATCGACTCCCCGGGCACGTCTGCGACGGGCCTGCGCCCGGCTTACTCCACGGGGAAGTCCGCCCCGCTCTTCCGGAGCCTCTTCCTCGGCGGCTTCGAATGCTCGACCCACCGGCGCCGCGATGGCAGACGGCTCGACCTGCTCGCTTCGACGCGGCACGACCGCTTCGCGCGGGAAGATTACGCGCGGCTCCATGAGGTCGGCATCCGTGCCGCCCGGGACGGCGTTCGGTGGCACCTCGTCGAGGCGGTGCCTGGCCGGTACGACTGGTCGAGCTTTCTCCCCATGGTTCGCGCGGCGAGCGAAACGAAGACCCACGTCGCGTGGGACCTCCTGCACTTCGGGTGGCCTGACCACGTGGACGTCTTCTCGGAAGACTTCCCGGATCGCTTCGCCCGTTTCGTGCGGGCTTTCCTCGAGGTCGTCGAGGGGGAGGACGACGCGGTCCCCTACATCGCACCGGTCAACGAGATCTCCTTCCTCTCCTTCGCCGGCGGGGAAGAAGGGTTCTTCTTTCCGTACGCGCGGGGGCGCGGCGACGATCTGAAGCGGCAGCTCGTGCGCGCCGCGATCGCGGCGTCCCGCGTCATACGCGAGGCGGCCCCTTCCGCGAGGATCATTCACACCGATCCCATCATCAACATCGTCGCCGACCCGACGCGTCCCGAAGACCGGGCGAAGGCCGAAGGGTACCGGCTCTCGCAGTTTGCCGCCTGGGACATGATCGCCGGCCGGGTCGAGCCGGAGCTGGGAGGCGAGGACTGGATGCTCGACGTCCTCGGCGTCAACTACTACATCCACAACCAGTGGATCCACGAGGGCTCCGTGCTCGTGCCCTCTCATCCGCAGCACCTGCCCCTGCGCTACATGCTCCGGGAGGTGTACAACCGGTATCGCCGGCCCATGTTCATCGCGGAGACCGGCATCGAGGCCGAGGCCCGGCCGAGCTGGCTGCACTACATCGGCCGGGAGGTCCAGGCGGCGAACGAGCTCGGCATCCCGCTCGAGGGCATCTGCCTCTACCCCATCGTGGACCATCCCGGCTGGGAAGACGACCGGCACTGCCCCAACGGCCTGTGGGGCTATCTCGACGAAGCGGGAGGCCGGGAGATCGACCAGCCGCTCGCCGAGGAGCTGCGGCGCCAGCAGCAGATCCTCGAAGCCGGGCGGACGGAGGCGCCCCTGGATGAAGCGGAGCGGAGCCTGCTCGACACCGCCGCACACCTGATGGAAGAGGCGACCGAGCGCTCGCGGGACACCGCGGCGCCGGAGTAGCTCTCCCGGACCGCGCCTAGGGGATTCGCTCCAGCGCGAAGTGGTCGGGGACGCCGAACCCCCGCCCGGGGAAAAGTCCGCGTCGCAGACCGGCGCGCAGGTACCGGATCGCCCGGGAGACCGAGTCCTCGAGCGTCCGGCCGAGGGCGAGATTGGCCGCGATCGCCGAGGAGAGCGTGCAGCCCGTCCCGTGCGTCGCGTTCGTCGGGATCCGGGGGAAATCGAACCAGCGGAAGCGGCTCCCGTCGAAGAGGAGGTCTCGGACGCGGTTGCCGCGTCCGTGTCCCCCCTTGATGAGCACGGCGCTGGCTCCCAGGTCGCAAATCACGCCGGCGGCGAGCCGCCGATCGCCGTCGGTCCGGATCTTCACGTCCGAGAGCGCTTCGGCCTCCGGAAGGTTGGGCGTGACGAGATCGCAGAGCGGCAGCAGTTTTCGCTTCAGCGCCCCGAGCGCCGCCGGGGCGAGCAGCCTCGCGCCGCTCTTGGAAACCATCACGGGGTCGAGCACGACGTTGCGCGCGCGGTGACGCCGCAGACCCTCGGCGACGACCCGGATGCGTGCGGCGTCGAACAGCATCCCGATCTTGACGGCCGCGGGGCGGAAGTCGGAGAAGACCGCGTCCATCTGCGCCGCGAGGAAACGGGGAGAGAACGTCTCGATCTCCGTCACCTCCTGCGTGTTCTGCGCGGTCCCCGCCGCGAGGACCGTCGTGCCGTACACGGCGTGGGCGGCGAAGGTGAGCAGATCGGCCTGGATCCCCGCGCCGCCTCCCGAATCGGAGGTGGCGATGCTCACCGCCGAAATGAGACGGACCTTCCGGGTCCTGGAACGTCGGGTTCGGATGGGCCCTCCGCGGCGCGGCGGAAGGCCTCGGCGATCCGCCTAGAATGGATCCTATGACGGCGGAGCGGGGCCCCCTCACGATCTCTCCGGAGGCCGCCCGCAAGCTGCGCGGTGAGGCCGATTTCTCCCGCGCGGTCCTGTCCGTCCGCCACCTGCTCGGATGCGGCGGGACCGGCTTTCGCATCTCGGTCGAGAAGAACGCCGGGGAAGAGGGGCACCGCTTCGAATCCGAGGGCATCCCGGTGGTCATGGACGACTACGCCTTCCGGAAGCTCGACGGAGCGGTCCTGCTCGTCGATCCGGATCCGGCGGGAGAGGGCTACCGGCTGGAGCATCCCGACGCGGTCATGACGACGTTTTGCTGATTCGGCCTCGCCTCCGCTTCGCGGCGCTCCTGGCGTCCGCTTTCGCGGCGGTCGCGGCGCCGGCCGCGGAGGAGTCCCGGCCCCGGGTCCGGGAGCTCGGCGTGAGGCCCGGCGTTCTCCCGACCGGCCGCTGGAACGCCATCACCGACGTCGCCGGCGTGCGCGTGGGCCACCGTACGGTCGTCGAAGGCGACTCGATCCGGACGGGCGTGACGGCGATCCTTCCGCACGACGGGAACCTCTTCCAGCGCAAGGTCCCGGGAGCCGTGTACGTCGGGAACGGCTTCGGGAAGGCGGCCGGGTTCCTCCAGGTGCGGGAGCTCGGCAACATCGAGTCGCCGATCGTCCTCACGAACACGCTCGCGGTGGCCGCCGGCCTGGAGGGTGTCGTGCGCTGGACGCTCGCGCAGCCCGGCAACGAGGGCGTCCGGTCGGTCAACGCCGTGGTCGGCGAGACCAACGACGGTTATCTCAACGACATCCGTTCAATCCGCATCACGGCCCGCGAGGTGCGCGAAGCGATCGACGCCGCGCGCCCGGGACCCGTGGAGGAGGGCAACGTCGGCGCCGGCACCGGCACGCGGGCGTTCGCCTGGAAGGGTGGCGTCGGGACCTCCTCTCGCGTGCTACCGGCGAAACTGGGGGGATACACCGTCGGGGCGCTCGTGCAATCCAACTTCGGCGGGATCCTGACGATCGCCGGGCACCGCGTCGGCGAGCGGCTCGGACGGCACGAATATCGGGAGGAGCTCGAAGGCCCCGGCGGCTCCTGCATGATGGTCCTGGCGACGGATGCTCCGCTTTCGCCGAGGAACCTCGAGCGGCTGGCGGGCCGCGCGGTGCTGGGTCTGGCCCGGACCGGCTCCTTCATGGACAACGGCTCGGGAGACTTCGTGATCGCGTTCTCGACGAGGAATCCCGTGCCGCACGCGGCGCCCGCCACAGGTGCGTTGGCCCTGGAGGAGCTGCACAACGACGCGGTCAGCCCGCTCTTTCTCGCCGCGGTCGAGTCCGTCGAGGAAGCGGTCTACAACTCGATGACCCGCGCGGCGACGATGGTGGGCCACCAGGGACGCCGCGTCGAGGCGATCCCACTCGAGCCTCTCCGGGCGATCTTCCGCGCCGCTCGCTTGCCATAGTCATCTAGGTCACGGGCCGGTGCGGGCGTTCCTCCGGTTTGTTGGTGATCTTCGACAGGCGCCGGTGGTGCTCGATGACGAGCTGGACCGCCTCTTCCGGCGTCTTGCTGAGGTGGAGCAGGTCACGGTCCTCTTCATCGATCGTCCCGTACTCGAGCAGCTTGCCGAGCAGCGGCTCGAGGAGGTCCTCGGCGTCACTGCCTCCGAGGATGATCGGGTACGAACGCATCTTGCGGGTCTGCATCAGGGTGAGGGTCTCGAAAAGCTCATCGAGGGTGCCGAAGCCCCCCACGAACGCGAAGAACGCGCAGGAAAGCTTGATGAACATGTACTTGCGAATGAAGAAGTACTGGAAGGTGAACTCGCGGTCGAGGTAGCGGTTGGGGAGCTGCTCCTGGGGGATCTTGATGTTCAGCCCGATCGAAAGCCCGCCACCCTCCTGGCATCCCCGGTTGGCCGCTTCCATGATGCCGGGGCCGCCCCCGGTCACGACGTTGAAACCGGCGCGGGCCAGCAGTCGCGCGGTCTCGCGGGCCAGCGCGTAACTGCGGTGGGTCGGCGGCAGCCGCGCCGAACCGAAGATCGTGACCGCCGGCTCGACGTCGGCGAACGCGAGGGAGGCCTCCACGAACTCCCGCGTGATCTCCGAGAGCCGCTCGGCCTCTCCTCCCGGGAGGTCCGACCAGCCGAGGTCCCGGAGGGCCTCGGGAAACCCGGGAATCGCGTCTCTGTTCAGTCGGGAGTGCCGGGAGCGGTCAAGGGACGGCGAACCCGCAGGAGCTCGTTGACGAGAAAGAGCGGGCCAACCATCAGATGGATGACGTTGCGGAAGAAGGCGGGGGAGTTCTTCTCGAACCGCGCGTGCCCGACGGCCTGGAAGATCCACCCGACGACGAACGCCGTGAGGCCGACGCGCCAGTCGGAGACCGCATGCGCGATCGCGTCGAGCAGGCCGGTCGCGGCGAGCACGCCGAAAGCGAGCCCCGCGTGCAGCGTCAGGTAATAGAGGAAAGCGGCCGCCAGCAGCAGCTCCGCCGCCGTCCACTCGCCGATTCCGAGGGGGATCTGGCCGAGCATCGAAAGGATGCCGTACACGATCAAGGTGACGCCGAAGACGTGACAGACGAGGTTGCCGCGCGTCCGGTGAAAGGAGCCGTAGTCCGCGAGCAGTGCGTCCACGCGCTTCATCGACACCTCCTCCGAACGAAGGAACGGCGGCGATTATAGTGGCGCGACGGACCCCGACGGCACATCGAGCGGCTCTGTTACGCGGCGCGAGAAAGTCCCCGAAGGGAGGCTCGCGCCGCGGGAGCGAGAGCGACGACTAGCGCACGGTCAGGAGCAGGCGGCGGGGGCGGTGGCCCGCTTCGAAGCGGAGGCCCGCCAGCTCCTCGGGCACCGGGCGCCGTTCCAGCTTCTGACGCTTCGCGCTCTCCTGCTGCGCGCGGCGCCGGTCGGTCTCCTCCTGCGGGAGGACGTCCAGGACCTGTCCGCTGGCGCTCACGATCAGGACATAGGTTCGGCCGCGGTGCTCCGGCGAGAGCTCCGGCTGATCGAGGGCCGGCGGCGGCGTTCCCTCTCCATCGAGCGCGGTGATCTCGATACGGATCGTGACGTTCGACTCCAGCGCCGCCAGGTCATGAGCGGCCGCCGCGCTGCGCTCCCCTCCGGACGGATCGTCGCGTGAAGCGGTGCGGCCGGCGAACCCCTCCTGCTGCTCGGAATCGGGGCGCGGCGAGTCTTTCTCCTTCGCTGCGGCGCCGGCCACGGCGGGGGCC
>JBHENW010000110.1:0-14324 GCA_046261875.1 Thermoanaerobaculia bacterium | reverse complement strand
CTCGGGCGGCCCCCCTTCCGGACGGAACGTCTTCAACGCGATCGGCCGCCCGATGCGCGGATCGGTGGCGAGATACACGACTCCCATCGAGCCCTTGCCGAGCACCCGGTGGACCTGGAACCTCCCGATCCAGGATCCGGCCGGCATGACCCTCATGGGGCGGGCGCTCCCGGGGAGCGAAGGGGCTTCAGCGCTTCGCGCGAGCGCTCGGGAGACCGAGCGCGCCGCGCACGCTCTCGACGCCGAGCGCGAGCCCGGAGCTCACGCCCGCCGCCAGCAGCTGCCGGCCATGGTTGCGCCCGAGATAGAGACCGGCGGCGGCGGCGGCCACCAGAGTCAGCCACGGATGCTCCCGAATGGTCCGCCGCCAGTCTTTCGGCAGCGCCTTCTCGAGAGGCTCGATCCGGATCACGCCCGGACTTCCACGCCTGACGCCTTCGGCCTACGCCTCACCGGACGCCGGCCCCCTAGTCGTCGTCGCCGCGGAACAGGAACCCGAAAAGGAACCCGATGCCAAGAGAGATCCCGAGCGCGGACGCCGGGTTCTCCTTGACGTACTTGCGCACGTCGTTCCAGACGTGCCCGTAGTCCTTCTCCAGCCGGCGCGCCGTGGTGCGCAGGTTCTTGCGCATGTCATCGCTGATGTCGTCGTAGCCGTCGCGCGCCCGCGAGTACGTGTCGCCCAGCACTTCCCTCGTCTGGTCGATCTTCTCTTCCACGAAGTCCCGCGCCCGATCGAATGGGGTCTCTTTGGCCATCGGTCACCTCCGAATCGAAAGCGCGATCTTATACCGTCCCGCGCCACCTCCCCCCGGAGTTTGCGATTTGCCACACGAGCACGAATAATCGCCGGAATGGCCAAGCTCCGCTTCCTCGGGGCCTGCGGCACCGTGACGGGGTCGAAGTTCCTGATGAAAGGGAGCCGCCGGCGCCTCCTCGTGGATTGCGGCATCTTCCAGGGCTCCCGCGAGCACAAGGAGAAGAACTGGGCCGATCCGTCCTTCGACGTGTCCGCTCTGGACGCCATCGCCCTGACGCACGCCCACATCGACCATACGGGGTACGCGCCCCGGCTCGCGAAGCTCGGCTATGCCGGCCCGGTCTTTGCCACTCCGCCGACGATCGGGCTGCTCGAGGATCTCTGGCCGGACGCCGGGCATCTCCACGAGGAGGACGCCCGCTACGCGAACCAGAAGGGCTACTCGCGCCATCGACCCGCGCTGCCGTTCTTCGACGCGCAGGAGGGCCGGGCCGCGCTCGGTCTCCTGCGCCCCGTCCCCTTCCACTCCCCGGTCGCGGTCGATTCCGAGTTCTCGTTCTCCTTTCATCGGGTGGGGCACATCCTCGGGGCGGCCTACGTCGCGGTCGAGTCGGCAGGCGTCGTGACCGTCTTCTCCGGGGATGTGGGCCAGCGCGACGCGCCGGTGCTCAAGGATCCCGAGCCCCTCGCTCGCGCGGATTACCTCGTGCTCGAGTCCACGTACGGCAACCGGACCCATCCGACGGCTTCTCCGCTCGAGGAGCTCGGCCGGATCGTGGAGCAGACCGTGGCCCGGCGCGGCGTGCTCCTCATCCCCGCCTTCGCGGTCGGCCGGACGCAGGACGTCCTCTATCACCTCCGCGTCCTGCAGCGCCGCGGCAGCATCCCCGCGGACCTGCCGATCTTCGTGGACAGCCCCATGGCCACGTCCGTCGTGGACCTCTATTGCGAGCACCTCGACGAGCACGATCTGGAGGCCGAGAAGCTGCGCCAGGACGGCGTCTGTCCGATCGAAGGGCCGTCGGTCCACCTCGTGCGCACGTCCGTCGA
This sequence comes from Thermoanaerobaculia bacterium, assembly GCA_046261875.1. Lineage (GTDB taxonomy): Bacteria > Acidobacteriota > Thermoanaerobaculia > UBA5066 > Gp7-AA6 > JBHENW01. The sequence goes on along the minus strand of JBHENW010000110.1, from coordinate 12,514 downwards.
ATCCAAGCGCCTCAACGACCGGCGCGGCCCGATGGTCATCATCTCGGCCTCCGGGATGCTCACCGGCGGCCGCGTGCTCCATCACCTCAAGCGGCGCGTCCCCGAGACGGACACGACGCTGCTGTTCGTCGGGTTCCAGGCCGAGGGGACGCTCGGGCGGCGGATCCTCGAAGGGGCGCAGGAAATCCGGATCCACGGGCAGAAAGTTCCGGTGCGGGCGGACGTCCGCGAGGTTCCGGCTCTCTCCGCCCACGCCGACCAGAAGGGACTCGTCGAATGGGCAGCGACGCTGCCTTCCCCGCCGCGCAAGGCTTTCCTGGTCCATGGCGAGCCGCCGGCGCGCGACGCCCTCGCCGCCAGCCTGCGCACCGACCTCGGATGGAAGGTGGAGCTCCCGAACGAGGGGGACGTGGTGGAGCTTTCGTGAGGGCGATCACACAGCTCACGCGGCGGGCCAAGAGGCGTCTGCCCGTCGTCCCGGAGCCGATCCTCCGGGTCGCCGTGACCCTGAAAGAAGTCATCGTCGAGACCTTCCGTGGCTTCAACGCGGATCGCGGAATCGACCTGGCCGGCTCGCTCGCCTTCACGACGCTGCTGACCGCCGTTCCCCTGCTCGCGACCTTCTCCCTTTTCATCGCCGCTTTCTTCCAGGAGAAGGACACGCAGATCCTCGACGTGATCAATCAGATCCTGCCGTACCACACGGCACGTATCACGCAGAACCTCCGGGATTTCGTCTCCGAGTCCATGGCCATCTCGACGATCGGCTTGATCTTCCTGATCGTCTCGTCCCTGCGGCTCATCTTCATCATCGAGGCGACGTTCAACGCGGTCTGGGGCGCGCCCAAGCGGCGGGCGTGGTTCTCGCGCATGGCCATCTATACGTTCGTTCTCATCGTGCTGGCGCTGCTGATGGGCGCCATCGCGTCCGGCGTCGGGGGGCTCGGCGGGTTCGCGAAGATCCCCACCTTCCCGTTCCTCGTGGAGTTCGCGGCGCTCACCCTGCTCTACCGCTTCCTGCCCAATGCCCACGTCCACTGGACGTCGGCCGCCATAGCCGGAGCCGCCATGGCGGGGCTCCTCGAGCTGCTTCGCACGATCTTCGGACGATACGTCGAGACGCTCTCGCGCATGAACCTCATCACCGGCTCCCTCACCCTGCTCATGCTCACGCTCGTCTCCGTCTTCTTCGTCTGGGTGCTCATCCTCCTCGGCGTCGAGCTCACCCACGTGCTCCAGACCAAGCTGCGCCGCCGCAAGAGGGGCATCGGGGCGGCCGGGCGCGCCGGAAGGGCGGAGAACGCGATCCGGATGCTCCTGCGGCTGGCGACCGGCGGCGCGCACAAGTTCCGGGACCTCTACAAGGACCAGGAAGCGTCCTCCGTCGAGGCCGAGAAGATCCTGGACTGCCTCAAGGAGAACGGCCTCGTCCAAGGAAGCAACGCCCAGGGATACGAGCTCGCCGTCCCTGCCGGCGACATCACCGTCGCCCGGGTGGTCGAGGCGATCTCGCCGAACCTCTACGCGATCACGCCGGACGAGGCGGACAAGGTCTGCAAGGTCCTGCAGCCTCTCTTCGACCGAATGGACGCCGAGCGCCGGGCGCTGCTCGGCGCGACGATCGCCGACCTGCGCTAGAGCGAACGCTTCGCCGCGGGCCGCAGCGCCTTCAAGAGCGGCGGCGCGATGAAGGTCGTCGCGAAGACCGTCAGGACGACGGCGACGAAGACCCGTTCGGGCAGCGCGCCGCTGGAGCGGCCGATCGCCGCGAAGATGAGGCCGACCTCCCCGCGCGGGACCATGCCCGCCCCGATGAACGATCGCCGCACGTCGCCCCAGGCCGCATAGCCGGCGGCGAACTTGCCGAGGAATCCCACCATCGTCAGGCCGAGAGCGAGGAGGAGGGCGGCGCGGTTCTCCGCGACGAAGGGGTTCAGGTACGCGACGTTGACCTGCGCCCCGACGAACACGAAGAAGATCGGCGCGAAGATGTCCACGATCGGCCGCAGCGCCGTGTCGATGTCGTGCCGGCGGTTCGTCCGCGCCAGGACGAGGCCCGCCGCGAAGGCTCCGATGATCGGGGCGGAGCCGGCCTTCTCGGCGGTGAAGGCCAGAAGGAGGGCAAGCGCCACGGAGACCGCGACGAGGACGCCCCGGACGTTCGCGCGGCCCACGATGTTGATCAGCCGGCTCCCGAGCGGGATCCCGAGCGCCAGAGCGAGCGCCAGGAAACCGAGCGCGAGGCTCGTCGCCCGGACCGCGGTGGCCACGACCTCTCCTTCGCCCCCCGCGAGCTGGCTGACGACCGAGAGGACAACGAGGCCGAGGATGTCGTCGGCAACCGCCGCTCCGAGGATGATCTGGCCCTCGCGGGTATCGAGCGCCTTGAGCTCGGAAAGGACCCGCACCGTGATCCCGATGGAGGTGGCGGTCAAAGCCGCCCCGACGAACACCGCGGTGAGCGTCGAGTGCCCGAGCAGGCGCGTCAGGAAATAGCCGCCGAGGAAAGGCAGCGCCATCCCCGCGATCGCCACGGCGATCGCCGGCCTTCCCACCCGGAGGAGCTCCTGGAGGTCGGTTTCCAGGCCGACTTCGAAGAGGAGAAGGATCACGCCGACTTCGGCCAGGAGGAACATCCCCTCGGAGAGCGGCACGAGGCCGAGCAGCGAGGGGCCCAGGATCACCCCGGCGAGGAGCTCGCCGAGGACGGCCGGCTGGCCGATCCGCTCGACGAGCTCGCCGAGGATCTTTGCCCCGAGCAGCGCCGAGGCGAAAGCCAGGAGGAAGCTCGGGTCGAGGTGATGATCCATCGGTGTTTCGGTCGCTCCCCGCGTTTTGTCGCGCCGGAGCGGCATGCTATCCTCCCCCGCTCCGCGTGGGGCTGTAGCTCAGTTTGGGAGAGCGCCTGAATCGCACTCAGGAGGTCGTCGGTTCGATCCCGATCAGCTCCACCAACACTTCGCTTTTGCTTGCTCGGGATCCGCTGACGCGCCGGCTCTTGGCGTTCGATAAGGCTGATCGGATAGCGACCGCCCGCGGCCGAAAGGCCGGACCGTTTACGAGGCCAGGAGAAAAGCGATCCCGGCCGCGCTCATCACGAGTGTGGTAGCGATCCCCAAGAAGTTCAGGACTCTTCCGTTCGTGTGTTCGCCCATCACCGCGCGGTTGTTGGAGACGCGAAGAATGATTGCGATGAGCGGGGGGCAAGGACGCCGTTGACGACCGCAGCCCAGAAAAGCATCCGAATCGCGTTGATCCCTGCATAGTCGATGACCATGCCTCCAATCATGGCCGGGGCGATTACCGCGTAAAACTTCTTCGCCATTCGGGGCCGCTTATCGATCCCCCGACGCCAGGCCCCCGCCTCGGCAACGGCATAGGCTGCGGAACCGGCGAGGACCGGCACGCCGAGAAAGCCCGTTCCGATCAGTCCGATACAGCAGAGCTCCTCCGCCAGCGCGCCCGCGATGGGTCGCAACGCCTGGGCAGCCTGGTGGGCTGTCGAGATCTCGCGCTGCCCCGAGGCGTAGAGGGTCGCCCCGGTCGTGAGGATGATGAAGTACGCAATCACGTTGGACAGTGACATACCGAGAACGACATCTGTACGCGCCTTCCGGAGCTCCTCGGGGAGTGCGGCTCGGCGCTTTTCAGCGCCTCTGCCCGCGGTGCGAGCACCTCATCGATGAACCGGGCGACCGTCCCGTCGTTGTGCGCCCGCGCGGTGTAGATGTCCAGGAAGAATCCCTCGAGGAACGCGCGCTCGCTCGGCGCGACCTCGACGAGCCAGCGGACGAAGAGGAGCCATGATCGGAGATAGCAGGAGTCCATGACCGGCCACGTGCTCTGGGGGACGAGGCTGCGGACCAGGTCGGGGCGGTGGAGCGCAAGCTCCTGAGCGACGATGCTGTCTCCCGAAAAGCCGGCGACGTGGGCAGAAGAGAGGCCGAGCGCGCGAAGGACCTCGGCGGCGTCGTCCGCCATGATCTCCGCCGAGACCGGGCCGGCCGGCATGGTGGTCCGGCCCGCTCCCCGGTTGTCGAAGGCGGTCAGGCGGTACCGGTCACGCAGCCCGTCGAGCTGGAACTGCCACGACTCGACGGTGTCGCCCAGGCCGCCGATCAGCAGAACGTCCGGCCCTGCCCCGACCTGCTCGGTCCAGATGTCGAGATCCCCGGCACGAACGTGCTTCCCCATTCCTCGGCCCTCCTCCCCGTCGATCATGTCAGCTCTGCGAGGAGCTCGGCCTTTCGATAATCTCTCGCCCGCCGGGGCGGAGCTGAATTTCCGGTTTACAAGAGATGGAGGACCCGTGACGCCACTCGAGAACGTGACGCAATCACTCGCCGTGGCCGTGGTGCAGCTCCCGCCCCGGGACAGCGCCGAGCTGCTCTCCCAGCAGGACGACTCGGAGATCCTCGCCGTTCTGCGCGCCGTCCGCCCCGAGGTCGCGCGGGAGATCGTCCACCACTTCCGCGGCAAGCAGCGCAAGCGCCTCCTCGCCGCGGCGTCCCGCGCCGAGGCGGAGCAGTGGGCGACGAGCGAGTCCTACGAAGAAGGGACGATCGGCCGAATGATGGAGGCGCCCACCGCGACGTTTGCCCCGGACGTGACCGTGGACTCCGCGATCGAAGCGATCCGGGACCTCGTCAAGCGGGCCTTCGTCACGTACGGGTTCGTCGTGGACGCGGGCGGTCGGCTCGTCGGCGTCGTCACGATGCGTGACCTGCTGCTCGCGGACCGGGACGCCAAGCTCTCCGAAGTCATGCTCAAGAACGTCTTCTACCTGACGCCGGAGCTCCAGTTGAGCGACGCGATGAAGCTCGTCCTCAACCGGCACTTCCCGGTCTATCCGGTCTGCGACGCCGACCGGCGGCTCATCGGCGAGATCCGCGGCCAGGACATGTTCGCCGAGCAGGCCTATCAGATCAGCGCCCAGCCCGGAGCGATGGTCGGCGTGGACAAGGAGGAGCGGCTCTCCACGCCATGGAAGCGCAGCCTCCTCTTCCGGCACCCCTGGCTGCAGCTGAACCTCGTGACGGCATTCCTCGCGGCGGCGGTCGTCGGGATGTTCCAGGAAACGATCGACCAGATCGTCATCCTGGCGATCTTCCTCCCCGTCCTGGCCGGGCAGTCCGGCAACACCGGCTGCCAGGCCCTCGCCGTCGCGCTGCGCGGCCTGACGCTCGGCGAGCTGAAGCCGGGCAAGGAGCGCGCCCTCGTCATGAAGGAAGGCCTGCTCGGCGTCCTGAACGGGACCCTCGTCGGGCTGACTGCGGGCCTCGGGATGTACGTCGTCGCGACGCTCCAGAAGAACCCGGCCGCGCCCATGCTCGCCTTCATCGTCTTCCTCGCCATGATCGGAAGCTGCGTCGTCAGCGGCATCTCGGGAGCGCTCATCCCGCTGACGTTGAGAAAGCTCGGCGCCGATCCGGCGACGGCCTCGAGCATCTTCCTGACGACCGCCACGGACGTCGCGAGCATGGGCATGTTTCTGGGGTTGGCCACGCTCTTCCTGATCCGCTAAGCGGCTCAGGCCATCGGCGGAGGATGCCCAAGCCTTCCGCTACAGTGCGCCGCTTTGTCACGACCGCCCCGAGCAGATGCCGTGGTCTGATACTTGCTGCCCGGCGGCGGGTTGCGGAAACACGGATCCGAATCGCGACATATCTTCCGGAGATCCCGATGACCGATGGACGGAAAGCCGGAACGTCTGCGCAAACACCGGGCGACGCCCGCTCCGGCGGCGCGGCGCGTCCCGCTCCGGCGCTCGGTATGTCCGACGCGATCGTCGTCATCGTGGGGATCGTGGTCGGAGCGGGGATCTTCAAGACCCCCTCGCTCGTCGCATCGACCGTCGATCGTCCGGCGACCGCGCTCCTGCTCTGGGTCGTCGGGGGTCTCATCTCGCTGATCGGTGCGCTCTGCTATGCGGAGCTCGTCACGGCGTTTCCGCACCCGGGCGGCGATTACCACTACCTCCGCCGCGCCTACGGACAGGCGCCTTCCTTCCTCTTCGCCTGGTCCCGCATGACGGTCCTCCAGACCGGCTCGATCGCGTTGCTCGCGTTCGTGTTCGGGGACTACGCGTCGCAGCTCGTTTCCCTCGGGGACAGATCGCCCGCCATCTTCGCGGGTCTCCTCGTCATCCTGCTCACGGGGATTAACCTATACGGCTTGCGGGAGGGGAAGTGGACCCAGAAGATCCTCACGACTGCCGAAGTCCTCGGCCTGCTTCTCGTCGTCGCCGCCGGCTTCGCCGTGGCGGCAGATTCCGTTTCGCCGGTGACCGTTCCGGGGGCGCCGTCCTCCGAGCGGCCGGGAATCGGGCTCGCTCTCGTCTTCATCCTGCTGACCTACGGCGGATGGAACGAAGCCGCATACATCTCCTCGGAGATGCGCGGCCGCCGCGAAAACCTTGCGCGCGCCCTGCTCTGGGGGATCGCGATCATCACGGGCATCTACCTGCTCGCCAACGTCGCCTATCTCCGCGGCCTGGGGCTCGCGGGCATGGCGCGCTCGGAAGCCGTGGCAGCGGACCTCATGCGGGGGTGGCTCGGACAGCGGGGAGCGGTCGTCGTCAGCGTGCTCGTGGCGATCTCCGCCATGACATCCGCCAACGCCACCGTCCTGACCGGGGCGCGCGCGAACTACGCGCTCGGACGGGACTTCCGCTTCTTCCGGCCTCTCGGGCGCTGGCGGCAGCGCGCCGGGACGCCGGGCAATGCCCTGCTCGTCCAGGGGGCGATCGCGCTCGCGCTCGTCTTTCTGGGCGCTCTGACGCGATCGGGCTTCGAGACGATGGTGGCCTACACCGCTCCGGTCTTCTGGGGCTTCTTCCTGCTCAGCGGGGCCGCGCTCATCGTGCTGCGTGTCCGGGACCCGCAGCAGCCCCGCGCGTTCGCCGTGCCGCTCTACCCCCTGACCCCCCTGCTCTTTTGCGCTTCGAGCGCTTACATGCTCTATTCCAGCCTGGCGTACACGGGCATCGGAGCGCTCGTTGGAGTCGCCGTATTGCTCGCCGGGCTCCCGGTCCTCTGGTGGGCGGCGCGGCGGGAACGTGAACCTGCAGAACCTGCAGAGATGGAGGACCTGACGATGGAACGGAACACGGAACGAAACCGGAGCCTTCGAACGATCGGTCTGCTCATCGCCGTGGCGGCGGCGGGCGCGGTCGCCCTCGCATGGAGGTCCCCGGCGACGGAGACGGAGACGAGGCAACAGAGCGTGCGGCCCCTCGACATCCAGCCGGAAGTGCCTTACGTCCCGACGCGGGAAGACGTCCTGGCCGAGATGATGAAGATGGCGGCCGTCACGAAGGACGATGTCGTGTACGACCTCGGCTGCGGAGACGGCCGCATCGTGATCACCGCGGTCAAGGACTTCGGCGCCAAAGGCGTGGGGGTGGATATCGACCCGCGGCGAATCCAGGAAAGCGAGGAGAACGCCCGCAAAGCCGGAGTCTCGGACCGCGTCCAATTCATCCAGGGCGACCTCTTCGAGGCCAACATCTCCAAGGCGAGCGTCGTGACGCTCTACCTGCTCCCTTCCGTGAACCTGCGACTCCGGCCCAAGCTCCTCAAGGAGCTCAAGCCCGGGACCCGCGTCGTGTCGCACAACTACGACATGGGTGACTGGAAGCCGCTGAAGCAGAGCCAGATCGGGGACCACATGGTCTACCTCTGGGTCATACCCGAGAGGCTCACGACCGCGCCCGCGCGCTGACCGTCGGCTTCGCTTGTTCGGCTTCGCCTCCTCGCCGCTCCGCGGCCGAGGAGTGACCTCATCCCCGTCCAGGATTAGGGGGCCGGGCTCAGCGTCGAGAATCGAACCCCGAGACCGGCCGTACCGAGACGATGCGGTTGCGCAGGCCGTATCGGGAGAGATCCGGCTCGTCGGCGGAGAACACCTCGCAGCGCCCCCGGCCGCTCGCGCCGTCGCAGACCTCCCAGCGGCCGCCGATGACGCGCAGGCTCTCGGCGCGTCCGGAGAACGGGATCCGGTCTTCCGCGCTCTCCACGGTGTAGGAGCTCCCCCGGTATCCGGTTTCGTCGTACAGCACGAGACGTGGAGACCGATCGCCCCAGGGCGGCTCGTAGCCTCCGGGGCGGCCCGTGCCTCCGAGCGGCCGCACCGAGCTCGCGCGCTTGCGCATCCCGATCGCCGACAGATCCGCGACGTCCCGGTCCACGGTCCGGCAATCGCGGTAGTTCTCGTCCACGCAGAGCTCCCAGGCCCCCCAGAGGACACGGACGCTCTCGGCGCTGTCGCTGAACCCGTGGTCGCGCAGGTCGCCGACCGCCCGATCCACCGAGAGCGACCGGCCGCGGAAAGAGGGCTCGTCGTACAGGATCAGCCCGTCCCGATCCTGCGGCCGGGACGGAGAGCCGGGCCGCCCCCGCCGCACGCGCCGCAGGGAAGAGATCTTGTCGCTCCAGCCGACCGGGCGCAGGTCACGTTCCTCGCCGGAAAAGACCACGCACCGCCCGCCGTACTTCGGGTGCTCGCAGCCTTCCCAGTACTCTCCCGGGGCGACGGTCAGGCTGGAGATGCGGTCGTTCATCTCGTACGCGTCGAGGTCCGGGACGTCGCGCCGGAAGGTCGCGCTGCGGCCCCGGAAGTTCTCGTCGCGGAACACGGTGATTCCGACTCCGCCGATCTGGCGCGAGCACTGTCCGGCCGCCGCCTCGGGCGATAAGCCGCCTGCGACCAGGAGAGCGAGAGCCGCGAAAGCGAGATTTTTTTTCATGTCTCAGCTCCTCGCGCCGGGGCCCCGACGCACGGGCGGATGTTTGCCATGCGGCCGCTCCGTGTCAAGCTGACACCCGGCACGCTCCTCGCGGCAGGTTGTTTGCAGCCCGAGGAGAGCTCGGCGCGAAAGGGGTGGGATTCGATGGAAAAACCCGAAAGGATCGAGCCGGCCGGACCTCGCCTGGGGGTACTGCTCCCGGGTCTGGGGGCCGTCTCGACGACGTTGATCGCGGGCGTGGAGCTCGTCCGCAGGAACCTGGCTCTGCCCGTCGGCTCTCTCACGCAGCTCGGAACGATCCGGCTCGGGCGCCGCGACGAGAACCGGGTCCCGAAGATCGCGGGCTTCCTCCCCCTGGCGCCGCTCGACAGCCTCGTTTTCGGCGGATGGGACATCTTTCCGGAAAACGCCTACGAAGCCGCCGTCCATGCCGACGTGCTCGACCGCCGCCATCTTGATCCGGTGCGCGCCGAGCTCGAAGCGGTTCAGCCGATGCGCGGGGTCTTCTACCCCGATTACGTCCGTCGCCTCCACGGCACGCACGTGAAGCAGGGGGGCAGCAAGGCCGAGATGGTGGAGCAGGTCCGCGACGACATCCGCGCGTTCCGGGAGAAGCCGGATGTCTCCCGCGCGGTCGCCGTCTGGTGCGGCTCGACCGAGATCGCCATCGAGCGGGGGGCGGCGCACGAAAGCATCGCCGCGTTCGAGGCCGCCCTTCACCGCGACGACCCGGCGATCTCCAACTCGCAGATCTATGCGTGGGCGTGCCTCAAGGAGGGCGTCCCGTTCGCCAACGGCGCTCCGAACCTGACGGTCGACTTCCCGGCCGCCTGGGAACTCGCCGCCGAGCGCGGCGTGCCGATCGCGGGCAAGGACTTCAAGACGGGCCAGACGCTGCTCAAGACCGCGATCGCGCCGGCCCTGAAGGCCCGCATGCTCGGCGTGCGCGGCTGGTTCTCCACGAACATCCTCGGTAACCGCGACGGCGAGGTCCTCGACGACCCCGGCTCCTGCAAGACGAAGGAGGTCTCCAAGCTCGGCGCGCTCGAGTACATCCTGCAGCCCCGGCTCTACCCGGAGCTGTACAGCGGGCTGTACCACAAGGTCCGCATCGAGTATTACCCGCCGCGCGGCGACGCGAAGGAAGGATGGGACAACATCGACCTGTTCGGCTGGCTCGGCTATCCGATGCAGCTCAAGGTCGATTTCCTCTGCCGCGACTCGATCCTCGCCGCTCCCGTCGTCCTCGACCTGATCCTGCTGCTCGACCTCGCGCAGCGCGCCGGCTTCTCGGGCGTCCAGGAGTGGCTCTCGTTCTATTTCAAGAGCCCGATGACGGCGCCGACCGTGTATCCGGAGCACGATCTCTTCATCCAGTTGACGAAGCTGAAGAACACGATGCGCTGGATGATGGGAGAGGAGACCCTCACCCACGTCGGCCACGAGTACTACGGAAACCGGAAGCTGACCGCTGACGGCTGAGAGCTAGTCTTCCGGCGGCTGCGGAGTCGCTTTCTCGATCTCTCCCGTCATCGGGACGAAACGGACGGGGAGGATGTCTTTCTCGACGACCTTTCCATCCATCCCCTTGCGGAAGACCTTCAGCTCCTGGAAGAACCCTCCCACGGGAATGACCATTCTCCCTCCGGGGGCGAGCTGCTCGATGAGCGGCTGGGGAATCCGCTCGGGCGCCGCCGTGACGATGATGCCGTCGAAGGGGGCATGCTCCGGCCAGCCACGGTAGCCATCGCCTTCCCGGACCTCGACGTTCTCGTAGCCCAGCTCCTTCAGCTTCTGCGCGGCGGAGCGCGCCAGCTCGGGCACGATCTCGATCGTATAGACCTGCCCGCCAATTCGGCCGAGGACCGCGCTCTGATAGCCGGAGCCCGTCCCGATCTCCAGGACCTTGTCGCCGGGGTCGAGCTCCAGCAGCTCGGTCATGAGAGCGACGATGTAAGGCTGCGAGATCGTCTGGTTCCCCGCGATCGGGAGCGGATGGTCTTCGTAGGCCTGCTCCCGCTGCGGCGGGTCCACGAAGAAGTGCCTCGGGACGGTACGCATCGCTTCGAGAACCCGCGGGTTGCGGACGCCGCGCGCGGCGATCTGGGTCTCCACCATCCGGACCCGACGTTCGGCGAAGCGATCTCCGGGAGTCGCTGCTCTCTTCACGGCCACCGCCTCCGGACCGTTGCACGCGAGTCCCATGACCGACGCGAGGATGAGTATTCCCGCTCCACCCCTCATTGCGGCGCCGCGCCCTGCCGGCGGTGCACGATTCTGCCATCCACGACGGTGAGAACAACGGGGATGTCCGGAATCCTCCGTTCCGCCGCCCTCATCGGGTCCTCGGCGAAGACCGTCAGGTCGGCCTGAAACCCCGGCGCGATCTTTCCACGGCGATCCTCCTCGAAGGCCGCGAATGCGGCATCGGAGGTGAAGAGCGCCAGCGCTTCCCGCCGGGTCAGCTTCTCCTCCGGCCGCCAGCCTCCGGGGGGCTGACCGGCGAGGTCCTGCCGGGTGATCGCGGCGTAGAAGCCCAGGAGCGGCTTTTCCGACTCGACGGGAAAGTCGCTCCCCCCGGCCAGCCGCGCGCCGGCCCTCAGCAGCCGGCGCCACGCGTAAGCGCCCTCGACCCGCTCGGCGCCGAGCCGGGCCTTGGCCCAGGGCATGTCCGACGTCGCGTGCGTGGGCTGGATGGAGGCGATGACCCCTCCGCGCGCGAACCGCGGGATCTCTTCGAGGGCCAGGACCTGGGCGTGCTCGATGCGCGGACGGTCGCCTCCCGAGGCCGGTTTCGGCACCGAGCGCGCGGCGCTCTCGAACGCGTCCAGGCTGATCCGGTTGCCCCGGTCGCCGATCGCATGGATCCAGAGCTGCCAGCCCCGCCCCCGGGCCTGCGTCGCGAGCTCTGCCAGCCGCTCCGCCGGCGTGACGAGCAGGCCTTTCCGTCCCGCCTCATCGGAGTAGTCCGCCAGGAGGGCGGCTCCGCGGCTTCCGAGCGCGCCGTCGGAGACCGCCTTGATCGCGCGGACGCTCAACAAGTCGCTGCCGCGACCGACACGCGCGCCGCGGGAAAAGAAGGACGCCACGACGGGCTCCTCCGGAGAGATCGTCGCGTACACGCGGACCGGGAGCCGCCGCGCCGCCGCGAGCTTTTCCAGGACGGCGATCTCTTCGACCGCGTGGCCGGATGCGTCCTGGACCTGCGTCAGACCCGCGGCGGCGCAGGCCCGCGTCGCCGCGAGGAACCGCCGCTCGAGATCGGCAGCGGTCGCCTGAGGCATGACCCGATCGAAGACGTCCATCGCGTTGTCCACGAGGACTCCCGCGGGGCTGCCGTCGGGCCGACGCAGGATGCGCCCGCCGGATGGATCCGGCGTGGACGCGGTGATCCCGGCGGCCTTCAACGCGGCCGAGCTCACCCACATGGCGTGCCCGTCCACGCGGCGCGCGACGACCGCGCGGCCGGGGAGCGCGTCGTCGAGGACCCGCGCGTCGGGGAACGCCTTTCCCGGCCAGAGGTTCTGGTCCCAGCCGCGGCCTTCGACCCAGGCTCCGGCCGGAAGGGAAGAGGCCATCGCGGAAAGACGCCGCGCGGCTTCCTCGGCGCTCGCGGCGCCCTTCAGGTCCGCGATCTCCAGCGCCTTGCCGAGACCCGCGAGGTGGCCGTGGGCGTCCGCCCAGCCGGGGAACACGAAAGCGCCCGACAGGTCCACGCGTTCGGGGGACTGCGCGCGCCGACGCGCGGTCTCGGCGTCTCCGACGAAG
>JBHENW010000109.1:0-3742 GCA_046261875.1 Thermoanaerobaculia bacterium | reverse complement strand
AACTCGGCCTGCGACACGTCCCGCTTCGACGGCGGAACCAGCGTCACGAAGAGCACTCCCGTGTTCACGCCGCCGCCGCCGAACCCGCCCACGACCGAGAAGTTGCGGGCGACCTCGGGGCGTGACTGCATGAACGCCTCGGCGCGGCGGAAGAGCCGGTCCGTCTCGGACAGGTCGGACCCCACGGCTCCCTGGAGACGCACGAGGAACCGGCTCTGGTCCTGAGAGGGGACGAACTCGCCCGGCAGCGCCCTGAGCAGGACCACCGCGAGCACGAAGACGGCCGCGCCCCCGGCCAGAATGAGACCGGGCCGGCGAAGTCCCCTCTGCAGCGCGCGTTCGTAGAGCGACTCCAGCCGTCCGAACAGCCGGTCGACCCCCCGGCCGATGCGGCTTCTCCCTTCGCGCGACGTCGTCAGGAGCTGCGCGCAACGCGCCGGGGCGAGCGTCACGGCCTCGACGTACGAAAAGAGGACGGCGAGGCAGAGCGTGACGCCGAACTGCAGGAAGAACTTCCCGATGATCCCCTTCATGAAGACCACCGGGATGAAGATCGCCACCACGGCCAGGGTCGCGGCGAGCGCCGCGAAGGTGATCTCCTGCGTTCCTTCCCGGGCGGCGCGCACGCGATCCTTGCCCATCTCGCCGTGTCGGAAGATGTTCTCGAGCACCATGATCGCGTCGTCCACGACGATGCCCACGGCCAGCCCGAGTCCGAGGAGCGTGAACGTGTTCAGCGTGAAGCCGAGGAAGTAGATGACGGCGACCGTCCCGAGCAGGGACATCGGGATCGCCAGCACAACGTTCAGCGTGCTCGAGAGGGACCCCAGGAAGAGCCAGCAGACGAGCGCGGTGAGCAGCACGGAGAGCAAGAGCTCGAGCTGGATCTCGTGAACGGACTCCTCGATGAACTTCGTCGAGTCGAAGTTGATGCCGACGCTCATCCCCTGCGGCAGCGTCTTGCGGATCACGTCGAGCTCCTTGTGGATGCTCCGCGCGACGGCGACCGCGTTGGCCCCCCGCTGCTTGCGGATCCCGAGGCCCTGCGCGGGCTCCCCGTTGACGCGCGACAGCCGCCGGACGTCCTCGAAGCCGTCCTCGACGAGCGCGACGTCCTCAAGGTAGACGGGGCTCCCGGCGACCTCGCGGATGAGGATCCGGCGGAGCGTCGCCAGATCCACGGCCTCTCCGAGCACCCGCACGTTGACCTCCCGGCCCTCGGCCTCGAGGCGGCCCGCCGGGACCTCGACGTGCTCCCGCTGCAGCGCCCCGATCACGTCGGAGACGGTCAGGCCCTTCTCGTCGAGCCGGTGCGCGTCGAGCCAGATGCGGACGTTGCGCTCGAGGTAGCCGCCGAGCGTGATCTCCCCGACCCCGGGGACCGTCTGGAGCCGTTCCTTGACGCGATAGCGGGCGTAGTCGGACAGGACGCGCTGGGGGAAGGCGCCCGAGAGGCCGACCCACATGATCGGCTGGTCCTCCGGGTTCGTCTTCGAGATCACGGGCGGGTCCAGGTCGCGCGGCAGGCGCTGCTGCGCCTGGGAAATCTTCGTCTGCACGTCCTGCAGCGAGAGGTCCACGTCGCGCGCCAGGTCGAGCTCCACGGTGATGTTGGCGCTCCCCTGGCGCGAGGAGGAGGTGATCGAGCGCACCCCCTCGACCTGGACGAGGGCCTCCTCGAGGATCTCGACGACGTCGTTCTCGACGACTTCGGGGGCGGCGCCCTCCCAGGTGACGTTGACGGAGATGGTGGGGAAGTCGACGTCGGGGAACTGGCTGATGCCGATCCGCGTCGCGGCGACCCCGCCGAAGACGACGGTCGCCGCCATGATCATCCAGGCGAAGACGGGTTTCTGGATGCAGGCCTCGGTGAGCTTCATGACGATCTTCCTCCGCGACCCTACCCGCCGCCGGCTGCCGGCGCCGTGCTGAGGCGCACCGCCGCTCCGTCGCGCAATGCCTCCGCGCCTCTCACGACGAGCAGCTCCCCGGGACGGACCCCGGCGCGCACCTCCACCCGACCGTCCGCCGTCCGCATCCCCAGAGTGAGGATGCGCTCCCGGGCGACACCGGCTTCCACGACGTATCCGAGGAACCCTTTCTCGCTGGGCCGGACCGCCGTCTCCGGCACGACGGGCGCGGCGGCCGCTTCCCCGATCGGGACCGTGACCTGGGCAAACGCGCCCGGCCGGAGGGCGTCGCGCTTGGCGTCGTCCACGCGCGCGGTGACGGCCACCATGCGCGAAGCCTGATCCGCCGCCGCGGCCACGTGGGTGATCCGGGCGGAGTAGTCGCCCGCCACGTCGCCGACCTTGAAACGGGCGCTCATGCCCGGCCGCAGCCGGGCGGCGTCCGGTTCCGGTACCTGAAAACGCAATAGCAGGGGCTCGCGCCGCACCAGGGTCGCGAGAACGGCGCCCGGTTGCACGTACTGGCCGGTCTGCACGTTGCGCGTCTGGATCAATCCGGGCACGGGGGCCCGTACGTACGCCTCGCGCAGGTTCAGATCCGCCAGGTCCAGAGCCGACTTCGCCTGCGCGACCTCCGCCGCCGCCGTCCGGACCCGCGTGCGCCAGGTGTCCAGGTCTTCTTCCTTGACGAGGGCCGGGTTCTTCTCGTTGACCGCCACCCGGCGCGCCAGTCCCGCCCCCGCCTCGGCGTGGGCGGCCTGCTGCTTCTCCACGGCGGCGCGCGCCGACCGGACGGCGAGACGGTACCGCTCGGGCTCGATCTCCACGAGCACCGTCCCCGGATTCACGAGGCTGCCCTCGGCAAAGTGCACTTTCTCGACCGCGCCCGGCACGCGCGAGGTCACCTCGACGCGCTCGAAGGCCTCCACGGACCCGACCGCCGAGACCGTGTACTCGACGGGACGCGCGGTCACTTTTTCCACCTCCACGGGAAACTCCACGCTCCGGGCCTGGCCGGCCCCCTGGTCGGAACCTCCGCCGCCGCGCGTTTCGCCGTCACTCTTGCTCGAGCAGGCCGCGGCAAGGAGGAGCGGGAGCAGCGGTACGAGGGCTCTTGCCGATCGAATGATCTTCACGGGGCGTTCGATGAGTCCGAAGTCGGCGGGACGGGGGCCGGCGGCGGAGGCGAGATGGAGGGCCAGCGGCCGGCGGACCGGAGCAGAGAAAGCTCCGCCAGCCGCAGGGCGAAGCGCTGGCGGGCCAGCTCGGCTTCAGCCTCGAAAGCCGATACGACGGCGTCTGCCTGTTCCAAGCCGGTGGCCAATCCCTCTCCGAAACGCACGCGGACCTCCTCCGCATTCTGCTGGGCCACCCGCGCCCGGACCCGGGCTTGTTCCAGGGCCGCATGGGAGGTGTCCAGGTCGGCTCGCGCCGTCCGGATCTCCTGGCCGATCAGACGGCGCAGCTGGTCCGCCGCGAGGGAGGCCTCCCGGTATTCGGCCCGCCGCGCGGCCGCCTGGGCGTAGCGGACGCCGCCGTCGAAGACTTCCCAGGTCAGCGTCGCCGCGACGTTCCAGTCCGTATCGTTCCCGGACAGGCCGGCCTCGTTTGTCCCGCGATAGATCCCCTGGAGGTCCAGCGTCGGCACCATCCGGAGCAGCGGCTCCAGGGCCAGCAGTCTCAAAGCTTCCGCGCGGAGCGCGGCCGCCTGCAGGTCGGGCCGGAGGCGCTCGGCGTCCCGCTCGATCTCTTCCGGCGGGGCCGCGGCGAGCAGAGAAGGCTCCTCTTCGGCGAGGGGCCGGTCCGCCGGCGCGCCGATGAGGAAGCCCAGG
>JBHENW010000108.1:0-9101 GCA_046261875.1 Thermoanaerobaculia bacterium | reverse complement strand
TCGAGCGTCCACCTGATCACATCCCAGGCCGAGATCTTCGCCGGAATGTTCGCTTCCTTCAGCGCCGCCGCGGATATCGCCGGAAACACACGTTCATCATAGTTCTGGTCGCTCCAGGCTGCTTCGATGTCCTCGCCAAGGGTTTGGAATAATTGCATGTTACTGCTCGCTGTCATTAAAGATCGACGTTGCGGAGGCCCGCCGGTAGACAAAAATGGAGGCAATTATGATAAAGATTATCGGAAGCATGCATTTCCTCCTTCAAACCGGGCACGTCGCCATTAGAAATAATGTCAATCATCACAATATTTATGCTTTTAGTTGGAAAATGAATCTGGTATATTTTGCCTAATTCTCTTCCAAATTCAAATACAGGGGAAACTTAATGAGTGCAAATGCAGACACTATTGGCCACACGGCCGTGACGGGCGATCTGGACAAGCATCCGCCGGGGCTTTATGCCCTGTTCGGCACCGAGATGTGGGAGCGCTTCAGCTTCTACTCGATGCTCGCGCTCTTCACGCTGTACCTCCAGAACCCCCAGGAAGGCTTCGGGTGGGCGACGAACCGCGCGACGCGCCTCTACGCGCTCTATCTGGCGCTCGTGTACTTCAGTCCCCTCCTGGGTGGATACATCGCGGACAAGAAGCTCGGCTACCGCAGGTCCGTCATGATCGGCGGCTTCTTCTTCATGGCCGGCCACCTGCTGCTGTCCTTCCGTTCGATCCCCGTCATGTACACCGCGCTCGCCTGCCTCGTCGTCGGCAACGGCTTCTTCAAGCCGAACGTCTCGGCGATGGTCGGGAAGCTCTACCCGGAGGGGAGCCACCTCAAGGACCGCGCGTACAACATCTTCTACATGGGGATCAACATCGGCGCGTTTCTGGCCCCCGTGGTCGCGGAGGTCATGCGCCAAAGGTTTGGCTATCACGCCGCCTTCGCCGTCGCGGCGGGCGGGATGGTCCTGTCCGTCTTCACCCTCTGGAAGTTCAAGCGCCATGTGGAAGGGGTCGATCGCGGGACGGGGGCGAGCGCGAGCGCCGTCCAGGGAGCCGAGCCGAAGGCGTCGCTCGCCGCCGTGGACGCGCCGCCGCTGAAGCCGGACGCCCGGGACGCCGCGAAAACGCCGGGGGGGAGGTTCGCGGAACAGGCGACCGCGCGCGCGAGCGCCATGGACGCCGTGTCCGACGCCAAGCGCATCGGCGCCCTCATCGTGATCTTCCTCATCGTCATCGTGTTCTGGATGGCGTTCCACCAGAACGGGGCGACCTGGACCTATTGGGCCAACGACAACACCGACTGGCAGGCCTCGCGGGTCGTGCCGATCATTTTCCAGATCTTCACGCTGGGGCTCATCGAGAACGACGACGTCTCCGGAGTCATCTCCAACGCGATCAACCCGTTCTGGGTCCTCGTGCTGACGTTCCCTCTCGTCGCCTTCTGGGGGTGGCTCGATCGGCGCGGCAAGGAGCCGTCCACGCCCGCCAAGATGGGCGTCGGGATGTTCCTGGTCGCCGCCGCGTACATGATCATGTACGTGGCCGCCCGGTCCGGAGGGGATACGGGCCGGGTCTCGCCGTGGTGGCTGATCATGGCCTACATGGTCATCACGCTCGGCGAGCTGATGCTGTCTCCGATGGGGCTCTCCCTCGTCTCGAAGGTCGCTCCGATCCGGCTGCGCGGCCTGATGATGGGGGGCTGGTTCGCGGCGACGGCGATCGGCAACTACCTCGTCGGAACGATCGGCGTGAAGTGGACCGTCTGGTCGCACTCGAAGTTCTTCATCGTCGTGGCGATGATGTCGGCGGCCGTCGGCCTGATCCTCTTCGCGATCCTCCGGCCTCTCAAGAAGGCCATGCCGGGGGTCTAGGCGCCCGCCGGTGGACCAGCGCGAGCTCTACCTTTCCTTCTGGGAGCGCGAGGCGCCGGCCACACGGAAGGTGATCGGCCGGGTCCCCGAGAGCCAGGCGGAATACCGGCCGGCTCCGAGCTCGCGCGCGGCGCGGGACCTGGCATGGCTGATCGTTTTCGAGGAGCGCGCCCTGGTGGACGCCCTCGAGCAGGGGCACCTGGACTGGAAGGAGGTCGCCTCCCCGCCGACCGTCCGCGAGGTCGTCGAGACCTACGACCGCGAGCACGTGGAGATTGCGAAGCGTTTGCGCGCGCTGCCCGCGAAGAGCTGGGAAGGAGAGGTCCCGTTCTTCTTCGGAGGCAAAGAGGTCATGCGGGGCACGGGATACGCGCTCGCGTGGGCCTTCCTGTTCGATCAGATCCACCACCGCGGGCAGCTTTCCGCGTACCTCCGTCCGATGGGCGCGAAGGTTCCGGCGATCTACGGTCCGAGCGCGGACGAGCCGGTCTGAGCCGGGCCCGGGCGCCCTACGGGAACTTCGCGACGATCGCCGCGGAGGTGAGCGTGTCGCGCTTCCGGAACCCGGGAACCGGCTCGTTGGCGTAGAGGATCGCGAAGGACAGCTTCAGCGCGATCGCGCGAACGATCTCGGCGCTGAGCGAGCCCGTGTTCACGATCCGCCAGTCGGAGCCCGCCTCCAGGTTCGAGAGGAACGAGAACTCTTCCGCGTAGGTCGCCGTGCGCGAGATCTGCCATTCGTAGAGGAAGCCCACGCGGGCCGTCGGAAACGCCAGATCTTCTCCGGCGGTTCTGAGCTCGCGGGTGTATCCGAGCCCGCCCTCGACTTTCAGCTCGTGCGGCGGATACGGGAAGATGGCATAGGCCGCGCCTCCCTCGCCGGAGTAGCGGTCCTCGATTCCGGCGAAGCGGTTCTCGAGGTAGTCGCCGCGGGCGAAGACCTCCAGCCGGGGAGAGAGCGTTCGCGCCCCCCGCAGGGAGGCGGTCAGGGCGCGCGCGTTCTCGACGTCGTCCGCCTCGCTTCGCACGAACGCCGCCTTGAACTGCACGGACCAGGGACTCGCTCGGTACTCCACCTCGGCTCCGGCGCCGAGCGTCTGGGTATCCGTGTTGCCCGACGTCGCGACGAAGGACAGTTCGCCCTTGCCGGACCAGAGCGGGGGAGGGGCGGGGGTCTCCTCGGGGGTTTGCGCGCTCAATCGCGCCGCGCACGCGACGGCGGCGGGAAGGAACAGGCGCAGGAGTCGGGCGCTCGGCATGCGGATCCTCCGGTCACCGGCGCTCCCGGAGCATTTCTCTTGCCAGAGGCCGCACGATCGCGCCCAGGACGCTTCCCGCGGGGACGCCGCGCGCGAGCGTGCGCCGGCGCGCGAGCTGCTCGAGAAGCAGTGCGATCCCCGCGAGGAGCCAGAGGAAATCGCCCGTGCCGCCGCGACCGGCGGCGAGCTGGACGAGCGAGATCACGATGTTGAGGAGGGCGAAAGCTGCCAGCCACCCGACCGTGCGCCGTCCCCGCCGGATGGGGTCGAACCGAAACCGCGCCGCGAGGATCGCCTGCTCGTCGGGCCGCAGCAGCGCCGCGATGGGCTCGAGAAGATGATAGCGGTCGCCCGCGTCGCGGATCGGGTCGGGCGCCGTTTCGACACGGGCGCCGAGAGGTCGGCCAAAGCGCTTCCCGCCGACCGCCAGCCAGGCTTCGTATGCCAGGACGCCGAGCAGTGACCCGCAGGGACGCGACGCGGCCACGGCCGAGCCCAGCCGGAAAGTGGATTCGGCGAGCAGGAAGATTCCGACCGTCGCCGGCATCCACCCGAGCCACGGGAAGACGGAAGCCTCCGCGCCGCCCGCGGCGTCGAGAGGCCGGAGCCTGCGGCCGCGGCCAGACGGTCGAAGGCGCAAAGGAAGCCCAGAACGAAGAGCGGCAGCGCCGAAGCGATCGTCATCCCGACCGCGCGGGCGCCGAACTGTTTCTCCATCTCCTCCTGCACGTGGCCCGGCAGATGCCCGAGAAGCGGCGCGAGAAAGACCGACATCCTCCGGCTCCGGCGATCCCGGAAACGGTCCGACCGCTCGGCGGCGCGTGTGGTCTCCGCCGCCGGGTCGTAACGGTCCAGCGTCCGGATCGCGTGCCGGGGGTCCCAGGCGGCCATGCGGTACCGCGTCCGGCCGTCGGCCAGCGGAACGGCCTCGAGCACCTCGAAGATCTCGCCTTCCCACTCGACGGCCGCCCCGGGGTGCTCGACGGAAGTGCGCGTCGGAGACGTGCGCGGCCGCCAGCCTTTCGACGATGCGCACGTCAAATCGAGCGCGCCGTCGGCGGTCAGAGACAGGAGGTCCGTTCCGTAAGCGCGCGGCAATGCTTCATTGTCGCGCGAAAGACCGGCGGGCTGGCCCGCGGAATGCTACCAACGGAGGGCGTGGCGCGTAGCGGAGCGACCCGGTATACGGCGGCCCCGTGGCTGCCCCCGCGGCCGACCCTTCCGAAGCTGCGCGCGGCCGCGGCGCAATGCCGCGGATGCCCCCTCTGGAAGCGGGGCACCCAGACCGTCTTCGGAGAAGGCCCGGCTTCCGCGCACGTGATGCTGATCGGCGAGCAGCCGGGGGATCGCGAAGATCTCGAAGGGCGTCCATTCGTCGGCCCCGCCGGCATCCTGCTCGATCGCTCGTTGCATGCGGCGGGCATCGACCGGTCCCGCACGTACGTGTCCAACGCCGTGAAGCACTTCAAGTGGGAGCCGCGCGGGAAGCGGCGTATTCACCAGAAGCCCAATGCCGTGGAGATCGCGGCCTGCCGCCCCTGGCTGGACGCGGAGATCGCCGTCGTCCGGCCGAAAGTCCTCGTCTGTCTGGGGGCGACCGCGGCACAGGCGCTGCTCGGCCGGACCTTTCGCGTCACGCAGCACCGCGGACGGCTGATCCCATCCGACCTGGCTCCCTACGTCCTCGCCACCGTCCACCCCTCCTCGCTCCTGCGCGCCCCGGACGACGAGACGCGCCGGCGCGAGACGCAGAGATTCGTCCGCGACCTGAAGGCCGCGGCGAGGGCGCTGGCCGCCTGAATCCCGGGTTCTAGGCGCGGACCTCCGGGCTTCCACCGGGACCTGCCGGCGGGCCGCCCCAGGCCTGGACGAGCTTGAGCGCAGCGCGGCAGATCGCGAGCGAGGGGCTCGCGGCGGAGGCCGAAACCAGCCGGACGTAACGCGATCCGGCCGTGTCCTCGAGAGCCGAGCTGGGGTCGGGCTGGCGCCAGTCGAAGCTCCAGCCTTCCGCGTTTCGGACCATCAGGGGCCGAAGCGGCGGCCTGTGCAGCTTGGCAACGACGAGCTTGGCGGCCTCTTCGTTGGTCGAGTACGGCGGAACATCGGCGAACGGCTTTCGTCCAAACACGAGCAACTCGATCAGGCGATCGAGGTAGGCGCCGGCCTCCGGCTCCGCAGAGGTTCGCGCGGGAGTCAATCTGTCCGGACTATATCGAAAAAAACCCGGGGGGCGTCCGGACGAGCCCCCCGGGAGAGAAGGGTTTACCGAGTCGCGTTGGCCGTCCGAGTCGTCGAAACCGTGTTGGGCTCGCGGCGCTTGAGTCCCATGAGCCCGGCCAGCCCGAGAAGGCCCAACCAGCCCCAGTCGGTCCCGTCGTCATCGCGGTCGACGGTCGTGGTCGCCGGAGCGGCCGCGGTATCGCCGGCCGGTTGCGCCTGCGCTAAGGTGCCGAAGCAGACGAGAACGAGAAGCGCGAGCGCGAGTACACGAATTTTCCGCATGGGATTTCCTCCTGAGATTGAGCTCTCCACCGGAGCTTGAGAAGTTGCTTGAGAGGACGTGTGGGGCGTCCGTGCCCGGGAAATAGCAAGAAGAGCGCCACGCGATAATCGTGTGGCCGTTCCGCGTCCTAGAATTCCGGTGCGATTGCGGATGAGTTCGCTCGTCGCGGAGGATCCATGAAACTGAGATTCGGAATCGCTTTTGTTTTTCTGGCGTGCGGCCTCGCCTTGCCGGAGAACGCGTGGGCGGCTCCTTCCATCAGCCGGGTCACCGAGGGGATGACGCGCCAGGACGGCTACTTTCCCCTTTACTGGGACCCCGCGAAAGGCCGCCTCCTCGTGGAGATCGCCCGCCTGGGCGAAGACTTTCTCTACCTGCCGTCGCTCGCCACCGGCCTGGGCGACGTGGAGGTGAGCATCCAGCTCGATCGCGGAACCCCGGGAGACGAGTCCATCGCGCGCTTCGAGCGGGTCGGCCCGAAAGTCCACCTCGTTCTGCAGAACCCGCGTTTCCGCGCCGTGACCGACAACGCCGCGCTCGCGCGGTCGGTCGAGGAGTCCTTCCCGACCTCGACCGTCGCCTCGCTCGAGGTCATCGCCGAGGATCCGGGCCGCGTTCTCGTGGACGGCACGCCCTTCTTTCTCTCGGACGTGCTGGACGTGCGCGGCGTCTTCCGCGAGGCGCGGCAGGGCACGTTCGCCCTCGACCGGGAGAAGAGCCGAATCCACCTGGCGCGAACGAAGGCCTTTCCGGAGAACACGGAAGTCGAAGCCTCGTTGACGTTCACGAGCGACCAGCCGGGCACGCGGCTGCGCCAGAACGTCCCCGAACCCCGCGCCCTGACGCTGCGCCAGCATCACTCCCTCGTGAGGCTGCCCGGTCCCGGCTTCGCGGCGCGCCGGTTCGATCCGCGGATCGGGGTCTATGCCGTCCGCTTCTTCGATTTCGCGAAACGGTTCGACGAGGACTACGTCACGCGCCACGCCGTGCGGCACCGGCTGATCAAGAAGGACCCGTCGTCGGCGCGCAGCGAGCCCGTGGAGCCGATCGTCTATTACCTCGACCGGGGCGTTCCGGAGCCGTACCGGTCGGCGTTCAAGGCCGGCGGGATGTGGTGGAACGACGTCTTCGAGAAGGCGGGGTTCATCGGCGCATTCCGGATCGAGGACATGCCTCCGGACATGGACCCGCTCGATGCCCGCTACGACGTGATCCAGTGGTTCCACCGGACCCAGTGGAGCAGCTCGGTCGGCCCGTCGTTCGTCGACCCGCGGACAGGGGAGATCATCAAGGCGGCGGTGCGGATGGACTCGCACCGATCCCTGGCGAACTACGAGCTCTACGCCGCCATGCTGCCCGCCCTCCTGGAGTCCGGTCCCCGCCCGCCGAACGAGGCGGAGCAGGTGCTGATGGCCCGCCGCCGGCAGCACGCGGCGCACGAGATCGGCCACACGCTGGGGCTCGCGCACAACTTCGCGGCCGCCTTCGACGACCGCGCCTCGGTGATGGCGTATCCGGCGCCGTGGGTGCGGCTGGAGGGCGGCCGCCTCGACCTGAGCCAGGCCTATGCGCCGGGTCCCGGGCCGTACGACCATCTGGCCATCCGCTATGCCTACTCCCAGTTTCCCCCCGGCCAGGAAGAAACCGGCCTGCGCGCCATCCTCGAGGAAGCGATGGCGAAGGGACTGCGGTTCATCACGAATCCCCATGAAGGGGAGGACAGCTCGTTTGCCGAGGGGAGCACGTGGGTCAACGGCGCGGACGCCGTGGCGGAGCTCGCCCGCGTCCTCCCGATCCGGCGTCTCCTCGTGGACCGGTTCGACGAGCGCGCGATCAAGCCGGGCGAGCCCATGGCCGTTTTGAACCGGCGGCTCGCATCGGCGTACCTGTACCACGCGCCGACGATCTCGGCGGCGGTCAAGGCCGTGGGGGGCGTCGAGTTCCGATACGCGGTCCGCGGCGACCAGATCCCGCCGACCAAAGTGGTCAGCCCGGCCCTTCAGCGGCGCGCGCTCGAGCTGCTGCTGGACTCGATCGAGCCGGCGGAGCTCGCCGTGCCCGAACGGGTGCTCGCGGCGATCCCGCCGGCCCCCTTCGGCTACGAACGCGACGAGAGCGCATTCCCCTCCGACGCGGGCACGGTCCTCGACCAGCTGGCCGCCGCGCGCGTCCTCGCCGGTCACGTCGTCGGCCAGTTGCTCGCGCCGACCCGCGCCGCGCGTCTGGCCGTCCTCGCCGGCCGCGACCCCGCGCAGCCCGGACTGGAACAGGTCATCGCCCGCATCATCGAGCGCACGCACGACCAGACCGCGGCCCGGGACCATGCCGCGATGCGCCGCGCGGCGGAG
This sequence comes from Thermoanaerobaculia bacterium, assembly GCA_046261875.1. GTDB lineage: Bacteria > Acidobacteriota > Thermoanaerobaculia > UBA5066 > Gp7-AA6 > JBHENW01. Next base: position 1,121 of record JBHENW010000108.1, on the reverse strand, counting down.
CGGGTCGTCCTGGACGAGCTGTTCGGGCTCGCACTCCACGGGCGAGCGACGCCCGAGGCGCGAGCCGGCGCGCAGTGGGGTCTGCGGCGGATCTCGGCGCTGATGAAGACGCGCGCGCCGAGCTCCCGCGCGGAGGTCGCCCACCGGGACCAGGCGGTCTCGGACATCGCGAGGTTTTTCGAGCATCGCCAGACGCCGCCGCGGATGGAACGCGCCCGGGCCCCCCGGCGCATCTCGCTGGGGGACGAGGCGGAGTTCTGTGGGGCCAGATTAGGCGGCCGTTAAATCGCCAGGATCGACGTGGGAGAAACTCTCACCGACGCGGAGGGTCTGCGGATCCTCCGCGTCGTCGGGTAAAGAACCTTCAGCCGAACGTCGACCGCGTCCGGCCCGCCTCGCCCGCCGGTCCCGTCCGCGGCTTTCTCACCGCTTCGAGGATCGCCGAGTGGAGCGAGTCGAAATCGTGGGCGCCGTCGTGCCGGATTTCGTTGATGAAGAAGGTCGGTGTCCCGTTGACACCCCTGCGCGCTCCGGTCAGGAAGTCCTCGCGAACGCGCGGGGCATGGAGGTGCTCGGTCATCTCGCGGACGAATCGCTGGACGTCCAGGCCGATGGCGCCCGCGTACTCGACGAGATCCCGGTCGCCGAGAGCTTTCTGGTTCTCGAAGAGGAGGTCGTGCATCTCCCAGAAACGGCCCTGCGCCCCCGCCTGCTTCCGCGGCCTCCGCCGCGTGCTGTGCGTGGGGGTGAGCCGAGGTCAGCGGGAAGTGGCGGTAGACGAACGACAGCCGGTCCCCGAGCTCCTTTTCGAGCGCACCAACCGTGGGGTGCGCCTTTCCGCAGTACGGGGCATTCGTAATCCCCATACTCGACCGCCGTCACGGGCGCGTCGCCGCGGACCCCGGACGTGATCCCGTTCGGACACCGGTGTCAGGAGCCGGCTCATGCCGGGACCTCTTTGGCGTGCAATGTCTCCAGGGCTTTCAGGATCCCGTCCGCGCCGGGGTTGACGCCGACTGGCGAGACGTAGCTCCACCGAATCGTTCCTCCTCGTCGAGGACGAAGAGGGCGCGCTCCGATGTCCCGTCCTGGGCGCGATAGACACCGTACTTCCGGGGGAC
>JBHENW010000107.1:0-10423 GCA_046261875.1 Thermoanaerobaculia bacterium | reverse complement strand
GCGCAGAGGAGAAGCAGCGCGGCGGCCGGACGCCGCCTTGCCGGTCGCGGGCCGGTCTCGGCACCCGGTTTGCGGCGAAGCATCCAGGCAACTTTAACCTTCACCCTCGACGCCCGCCGTCCCGCCGCTCGACGGTAGTCTCCGAATCGCGCCGGGGGGCGCGGGTTAAACTGCGATTCGCCAGAGGAGAGGGGTTCCGCATGACGCTCCCAGCGCCGAGGATACCGAGGCCACGGCAAGCGGCGGCGGGCCGGATGACGCCCCGCCGCTGGATCGAATACACCGTGGCCGTTCTCGCCGGCAACGGAATCTATTTCCTAGTTCTCTTTCCCGTCCTCCCCCCCTGGCTGCAGCACCAGCCCTACCGGTTCGACGGCGGCCTGTTGCTCGCCTTCGTCTGCTGCGTGGCCATCTATGGCGTCATCCGGCTCGCCAGCGCGCACGCGCAACGGATGCTCCGCAAGCAGTACAAAATCTGACCGCCGCTCCGGTCGCGGAACTCGCGGCTCAGAGGAGGACGATCAGCGCGAGGCCGAAGAGCACGCAGTAGATCGCGAAGGCGTGGATCCGGCGCGTCGAGGCGAGCCGGATCATCCACCCGATCGTCGCGTAGCCGACCGCGCCCGCCACGAGAGCGCCGAGAACGTAGCGCGGGAATTCCGGGCCGCCGAAGAAGGCCGCGCCGCGCTCCTGCCAGGCGCTGAAGATCTCGAGGCCCGCCGCTCCTAGGATCGCCGGAATCACCAGCAGGAACGAGAACGTCGCCGCCCACCGCCCGCCCAGCCCGAGCATGAGGCCGACGGCGATCGTCGAGGCGGAGCGCGAGAGGCCGGGAAGGACCGCGAGTCCCTGCGCGGCGCCGATCAGGAGGGCGTCGGAGCGCCGCATCCCCTCCCGGTCCCGGCCGTCGCGGCGGGCGAGGAAGGAGACGGCGAGCAGCGCTCCGGTTGCGATCTCCATCGCGCCGACGAAGTCGGCGTCGCGCTTCGCCCGTTCGACAAAGCCTCTCAGGAAGATCCCGATCAGGCCGGTCGGCACCGTGGCGAGCGCGAGCCATCCGACGAGCTCCCATGCCCGCCGTCGCATGTTCGGATCTCCCGAAAGGAGGGCGCGCGCCTCGTCGCGCAGGAATTTTCGGAAGAAGACGAGGACGGCCACCAGGGTCCCCAGGTGGGTCATCACGTCGAAGAGCACGCCGACCTGGGTGAAGCCGGGCAGGAGCATTTCCGCCGCGGAGAGGTGGCCGTCCGAGGAAACCGGTATGAACTCCGTCAGGCCCTGCACGAGGCCGAGGAGAGCCGCGTACCACCAGGTCATGCGACGACGGGAACGATGACCGGGCGGATCCCGAAGGCGCGGCGGCACGCCCGTTTCGCGGCGAGCGCGATCTCCGCGCGGAGCCACTCCGGATCCCGGCGCTCCTCCGGCGTGGCGCGCGCGAGAACCCCGCGCGCCGCGCGGGCGACCTCTTCGGAGAGGCCCGGCTCGGCGGGGGCCACCCCGCGCGAAACGACGGCGACCTCCCCGCCGGCCGCGTCCGCCGGCGCGAAGATGACGACAAAGCCCTCCTCCGCGAGCTGCCGCCGGTCGCGGACGACCCCCGGATCGATCGGCTCCGGGCGCGCGTCCAGGAAGATCCGGCCGGAGGGCACCGCGCCGCGGTCGACGCGCAGCTGGCCGGGCGTCAGCGTGAGCCGGTCTCCGTTGTCGAGCAGCGGGATCCGCTCGGCGACGATCCCTTTTTCGCGCGCGATCTCCGCGGTCGCGGCGAGCATCCGCGGCTCCCCATGGACCGGCATGACGAAGCGCGGCCGCGCCAGGGCGATCCAGTCGGCGAGGTCGTCCCGGTGCGCGTGACCCGAAACGTGCAGCGGCGGGTCCGCGTCGTGCAACACCCGGGCCCCGCGCCGCACGAGATGGTCCGTGACGCGATTGACCGAGCGTTCGTGCCCCGGGATCGTCCGGGCGGAAAAGATGACGGTGTCGCCGGGCGAGATCTTCAGCTCCGGGTGCTCGTCGAGAGCCACGCGGTAGAGCGCGGAGAAAGGCTCCCCCTGGCTGCCGGAGGTCACGCACAGAAGCCGCGAGGGCGGATGCGCCGAAACGGCTTCCACGGGCAGCCGCGATCCGGACGGGAACGTGAGCCGCCCGAGACGCTCGGCGATCTCCGCGACCGTGCGCATGCTCCGCCCGAGCAGCGCGACCTGGCGACCGAGGGCGGCCGCCGCCTGCACTGCCTGGGAGATCCGCGCGACGTGGCTCGAAAAGGTCGTCAGGACGATGCGACCGGCGGCCGTCCGGAAGGCGGCGTCGAGGCCGGCCCCGGCGAGCCGTTCGGAGCCGGCGTGCCCGGGCCGCTCGGCGTTGGTCGCATCGAGGAGCGCCAGGTCCACCCCCTCGCCGACGGCCGCCGCCAGGCCTTCCCGGTCGGTCCGTTCCCCGTCGGGCGGGTCGTCGTCGAGCTTAAAGTCGCCCGAGTGGAGCAGTCGCACGCCCCCCGCTTCGATCAGGATCGCGGCGGAATCGGGGACGGAGTGGGATACGCGAAAGAAAGAGAAGCGGAACTCCCCCGCGGTGACCGGCTGCCGCTCCCGGGCCTCGTGCAGCCGCGCGACGGAACCCCCCGCTTCCTCGAGCCGCCGGCGCACCATCGCGATCGTGAACGGGAAGCTGTAGACGGGTGCCTCGCACCATTCGCGCAGGTACGGGAGCGCTCCGATGTGGTCTTCGTGACCGTGCGTCAGCAGCACGGCGTCGATGCGGCGCTCGCGCAGGGGCGCCAGATCCGGGGCGATGCGGTCCACCCCGGGGAAAGTCTCGTCCGGAAACGACACCCCCGTATCGACGAGAAGGTTCGACTCGCCGCAGGAAAGCCAGAGGAGGTTGCGGCCGAACTCCCCGAGCCCGCCGAGGGGAACGATCTCGAGCGCTTTCACGATTCGGGAACCCAGCGCGCGAGCTCGATGTAGTCCTCCAGGGAGAGCTCCTCCGCGCGGACCATCGGCGATCGGCCCAGTCGGGCGATCGCTTCCTCCCAGGGCGCCCGGCCGCGGCCCCCCGACAGCGCGTTGGCGAGGGTCTTGCGGCGCACCCGGAATCCGCGGGACGCCAGGTCAACGGCGCGGCGCGCGACGTCGGCGGGGAGGGGAGGGTCGCGGGGCGTCAGCTCGAGAACGCTGGAGATCACCTTCGGGCGCGGGCGGAAGGCGGCGGGAGGGAGGTCGAAGAGGATGCGCCCCGTGGCCGCCGAGGCGGCCCGGACGGAAAGGAAACCGTAGCGCGCGTCTCCCGGCTGCGCGACGAAGCGTTCCGCGACCTCACGCTGGACGGTCGCGACCGACCGGCGGATCACGTCGCGCTCGTCGAGCGCGGCGAGCAGGATCGGGGTCGCGGCGTTGTACGGAAGGTTCGCGACGAGCAGGGCGGGCCCCTCCCAGCCGGCCTCCGCGAGCCACTCGCGGAAGCTGCGCTGCAGCACGTCTCCGGAAAGCACGCGCACGCGCCGTCCGCCGTCGAGCTCCTCGCGAAGCGCCTCCGCGCGGCGGGGATCGATCTCGATGGCCAGCAGCCGCGCCGCCCGCGCCGCGAGCGGCCGCGTCAGGGCGCCCTCTCCCGGTCCAACCTCCACGACCGTGTCGGTCGACGAGACGCAGGCCGCGTTCACGATCCGCTCGGCGGTGGCGCCGCGCGTCAGGAAGTGCTGGCCCCAGCGCTTGCGCGCCGGAATCACTCGAGGCCTTTGCGCTTGAGGTAGAGCAGCAGGGCCGTGGGCACGGCCGCCATGAGCAGAAGGCTGACGATGAAGAGAACGTCGTTGGACGGATCGAACACGCGGAAGTTCATCCCGAAGAAGCCCGTGATGAACGTGAGCGGCAGGAACGTCACGGAGATGACGGTCAGCTTCCGCACGACCTCCGACAGCCGGTTGTTCTGGACCGACAGAAAGGCCTCGAGCGAGCCGGTCACGAGCTCCCGGTACGTGTCGATCGACTCGGTCACCCGCACGAGGTGGTCGTAGACGTCCTGGAAGTACACGATCTGCGCGGGGTCGATCACGGGCGGATCGCGGCGAAGCAGAACGTTGACGACGTCGCGCTCGGGGGATACCACGCGCCGGAGGCGGATCAGGTCCCGCTTCAGCTCGAGCATTCTCTCCAGGTGCTTCGCTTCGAACTTCTTGAAGAGCGCGTCCTCGATCTCCGCCGAGCGCTCCGCCACGTCGTCCAGGAAGGGGAAGTACTCGTCCACGAGGGCGTCGAGCAGCTCGTAGAGAAGGACCGAGACGCTCTTGGGCCCCGGGGTACGGCAGAACCTCTGGAACTGGTCGTCGAGCAGAGGAATCCGGCTGTCGTGCGTCACGACGAGGAAGTTCTGGCCGATGAAGCAGTCCACTTCCTGTATCAGGACGTCGTCGGAGGAGCCGTTGCCCGCCCCGATGCGGTAGAAGACGAGGAAGTAATGGTCGCTGTAAATGTCGATCTTGGGGCGCTGGTGGCGGGTCAGCACGTCCTCGATGGCCAGCGGGTGGAACCCGAACTCGCGCCGGAGGCCTTCCAGCTCTTCGGGGGTGGGGGCCTGGAAGTTGCCGAAGAAGAATCGGTCCCCGTCCCCCAGCAGCTTCGCGACGCCCGGGATCGGGACCCGTTCGCGCCAGACGCCTCCGTTCTCGAAGACGACGGTGACCGGCGGGTGCCGCTCCGCGGGCTTGACCCGCTCCGCGACCCCCATCTCTCCCGGGTCCAGCTCGCGCAGAAGGGCCACGGGCGGTCAGCGTACCAGATGGTAAACTTTTGTCTCAGGCGCCTGTTACGTGCTGACGGTACACACCCTCGAGAATCGCCGGCTCGAGAACTTCCTCGAACGCCATAAGGCGTATTACGCCTACTCGGGGGAGATCGAGATTGATCGATTCCTGCGCGAGATCCTCCAGAAGGCCAACGAATTCGTCCCCTCCGAGTCCGGCTCCATCCTGCTGGACGACCCGATGACGAAGAACTCGGACGACCGGCTGGAGAACGAGCTCGTCTTCATCGCGACGTTCGGCGCCGCCGGCGCCTCCCGCCTCGGGTGCCGGATGAACGCGCGGATCGGCATCGTCGGCCATGTGTACGCGACAGGCGTCGCCTATACGACCGACGACGTGCTCGAAGACCCCTTCTTCTATCCGACCCTCGACCAGACCGACGCCTTCCACACGAAATCCGTGCTCTGCGTGCCCATCCGCATCGAGGCGTCCGTCTGCGGCGTGCTCGAGCTCGTCAATCGGGTCGGCCCGGGCGGCTTCCGCGAGAAGGACCGCCGTCTGCTCGAGATCTTCGCCGACTACGCCTCGATCTCCATTCAGAACCTGCTGGACGCCCGTCGGGCCTACGAGGTCGCCAAGCGCGACGGACTGACGGGTCTCTACAACGAGCGGTATCTGCACCTGCGGCTGACCCAGGAGCTGTCGCGGATCTCGCGCGACGGCGGGGACCTCTGCGTCATCTTCCTCGACCTCGACAACCTGAAGGCCGTCAACGACCAGCACGGCCACCTCGCGGGGAGCCAGGTCCTGCGCGAGGTCGGGTACCTCCTCCGCCGCACCGTGACGGACGAGCGGGCGACGCTGACCCGGTACGGCGGCGACGAGTTCGTGCTCATCCTGCCCGGGCACGACGTCGCCGAAGGGCTCGCGATCGCCGAGTCGATTCGCGCCGCGATCCGCACGGCGACCTTCGTCTCGCGGCCCTACGGCTTCAACGATCCGGCCCTGAACCTCCAGGGCTTGATCACCGGCTCGCTCGGCGTTTCGACGATCCGCTCCCACGCGACGACCGGCGCTTCCGTCGAGCAGCAGAAGAACGAGCTCCTGCGCGCCGCCGACGCGGCGCTGTACCAGGCGAAGCAGCGCGGCAAGGATCAATGCGCCGCGCTCGCCTTCGAGCCGGTTCCCGTCTCTGCCGCCGCCCGACCGTAGCTCCGCTCGCTCGGGGCCTGCTGACGCACCGGCAAACAAGCCTTTTCCCTCGTAAGCGCCCCCCCCGTGTTATCTTTCTCCTCCCCGCGATGAGCGCTCCCGCCTCGACCGAACTCTCCCCGAAGGACGTCCTGGACGTCCTGTCCCGGCACATCCTCGTCGACGGCTACCACGTCGTCATGGACATGGAGCGCAGCCGCGGCTCGTATCTCTACGACGCGCGCAGCGGCCGCCCGATGCTCGACTTCTTCGCGAACTTCGCGACGATGCCGGTCGGCTACAACCACCCGAAGATGGCCGACCCGGAGTTCCGCGAGAAGCTTCTGCGCGCGGCGCTGACCAAGCCGACCAACAGCGACATCTACACGGCCGAGTACGCGGAGTTCGTCGAGACCTTTTCCCGGCTCGCGACGCCGCCCTCCCACGCCGGCCACCTCTTCTTCGTGGAGGGGGGAGCGCTCGGCGTCGAGAACGCCCTCAAGACGGCCTTCGACTGGAAGGTGCGCAAGAACCTGGCGCGCGGGCTCGGGGAGGAGCGCGGACACCAGGTCCTCCACTTCCGGCACGCGTTCCACGGGCGGTCGGGCTATGCGATCTCCCTGACCAACACCGCAGACCCGCGCAAGACGCAGTACTTCCCGATGTTCGACTGGCCGCGGCTGAGCACGCCCGCGCTGCGCTTCCCGGCGACCGACGAGGTCCTGAGGGAGGTCGCGGCCGCGGAAGCGCGCGTCGAGGACGAGATCCGCTCGGCGTGCGCCGCGCGGCGCGATGACATCGCCGCGCTCATCGTCGAGCCGATCCAGGGGGAAGGCGGAGACAACCATTTCCGCCCCGAGTTCTTCCGCCGCCTGCGGGCTCTCGCGGACGAGCTCGACTTCCTCCTGATCTTCGACGAGGTGCAGACCGGCGTCGGCCTGACCGGTGCGATGTGGGCGTGGCAGCATTTCGGCGTCGAGCCGGACCTCTTTTGCTTCGGCAAGAAGACGCAGGTCTGCGGCTTCGCCTCCAACGGGCGCATCGACGACGTGGAGAACGTGTTCCGGATCTCTTCACGCATCAACTCCACGTGGGGGGGCAACCTGGCCGACATGGTCCGGTGCGCGCGGTACCTCGAGATCATCGAGGAAGAGAACCTCGTCGACAACGCGCGCGTCGTGGGCGATCACCTCCTCGGCCGCCTCCGGGAGCTTCCGGTGGAGTTTCCCGGTATCGTGTCGAACCCGCGCGGCCGCGGCCTGTTCCTCGCCATCGACCTTCCCGACAAGGCCATGCGGGACCGGACGCTGGCGGCTTGCCTGGATCAGGGACTCATCGGGCTCGCCTCCGGGGTCTCGGCGATCCGCTTCCGTCCGCCCCTGACCCTCTCACGCGAAGAAGCGGACGAGGGCGTTCGAAAGTTGCGCCGGGCGCTCGCCGCGGCGCGTACGGCCTGAGCCCAACCACTCCGATTCTTGACGGTACGAATTCTGCAGGGGGCGGGACTGTTCTGAGGACAGGAACCATCGCAAAATGAAGCAAAAAGACTGGGTCAACATCTCTTTCCTCGCTTTGACCCCGGTCATCGGGGTGCTCGGCACGGCGGCTTACGCAATCGTCAACGGCGTCGCCTGGTGGGAGCCCCTCCTTTTCCTCGTCTCGTTCGCTCTCGTCGGACTGTCGGTCACCGCCGGCTACCACCGCTGCTTCGCCCACAAGGCTTATACGTCTCACCCCTCCGTCCAGGCTGTCTTCCTCTTCTTCGGCGCCATGGCGCTCCAGAACTCCGCGCTCAAATGGGCCAACGATCATCGCGTCCACCACCGTTACGTCGACCGCGACTGGGATCCGTACAACATCAAGCGGGGCGGGCTGTGGGCTCACATCCTCTGGCTCTTCTTCAAGGAGCCGGCACAGCAGACCTACGACGATGTCCCCGATCTGAAGTCCAACCGCCTGGTTCAGTGGCAGTACCGCTGGAACAACTGGATCGGCATCGCCGCGGGGCTCGGGATCCCGACGCTCATCGGCGCGGCATTCGGCCGTCCCCTCGGCGGATTGCTCTGGGGAGGCTTTCTGCGGATCGTGGTCATCCACCACACGACCTTCATGGTCAACTCGGTGGCGCACATGTGGGGCAAGCGGCCCTACACCGAGGAGAACTCCGCGCGCGACAACGCACTGCTCTCGTTCGTGACGAACGGTGAAGGGTTCCACAACTTCCACCACAAGTTCCCGTCCGACTTCCGCAACGGCGTCCGCTGGTATCACTGGGACCCGACGAAATGGCTGATCGGGCTCCTCGCGCTCACCGGGCTCGCCCGCGACGTGCGCAGGACCCCGAAGCCGGTCGTGGAAAAGGCCCGCCTGCGCATGAAGCTCGCGAAGGCCGAAGCGCGCCTGGGCGATGCCCCCCATGGCGTGGGACAGGAGATCCGCCAGCGTCTCGACGCGGCCGGCCGTGCGCTCGACCACGCCGTGGAGCTATGGCACGAAGTCGACATCAAGCGCCGCGAGCTCATGACCCGCGGGCGCAGCGCGCGCGCGGAGCTCGCCACCTCCTGCAAGGACAGAACGCGGGAATCCCGCGCCGCGCTGGCGACCGCCCGACGCGAATGGCGCATGGCCGGGCGCTTGCTCGCGCGGCTGCCGCGACAGGCCGAGGTGTAATGGTGTGAGGTGTAAGGTGTGAGGTGTGACGAGGTTCACCTTTCACCTTCCCCCTCTCACCGTTCACCTCTCGGCCGCTCTCCTCTTCCTGTCCGCTTCGGCCGCCCGCCCGCAGTGCCCCGCCGGGACGTGGATGCAGCTCGCGTCCATGAACGAACCGCGTCAGGAGCTGGCCGCCGCCGCGCTCGATGGACGGATCTACACGGTGGGCGGCCTGGCCGGCCGCGCCAACGCGCTCGAGATCTACGAGACGGCGACGAACGCCTGGAGGACCGGTCCCGACTTCCCCGTCGAGACGGACCATGCGTGGGCGGTCCCGCTCAACGGACGCGTCTACGCCGGCGGCGGACGGGTCAACCGCGTCTTCTCCTACGACCCCGCGGCCGACGCATGGACGGAGATCCCCCCGTCCGCATATGTCCACGGGGGGACGCCCGCGGCGGGCGTGATCGGCGGGCGCCTCTACCTCGCGGGTGGCACGGGCGGGGGGATGTCCGGCAATGAGGCCGAGGTCTATGACCCGGCGACGAACGCCTGGACGATCCTCTCCCCGATGGCTTGCGCCCGAAACCACACCGCGGGCGGTGCGTTCCAGGGCAAGCTCTACGTCGCCGGAGGACGTCCGGGCAACCAGAACTGCCTCGAGGTCTACGATCCCGGGACGAACGTCTGGACGCGCAAGGCCAACATGCCGACCGGGCGGTCGGGCGTCGCCGGAGCCTTCGTCGGACGCTGCCTCTACGTCTTCGGCGGAGAGGGAAACGCCGCCGATCCCGTCGGGATCTTCCATCAGGTCGAGGCGTACGACCCCGCCACGGAGACGTGGACGCCGCTCCCCCCGATGCGGACCGGGCGCCACGGCATCTACGCCGCCACGATCGGCGGGACGATCTACCTCCCGGGCGGGGCGACGGCGGCGGGCTTCGGCGTGACCGGCATCCACGAGAGCTACGTCGTCCCGACCGCCCCCCCGGAGCTGATTCCTCGACAGGAAGTGATCCTGTCCCCGCGGAGAAGACGCAGCTAGCTCCGTTGGGAGGCGCGGACCCGCCTGCCGGACCGGCCCCTCCGCAGCGATACCCGAGGGCTCTCGTGAAAAGGATCCTTCTCGGCCTCCCATTGGGGCTCGCGGCGGGGATCGCGCTCTTCTTTCTCACCCTCCCGGACGTGACGCCGCTGCGCCACGAGATGCCGCGGACGACGGCATTCATGGAACTCCGCAAGCGCGAGCTCGAGCGCCGTGGTCTCCGGCCCGTCCTCGATTGGAGACCGGTGCCGATGGCGCGGATCGCGCCGTCCCTCCAGCGCGCGGTCGTCGTCGCGGAGGACGCGCGCTTCTGGAATCACGAAGGGGTGGACTGGCAGGCGGTCCGGAGAGCGCTCGAGGAGGACCTCGCGGAGGGTGGCGGGCGGCGCGGCGCCTCCACGATCACGCAGCAGCTCGCAAAGAACCTCTACCTCTCCTCCTCACGGAGCCCGTGGCGGAAGCTGAGGGAATGGGCGATCGCCCGCAGGCTCGAGCGGGAGCTGACGAAGCACAGGATCCTCGAGCTGTACTTGAACGTCATCGAGTTCGGACAGAGCACCTACGGCGTCGAGGCCGCGGCGCGCCGATACTTCGGTAAGCCTGCCAGCCGCGTCACGGCGCGCGAAGCCGCGACCCTCGCGGCGGTCATCCCCTCCCCGCGCATCTACGACCCGGTACGCCATCCCCGGCGCGTGGCCCGGCGGGCGGGCCGGATCCTGCGCTGGATGGGGAAGTGGAGGACATACGCCGTCAGCCCCTCGGGGACACCGTCGCCGCCGTCCGAACCGACC
>JBHENW010000106.1:0-8480 GCA_046261875.1 Thermoanaerobaculia bacterium | reverse complement strand
CGATCCGGCGCCGGCTGCTTCCGTCACCGGAGATGGAAGGGGACGGATACCGGCTGGCAGCCCGCAACCTCGCCGCGCGGTTCGTCGCCGGCGACTTCTACGACGTCTTCCATCTCGAAGGCGGGCTCTTCGGCGTGGCGGCGGCGGACGTCGCGGGAAAGGGGATGGGAGCGAGTCTCATCATGGCCTCCGCCAAAGCGAGCCTTCCTCTGATCGCCGCCGGCCGCGCGGTGGAAACGACCGTGCGGATCCTGAACGAGAAGCTCGCGGGCGAGCTCGGCCCGCGCGAGTTCGTGGCGCTCTGCTACGCGCGGTACGACCCGGCGGGCGGGACCCTGGAGCTGTCCAACGCCGGGCTCCCGGACCCCTACCTGCTGCAGCAGGGCGCCGATCCGGCTCCGCTGAGCGTCCCCGGACCGCGCCTGCCGCTCGGTCTGCGCCGGGGCGTCGCGTACGAGTCGCTCGCGGTGAAGCTCGCCGTGGGTGACCGCGTCCTCTTTCTGACTGACGGGTTGCCGGAGGCGCCGACATCCGGAGGCGAGCCTCTGGGTTACGAGGCCCTCGGTCATCTCCTTCAGGCGGACGGTGACGCGCCCGGACGGTCTCTCGACGACCTCATCGACCGGGTTCGCCATGCGACGGCCGAGACGCTGGAGGATGACTGGACGGTGTTGCTGCTGGAGCACCAGGGGCTGGCGGGGGCGCTGGCGTCGTGAGCTCCGCCGCTCGCGCCATGGCCGTCGCGTGCCTCCTGGCGGCGGGTTGTGCGGCCGGAGGCCGCGAGCCGCACCGACGGCCGCCCGGCGCCGCGCCCACGCCGGAAGCCGTCTCGCTCCTCGGCGAGCCGTTGTTCGCCCCGCCGCTCGCGCCGGAGCGCCGGCGTGAGCTCGAGGAGCGGCTCTCGCAGGCGCGGACGCTCTGGGAGCGGAATCCCGCGGACGCGGATGCGATCATCTGGCTCGGCCGCCGCACGGCCTATCTCGGCCGGTTCCGCGAAGCCGTCGAGATCTTCTCGGAGGGTCTGCGGCGGCACCCCGAAAATCCCCGTCTCTACCGCCACCGGGGGCACCGTTACGTCACGCTGCGGAAGTTCGATCTCGCGGAGGCCGATCTCGAGCGCGCGGCCCGGCTCATCGAGGGGTCGCCCGACGAGATCGAGCCGGACGGCCTGCCCAACGCGCGCAACATACCGACGAGCACCCTGCAGTCGAACATCTGGTACCACCTCGGCCTCGCGCGTTATCTGCGGGGAGATTTTGCCCGCGCGCTCGAAGCGTATCGGCGCGGTATCGCCGTCTCACGGAGCCCGGACAACCTGGTGAGCATGGGCCACTGGCTCTACATGACGCTGCGCCGCCTGGGCCGCGACGCTGAGGCGGCCGATGTTCTCCGACGGATCCGTGATGATCTGGACGTCATCGAGAACGGCGACTACTACCGCCTTCTGCGGATGTACCAGGGCAAGCTCGCTCCGGAAGACGTTCTGAAGGAATCGGGAGCCGCGGACTCGGTCGGCGGCGCCACCGCCGGGTATGGAATCGGAAACTGGCACCTCTACAACGGGCGGCGGGAGGAGGCCCTGCGCCTGTTCCGTCAGGTCGTTCGCGGCACGCAGTGGCCCGCGTTCGGACACGTCGCGGCCGAGGCGGAAGTCGCGAGGCTGGAAGGTCGCGCGCCCTCCCAGCCTGCTTCCTCCAGACCTTGAGGCCTCGTTAGACCTCTTTGTAGACCCAGGCGCCGGCCACGGTTGCCAGGATCGTCTCCACCAGCGTCCATACGAGCGGGATCATCATCAGGTCCCTCGGAAAGAGACCCAGATTCATCATGACGATCGCCGCGAGCAGGTGCGCGAAGAACCAGACCGCGATGCCGGCCTTGACCGCGGTCCCCGCGCCCGGACCGTAGCGCGGCCGGATCGCCGCGTAGAGCCACACCGCGCCGATGCCGGCGAGGAAGCCCCAAATGTTCCAGACGATGATCTGGTTTGTCGTCATGGCCCCTGTTTTTCCCAGGGCGCTCATGGCCGCTACCCACTTCTCCTTCATGACGAACTCGTTGAGGATCCACTCCGAGAGGTTGATGACGATGCCGGCCACGATCCCACCCAGGATGACGCGTCCCCAATTGATCTTTCCCATGGAGGACCTCCTTTCGCCAACGGCGACGAGCAGACTTTCGTTGTCGGAGAGACGCTTTGCGGACAAGCATATGCCCGGCGGAGAGCTCCCTTATCATCCGGACGATCTCCCCCGTCGAGCGAGGTGCCGATGAGACGCATTTTTCCGTTCTTCCTGGTGGTCGCCGCGCTGGCGCTTCCCCTTCCCCTCCCCGCCGAGTTTCCGGAAGGTCCGAGCCCCTGGCCGGCCATCCGCAAAGCGCGGATCGAGAAGCTCCTCCCCGGGGCGATGGAGCGCGCCGGGGTGGACGCGTGGGTCGTCATCTGCCGCGAGAACGACAACGATCCGCTCGCCGCGCACGTCGGCGGTGAGAACGCGGGCGCGCCAGCGGCGTTTCTCTTCTTCCTCAAGGCGGGCAAGTTTTCGGCGATTGCCCTCTCGCCGGCGGGCGAGGCCACGGCGCTCAAGGACATGGGTCTGCACGATGCGGTGGAGGTCCTCGAGCGGGGCCAGAACCTCTGGGAAGCCGTTGCGCGGCGCCTGCGCGAGGCACAGCCGCTGAAGATCGCGATCAACTCTTCGGGCATGACGGTCGCCGACGGCCTCTCCGCGACGCAACGCGGCGCCCTCGAGAAGGCGCTGGGCCCGGAGGTCTCCGGCCGGCTGGTCCCTTCCGAAGAGCTCGTCGTCGAATGGCTGTCGGTGAAGCTGCCGGAAGAGGTCGAGATCCTGCGGAAGGCCGCGGCGCTGACGGAGAAGCTCGAGCTGGAGGCGTACCGGACCGTCGTCCCCGGCCGCACGCGCGACTCTGACGTCGCGCGCTTCCTCAAGAAGCGGATGCGGGAGCTCGGCGTGGAAGACGCCTGGGCCCCCGACCAGAACCCGAACGTGAACTCCGGCGTGGACCGCGGACACTCCCACGCGACGGACCGGGTCATCGTGCCGGGAGACTTCATCCAGATGGATTTCGGCATCAAGGTCTGGGGGACCTGGTGCACGGACGTCCAGCGGTTCGCCTACGTGCTCGCTCCCGGCGAGAAAGCGCCGCCGCCGGACGCCAGGAAGAAGTGGGAGAACGCGCGCCGCGGGAGCCGCGTGGCGCTCGCGGCGATGAAGCCGGGAGCCCGCGGCTACGACGTGGACAAAGCCCAGCGCGACTGGATGAAGTCCGTCGGCTCGGAATGGGTCATGTGGGGGACGGGGCACCCGGTGGGCTACTGGGCGCACGACGTCGGCCCTTCGCTCTCCGGAGCCCAACGTGATCGCCCGCCCGCGGGCGCGGCCGTGCGAACCCTCCGGCCCGGCCAGACCTTCGCCTTCGACGGGTTCTACAGCTGGAAGGTCGGCGGTGCGCAGGCCGGGGCGACGAAGACGATCTCGGTCGAAGAGATGGCCGTGGTGACGGAGAAGGGGGCCGAGTACCTGATCCCGCCTCAGGAAGAGCTCGTGCTCATCCCGTCGCGCTGACGGGCGCCTTTTCCGCCTCGCGCCACAGCCAGACGCCGGCGAGCGCCCGCGCGAGCGGCTGGAAGTAGGGCCCGACCCACTCGAAGTGCCGGGAGAGGCCGGGGCTCCCCGCGATCGTGTCGAACATCCCGGGCAGGCTGAGAACGACCCAGAGCAGGAAGATTCCGCCGAGCAGGCGGTCCATTCCCTCTCCCCGCGCGAGCGCCAGGCCGTAACAGAGAAGCGCGAGCTGGAAGGCGATGGCGAAGACGAAGAAGAGCGCCGAACCGAACCCGGGCAACGCTTCGATCGCGGCGCGCAACGCGTCCCTCCGCGTTCCATCGGTGGTCGTGACGTACTCCTCTCTTCATCGCCGGTTGAGCGCGAAGATCACGAGGGAGGTGCGGAGCAGCTCCGCGACGGCGAAGACGACGAACCCCAGGAAGCCGAGGGCCATGAGGGTCGTGTGCCGGCGCGCCCGAAAGGACGAAGGGCGCGCGGGGCGGCGCCGTCAGAACGAATCGGGGTCGAGCACCGCGCGCTGGTAGAGGTCCTCGTCAATGTTCCGCCCGGTGACGACGAGGACCGCGGGGCCGGCCACCTCGCCGTGCCGCCGGAGGGCCGCGAGCGCCGCCGCGGCGGCCCCCTCGACGCGGATCCCGGCCGCCGCGAAGGCGCCGATGGCCTGTGCGATCTCGCGCTCCGAGACGAGCTCCATCCGGTCCACCGCGCCGCGCATCGCCTCGACCGCGCGGGGGATCGCCACCCGGACGGCGAGACCGTCGGCGAACGTGGCCATGCGCGCGCAGTGCACCGGTTCGCCGAAGTCGAAGGAGAGCGCCATCACGGGGGCTTCCCGCGCCGCGGCGCCGATGACCAGCGTCTGCGGGGAACGGCGTTTCACGACGCGGCCGATCCCGGCGATGAGCGCGCCGTTGCCCACCGGCACGAAGATCGCCGCGGGAGCCCGTGGAGACTGGGCGAAGATCTCCTCCGCGATGGCGCCATAGCCTTCGTACTGGGCCGGCTCGGCGCCGTCTTCGAAAAACGGGAGGAGCAGCTCCCGAGCTTCCTCCCTCCCCTCCTCCTTCGCTTCGTCGAAGTCCCTCCCGGAGACGCGCAGCTCGGCCCCCAGCGCTTCGATTTTCGCGAGCTTGGAGCGGCTGGAATCAACCGGCGCGAACACGATCGCGCGCAGACCGAGGCGGCGGCAGGCCCAGGCGGTGGCCGCGCCGTGGTTGCCGGTGGAGGCGGTCACGACGCCGGCGGCCCCGCTCTCCCGGTATTGCGCGACGACCGGCAGGGCTCCCCGCCACTTGAACGCGCCGAGCTCGTGGACGTCCTCGCGCTTGACGAAGACCTCCCTGCCCGGCAGGAGCGGCGCGCTCTCGAGGGCGGTCGGGAGCTCCACGGGTTAGGATCCTGTCAAAACCGGAGGGAAAGCGTCGTGTCCATCCGATCCCTGCTCCTCGCGCTCGCCTTCTGTCTCGCATCCGCCGCGGGGCCGGGACAGGAACAGGCGAAGCTCAAGGTGTTCATCTCGGCCGACATGGAAGGCCTGGCCGGGGCCGTGACGGACCAGCAGCTCGGACCGACGGGCTTCGAGTACGGCAAGTTCCGCGAGATCATGACCGGCGAGGTCCTCGCGGCGATCGAGGGCGCGCGGGCGGCGGGGGCGACCGAGATCCTCGTCGCCGACTCCCACGGAAACGGCCAGAACCTCCTGATCGATCAGCTGCCGGCCGACGTGCAGCTCGTCCGCTCCTGGCCGCGGCCCCTCTCCATGATGCAGGGGATCGACGAGACTTTCGATGCTGCGGTCTTCATCGGGTACCACACGAGCACGGCGAACATGGCCGGCGTCCGGGCGCACACCTTCTCCTCGGCCCTCCTCGCGGACGTCCGGTTGAACGGGACGCCCGTCTCCGAAGGGGCTTTCAACGCCGCGATCGCGGGGCATTTCGGCGTGCCGGTCGTCGCGATCTCCGGGGATGACGCCGTGGTGGCCGAGGTGAAGAAGGTCGTGCCGGCCATCGAAGGCGCGGTCGTGAAGTGGGCTTACGGTTTCCACTCCGCGCGCACGCTCACTCCGAAGGCCGCCGCGGCCAAGATCCGGGCCCGCGTCGAAGCGGGCGTCTCGCGCCGCGCCGCGGGGAAACCGTACCGCCTCGCCACTCCCGTAACGCTCGAGGTCCGATTCAAGAATTACCGGCCCTCCGAGGTCCTGGCGTACCTGCCGGGAGTCGAGCGGACCGACTCCCACACCATCCGTTTCCGCGGGCGCGACATGCCCGAGGTCACTCGGTTCCTGAGCTTCGTCACGAACTACCAGCCCGACCTCGCCCCCTGAGATTCGCCGGCGACGCCCCGTTCACCCGGCCGACGAGGCCGGCGGCGAACAGGCGCCGGTCGACCGGTGCGAGCCCGCGGATCTCGCGCGGCGACAGGAGGGGATAGTGCCGGACCTCCTCGGCGAGGAAGTTCGGGATGTACCAGAGGTCCTCCTCGGCGGTCATCCATCCCCGCGAGTCGAACCGTGAGAGGTCGAAAGGGCGCGAGAACCGCCTCAAAGTCTTCTGGCGCCGCAGGTTGAAGTAGGACTCGAAGTAGGAGAGGGCGAGGTCCCGCACCGTGCGGTAGAGCGGCTCCCGGAACCGGAGCCCGGAGTAGTTGGACCTCGCGATCCCTCCCCAGCGTCCTCCCCGGCGGTAGAGGGCGACAACGTGGTCGTCGTCCTGCTCGGCCTCGAGGTCCAGCAGCAGCGGCCGCTCCCCCTGCGCCCGCAGAGCCGCGGCGGCGAAGAGAGCGCCGTCCATGCACTGAACGGTTCGCTCCCTCAATACGCGGCGCGGCGACCGGCAGCCCGCTCCCGCCACGTCGTAGTCCAGCTCATCGAGGAACTTCTGGATGCGCCAGGGCGGGATGAGGCGCCTCAGGAAGGAGAGTTCTTTAGGGGTCAATCGTGCATTCTTGCATAATTTTCCAGATGCGCATCGATCGCGGTCTTCTCGTCTCGCTGTGTCTCGCCGTCCTGCTCGCGTCGGGGGCGGCCTCCGCGCAGGAGCGCGAGCTCCACTGGCAGTTCCTCGACGTCCGCGCGCGGCTCGACGCGGAGGGCCGCCTGCAAGTCACCGAGACGCACGCCATGGTCTTCACCGGCGATTGGAACGGCGGCGAGAGAGGCTTTCGTCTCGAAGAAGGTCAGCGGCTCCGCTTTCGCGGAATCAGCCGCGTGGACGCCATGACCGGCGAAGCGATTCCGCTCGTCGAAGGCGATCTCTCCCAGGTGGACCGCTACGGGTTCACCGATTCGAAGACGCTGCGCTGGCGCAGCCGCCTCCCGACCGACGTGCCTTTCGACAAGACGCCCCTGACCTACGTGCTCGATTACGAGCTATCCGACGTGCTGCAGCCGCGCGAAGGGGGCGACTTCCTCCTGGATCACGACTTCGCCTTTCCGGAGCGGCCGGGAGTGATCGAGGACTACCGCCTCGCCCTCGAGCTCGACCCCGCGTGGCGTCCGACCGGCGAGCTGCCGGCTCGGATCGAGAGGACGTCGCTGCCGCCGGGGGAAGGGGTCGTCGTGACCGTGCCCCTGCGTTACACGAAGCAGGGCGCGCCGGCAGGCGTCCGCCTCGGGGCGCCGCGCTCGGCCCGGACGGCGCTGATTGCTCTCCTCGCCGCCGCCTTCGTGCTGCTGTGGGCAGCATTCCTCCGGCGCTCCCAATCCCTCGGGCTCTTCGAAGCGGGCGATTCCCGCCGCTCCCGCGACCCCGGGTGGCTCGCGAAGACGGTCCTGGAGCATCCCGCGGAGGTGATCGGCGCGGCGTGGGACGACCGGACGGCCGCGCCCGAAGTCGCGGCGGTCCTCGCGCGCATGACCCAGGAGGGAAAGATCGCTAGCGAGGTCCGGAAGAAGAAGGTCCTCTTCTTCGAGCAGCCGATCCTCCACATGAAGCTCCTCGTGGATCGCACCCGGCTCCAGGGTTACGAAGCGGCCCTCATCAAGGCGCTCTTCATCGACGGCGATACGACGGACATCGAAAAGATCCGGGCGCACTACAGGAGCAAGGGCTTCGACCCGGTCTCGAAGATCAAGGCGCCGGTCGAGAAGCTGGCGCGCGCGATCGGTTATCGGCCGTTCGCGGCCGGCCGGAAGCCCTCGGGCTGGATCCCTTTCGGACTCTTCGTCGCGGCGGTGGCGCTCCTCGTGATCGGGGGCCTCCGCTCCCCCTCCGACCGCATCGTCGCGATCCTCGCGGCGGCCGCCGCCGTGCCGCTCTTCATCTTCGGCCTGACCGCCGCCTACGGCTTCCGGCGCTCCGTGACCGCGATGAGCGGCCGCGCGGTCTTTCTCTTCCTCGCGACCCTGCCGCTCGCGGTAGCGGCCGGATGGCTCATCGCGAGCGACCGGTGGCGCACCGGCCCGATCGTGCTCGGCGGCCTCACGCTCCTCGCCATCGTGCTGACGCGAAGCATCCTCAACGCGGCGCGCACGCGGGACGGCGCCGAGCGCATCCGGTTCCGCCGCGAGCTCGCTGCCGCGCGCCGTTACTTCGTAAACGAGCTCCGCCGGAAGGAGCCCCGGCTCGAAGACCGGTGGTTCCCCTACATGGTCGCCTTCGGCCTCGGCCCGCAGGTGGACCGCTGGTTCCGCGCGTTCGGCGCCGAGACGGCCGGACACCGGGGGTTCACCGGCGGCGGGGGGATCTCCGGGGGCGGCGGCCGGTCGCCTTCCGGCGGCTGGACGGGCGGCGGCGGATCCTTCGGGGGCGCGGGAGCGAGCGGCGCCTGGACGATGGCGGCCGCTTCGCTCGCGTCCGGCGTCGCCTCGCCGAGCAGCGGCGGCTCCGGTGGAGGGGGCGGGGGCGGAGGCGGAGGCGGAGGAGGAAGCTCGGGCGGCGGTAGCGGCGGGGG
>JBHENW010000105.1:0-15187 GCA_046261875.1 Thermoanaerobaculia bacterium | reverse complement strand
AAGGATCCGGTGGTCAGCGCGGTCCCGGCGGTGGTGTAGAGGCCGGTCGCGCAGGCAGCCGGCGGATACTGGTTGTTGTCGACCGCGTACGCCTCGACGGCGGTCGCCAGGGCGCGCATGTCCGACATCGAACGCTTCTGTTTGCCGCGCTGCACGGCGTTCAACAGGTTGGGGATCGCGATCGCGGCCAGGATGCCGATGATCGCGATGACGATCAGCAGCTCGATCAGGGTGAAACCGGATTGCCGTTTCTTCATCAATTCCTCCTAGTTCCCGGGTCTTTCTGTTTCTAGGCTTCTCGTTGCGACACGTCTAACGCAAGGGGGAAGCCAGAAGGCCATCCTTGCGAAGTTCTTTCATTGCAGATGTTTGACTCGCAGACGCCGCCTGGAGGGTGTCGATATTTGTCACTCTTTCAGGCGCCCGGCTGACACTGGGTTTCAACGGCACGAGAGCGAACTCCTCGAGGATCCCCTGGTACAGAGCCACGCCGTTCAAGTAGTCCCGGAGATAGACCCGCTCATTGACGTCGTGCCGGCGGGAAGCGTCGAAGATGTTCATCGGCACGGGCGTGTAGCCGTAGGACGGGATCCCCCGGCTGCGGAAGAGGTTCGACGTCGTGTAGCCCCCGGAGGTCGGGACCGGCCCGAACGCGACGCCCGGGTAGTGCGCCTCGGTCACGCGCTTGAGCATGTCCACGAACGGGGTCAGGCGTCCCGGCGCCGTTTCCCACGGGCTCGCGTCCGCCGGCTCGCTCCCGAAGGCGTGTCGCATGTCGATACCGAGGGCTTGAGCGTCTTTCCGGATGGCCGCCAGATGCGGGACGGGCGAGGTGCCCGGAGGCGTGGAGACGATCACGTACCGGCGGATGCGTCCGGCGGGCCCCTCGGGATCGCCGTAAGGCGGCGACCAGAAGATCCTCGGCTCGAGGAAGCTGCCGTACCGGTCCGGCAGGATCCGGAGTTCTTCGGGCGACTGCAGCACCCGGTCGAGATGGCGCAGGGGGTCGGTCAGAGGAGAGGACAGGTGATTGGCGAGCAGCTCGAACCCGAGCGCAACGTGCCGGTGCACCCGCGTCACGCGGCCCGGAAGCGACTTCCACCGGTTGGCCAGCGTTTCCAGCGGCGCGGCCCCCTCGGCCTCCAGCTCCAGGGTTCCGTATCCGGCCTGAAGCGTCTCGAGCGCCCAGAAGCGCACCTCCCGGAGGATCATCTCGTTAATGCCGCCCTCGTTGAGGACGTACCCCACGCCGCGGAACCACTCCGGGCGATGATCGAGAAGCCAGCGGGCCCCCCACCGCTGCCCGACTTCCTCGTCGGCTTCGGCGAGGAGGAGCACGTCGGACTGCGGAACGATTCCGTTGCGTTTCAAGGCGCGCATCGCGAGGGCCTGGGCGATGGCGACGGATTTCATGTCGTAGGTTCCCCGGCCGTAGAGGAAGCCCTGCTTGATGACGCCTTCGAACGGGGGGCCCTCGGTCCAACGCTCGGGACGCGCGCCGGCGACGTCGATGTGGCTCAACAGCAGCAGGGCTCCGTCGCGGCTCCGGCCGGGAAGGCGCGCGAGCAGATTGCACCGCTTCGGCGCCGGGCAGACGATCTCCGTCTCGATCCCGTCGCACGCGAGGATCTCGCGCAGGAAGAGGGCCCCGTTCTCCTCGCCCTTCGCCTCCGTCGTGTCGATGCGCACGTAGTCGCGCAGGAGCCGGATGGGCTCCTGCTTCAGCCACTCTTCGGGCGATCGGAGCAGGTCGGCCCGCTCGGGGTTCGGGTCACGCGCTTTCCTGGCGCAGCCGCCGGAGAGGGCGAGGATCGCCAGAAGCAGGATCGCGCCGGCGGCGCGCCTCACGCCGCCCTCCGGCGCCGGGCGCGCGCCAGGGCGAGGCCGGATACGACCAGCGCCGCGAGGGGCCCGAAGCGCGCCGCCTTCCATCCGGGAGCGCCTTCTTCCCATTCGAAGAGGTGCCGGCCCGCCGGCACGCGGACGGCGGAAAACGCGAGCTGCGCGGGAAAATCGTCCACCTCCCGGCCATCCATTCGGATGCGCCGGTGGTTCCAAAAGGATCGGAGCACGAAGATCCAGCCGGGCGCCGCGGTCGTGCTCTCGAATCGGAGCCGCTCCGGGCTCTTTTCGATCATGCGAAGGACTCCCAGCGGCGACCGGCCGGAGGCCGGCGCGCCCGTCTCGATGACGACCTCTCCCGGCGCGAGCCGCGGAAGGGCTTCCAGCGCGGCCAGCGCCCCGCTCTCTTCGCGCCATCCCGGCAGGATACGGATGTCGGGGTATGGCGCGACGTGCTCGTCCCAGTCCTGGAGCGCATCCCCCCGCACGCGACGGAAACCGGGGTAAGGCTCCTGGTCGCGGAGCCGGATTCCCCAGCGTAGCCCGAGCCCGCCGAAGAAGTGGTGCGCGTCGCGGAACTCGGCGGCTCGGACGGCGATCCGGCGGAGGCTCTCCATTCGCGAGAAGTCGCCGGCGTCGAAGTCCTGGTTGAAGATGGTGGCCTGGCCCCACAGCGCCTGGGTGTAGTGATACCAGTTGCGCCGAGAGATCTCCCCCTGACCGGGATCCGACGAGAGCTGGCTCGCCTCGAGCTGCGACGGCGCGCGGAACCCGGACTGGCCGAGGACGCGGTAATCCCCCGCGTGATCCCGCCGGCGCACCCATCGCGAGAACGGCGTCGGCCCCAGGACGTTTTCTTCGCGGGAGGTCTGGGCGATGCGGCGGTTCGGGATGATCGGAACGGCGGTCAGGAGGATGGCGGCCGAGGCGATCGCAAGCCGGCGGCGCGAGGAGAGGAGGGCGATCGCGGCGAGGGTCGCCATCCAGAGGAGGCCGGCCTCGGCAACGGCGCCCGGGAGGCGATCGCCGGCGACGGCCGCGTGGCGCTCCTCGGCGCCGACGAGAGCGGTGGCGGCCTTCCCCATCGCGGCGGGCTTCCAGGCCGCGGCGGCGGCGACGAGCGCGAGCGCGGCTCCGACGCCGAGCGCCCACCGCGGCGGCCGGCGGCCCCGCAGGTCATCGATGCCCTTCGCGGCCAGAACCGCCAGCGCGAGAACGAGGCCGGGCGCGAACTTCTCGGGGTAGCGCAGCGGGACGGGAGAATTCATTCCCCGCCACGCGGCAGGGGTCAGGCCGGGCAGCACGGCGAGGCCGAGCGAAACGAGCAGGAAGATCCGGGCGAACCGGACCCCGGGGCCCGGGCTCTTCCATCCCGGGGGCAGCGCGATCAGGGCCAGCGCGCCGCAGTAGAGGCCCGAGTAGAACCCCGCCGCCTTGTGTCGGAAGACCGGCCAGCCCCAGATTCGCGTGTGATCGACCTCCCAGGTCGAACCGAAAGGATATGGAACCGCGAGCTCGAGCAGCCGCCACGGCGAAAGGGAAAAGAGCAGGACCTCGCCGAGCTTCAAGCCCAGCACGCCCCGGTTCGTCTCTCCCACCCAGAGGAGCGCCGCCAGGATCTGCGGGGCGGCGATCAGGCCGGCGATCGCGAAAGCGCCCGCCGCGGTGGCCGCGGCGCGCGGGCGGTCCTCGCGCGGCGACTCGAGCGCCAGCCACGCGATCATCGCCAGCAGCGCGAGCGCGACGCCGAAGGCATCTCCGGAAAGGAGGACGAGACCGAGAACGAGCCCTGCGGGAATCGCGCGCGCGGCCGGACCGGCGCCGCCGCGGGCGAGGGTCCACAGCAGCCACGGCAGCAGCGCGAACCCGGGATGACAGTTCGGGTAGAAGACCTCCGAAACGGAAACCGCGGAGAACGTGTAGGTCATCGCTCCGAGCCAGGCCGCCAGCGGCGAGACCCGGAGAGCGCGGAGGAGAATCAGCATGCCGACTCCCGAGCCGATCCAGTGGAGCACCGGAAAGACGCGCATGCTCGTGGGAAACGGGAGGAGACTCAAGACCGGACGCGCGGGGTAGCGCGTCCCTACGTTCGGGTTCGCCAGAAGCGGCCTCCCGCCGGAGATCTCCGGCATCCAGACCGGCAGCCGGCCGCGCGCGTAGGCATCGTGCACGGCGTGCTCCACGGGGTAGTGATAACCGACCGGGTCTCTGCCGGCGTAGATCCTTCGAAAGAAAAGCGGGTCCGCGTAGGACACGATCACGAGCAGGCCGAAGATGACCGCCAGGCGGAGCGTGCGCGTTTGCGGCGGAGCCGCGGGGACCCTTGAGCTCAAGCCGTCCGGGGACGCGCGGAGCGCTTTCTCTGCGCGACCCACGCGATGCCGAGCAGGTAGAGAACCGGACCCCATCGCGAGGCGCGCCAGCCGGGCGCCTCCTCGCGCCACTCGACGGTGTGGGCGCCCGCCGGAACGGGAACTGCCGTGAAACCCACCTGAGCCGGCACCGCGTCCACGAGCTCTCCATCGACGCGGACGGTCCGATGCCTCCAGTGGCCCCGCAGCGCGAAGAGCCAGGAGGCGGCCGGGGACTCCGTCCGGACGACGAGCCGCTCCGGGCTCTCTTCCAACGCGCGCCACCGCCCGGGCGGCGCGCCGGCGCGCCCGACCCTTCCCGTCTCGAGCACGACCTCTCCCGCCGCGAGCCTGGGCAGGGCGTTGACGGCGGCGAGGGCGTTCGGCGCTTCGAGCCAGCCCGTCAGCAGCCGCAGGTCGGGGAAGGCGCCGGAATGCTCGTCCCAGTCCTGCAGCGCATCGCCGCCCATGCGCTGATACCCGGGGAGCGGCGGCTGATCCCGGAAGCGCACGGCGAAGCGCAAGGCGAGAGCGCCGAAGAAGGGCGCCGCGTCCTCGAAGCGGACCGCGGTCCGGGCGACGCGGCGCAGGCTCTCGACGCGGGAGAGGTCTCCCGCGTCGAAGTCGTAATTGAGCACCGTGCCTCGCCGCCAGAAGAGGTGGACGTACTGGTCCCAGCTGCGGCGCGAGAAGTCCAGATAGCCCGGGTCGGCTCCCTGACGCGACGCCTGGAGCTCCGAGGGTCCGAGGTACTGACTCGTCCCCAGGACCCGGTATTGCCGGCCCGGGTCCGCCCGGTCGAGTCTTCGGGCAAAAGGCGTCGGCGCGAAGATCTCGTCGGCCCTGAAGGTGGCGGCGATCCTCCGGTTCGCGGCGATCGGGACGGCGGTCAGGGCGATCAGCGAGAGGGCCGACGCCCTCCGGGAGGAGCGCAGCCCCGCGGCCGCGAGCACGGTGGCCATCCAGAGGAGACCGGCATCCGCGAGAGCGTGCGCGGTACCCTTTCCGCGCGCGGAAACATCCGCGCGGCCGGACCAGGCGAAAGCGCCGGCGGCGAGGGCCAGCGCGGCGCCCGCGCCGAGGAGCCACCGCCGGCGCTTCCCGTCCGCGCGGAACGCGTCGATGGCATGCGCCGCGAGGACGGCGAGCGCGAGCGAGAGCCCGATCGCGAGCTTTTCGGGGTTCCGGAGGGCGAGCGGCGACTGGAGCCGGCTCCAGGCGGGCGGCATCAGGCTCGGCAGGACCGCGAGGAGAAGGCAGACGAGGCCGAGCGCGCGCGCGAAACGCAGCCCCGCGGCGCGCCGCTTCCAGGTTTCGACGACCGCGATCGCTGCCAGGGCACCGGCGTACAAGGTAGCAAACATCCCGAGCGCCTTTCCGCCGAAAGCCGAGGGCGACCAGACGCGGGAGGGATCGATCGCCCACGTCTCGCCGAACGGGAACGGGACGACGAGCTCCAGCAGGCGCTCCGGGCGAATCGAGAAGTAGAAGACTTCCACGAGCCGCAATCCGAGGATCGAGCGGTTCGTCTCCGGGATCCAGAGAGCGGTCGCGACGATCTGCGGCGCCGCCGCGAAAACCGCGAGGAGGAGCGCTCCTGCGAAGAGGCCGAGCCGGGCCGGCCGCTCCGCGCGAGGCGTCTCGAGAAGGATCCAGAGGGTGCCGGCGAGCAACGCGAGGCCGACCGTGAAGACGTCGCCCGCGAGCAGGTCGAGTGCGAGCAGGAGCGAGAGCGCGAGCAAGCCTCCCGGCCGGCTGCCCAGACGCGAAAGCGCCCAGAGGATCCAGGGAAGCAGGGCGAGGCCGGGGAGGTGCGGAAAGAAGACTTCCGATACGGACGCGCCCGAGAAAACGTAGGTCACCGCGCCCATCCACCCCGCAGCGGCGGACAGACCGATGCGGCGCAGGAACAGGATCGTGCCGATCCCCGCCAGCGCCCAGTGCAGAACCGGGAAGAGCTTCGCCGCCATTTCGAACGGAAGAAGCGCGAGGAGCGGACGCACCGGGTAGAGCGCGCCGATGTTCGGGTTCGGCAGGAGCGGCCTGCCCCCCGAGACCCCGTCCATCCAGACGGGAAGGCGCAGCCGCGCGTAGGCGTCGTGGATGGCCTTTTCGACGGGCAGGTTGTAGGCGGTCAGGTCGCGACCGCCGAACTGGCGATCCGTGAACAGAGGGTCCGCGTAAACGGCGACGACGAGGAGAGCGAAGAGCGCCGCCGGCGCGGCCACGCCCGCGAGACGGGGGAAGAGACGGGGTCGATCCGACTTCAACGAGCCGTCACGGAAAGCGGAGGGCCGCAACGACGGCGACTTCGCGCGCTGGCGGAACTCGAGGATCGTCGGGAGGAAGTCGCAAGGTTTAGGATAAAGCATCCCGCAGGAATCACAAAGCGTCGCCCGCCGCGATGCGGTTGCTCTGCTCCTGATCCTCGTCGCCCTGGCGGCGCGCGCCTGGTCGCTGGCCACCAAGCCTCTGTGGTTCGACGAGCTCTTCACGCTGTTCGCCGCGCGCGCCGACTTCGCACGGCTGCTCGAGCTCCTCCGGCAGGATTCGGGACCTCCGCTCTTCTACCTGATGGAGCGGCCGATTGTGCGCTCGATCGAAGCGTTCGCGCTGGACGACCGGTGGTCCCGGGCGATTCCGTTCCTCGCGGCGGCCGCGATCTTCGCCGGCGCGCGCGCCTTGCCGGAGGGGTCGTCCCGGCGGTGGTTCCTCTCCCTCGCCGCGATCTCCCCCCTCCTGCTCCTCCATGCGGGCGAAGCGCGCGCTTATGCGCTCTTTGCGCTCCTCTCCCTGGGCGTCTTCCTCCTCGCGAGCCGGTCCCGGGAGTCCGCGCCCGCCGCGGTGGCCCTCGCGCTACTCGCCGCGGCGGCGCTCTACACGCACTACCTCGGCCTCTTCGTCGTCGCCGCGCTTCTGGGGCTGACCCTCATCCAGCGGCGCTTTCTCTCGGCCGCCGGACTCGGGGGAGGCGTCCTGCTCTTCCTCCCCTGGACCCGGATCCTCCGCGAACAGCCGCCGGAGGCGACGCAGTGGATTCGCGACGCGCCGCTGGAGACCGCGGCAGGCCTGCTCGGCGGGCTCGGCGGGGCCCCCCGCCTCGCGCCGGCGCTCGGCGGGCCGCTCCCGCGCGCGCTGATCCTGGCCGGTGCGGCGGCCTCGCTGCTTCTCACCGGAGCCCTTCTGAGAGCCTCGCGGCGGGACCCCGCGCTCCGGACCGCGCTCGCCTTCGTCGGGCTGACTTTCGGCGCCCTGCTCGCCGTTTCCTTCTGGCGTCCGGCGGCGTTCCCGGGACGCAGCGAGATGGCGGTTCTACCGGTGTGGTTCTGGGCGGCGGCGCGGGGCGCCGCTTCGGACCGAGCCTGCCGTGCCGCCGCGGGCGCCGTCGCGCTCGTTTCGCTGATCGCCGGCGCGCTCGTGCTCCGCGCTCAGGCGGCCAACATGCCGCCATGGGAACCGGCCACGGCGGCGCTCGCGCGCGTCTCCGGCCGGGGCGATCTCGTCCTCGCGGCGGGCCCCTTTTACCTTCCGGCGCGCCTGGCGGCGGACCGCGGAGAGGCAGGTGCCCGCGTCGTCGCGTTCCCTCCCGAGCTCGCCGAGCACCCCGGGTGGATCTCCCCGCGCGCCCCGTTTCGAGACGACGGGCGGGCGCGCGAGGCCGCGCGCGTTTGCCGGCGCGGGTGCCGGCTCGTCTTCCTCGGTTATCTCCCCCACTTCACCCGCGAGCTGCAGGAGATCTTCAGGGAGGCCGGGGCGCCGCGGATCCTCTGGCGGCGCGGGCAAGCCGTGATCATCCGGTCGGAACCCCCCCCGCCTCCCACCTCGCCGACTTCCTGAGCGCCGCGAGCTCGCTCGCGTACCACGCGACCCCGGCGGCCCAGGCGCCGAGCGGCTGGATCGCCACCGGCCAGGGAAAGCGCAGGCTGTCAAAAGAGTGATGGATCGCCCCCACCGCCGTGAAGAGACCGAACGCGGCGGAGGGATAAAGGCTGCCGAGAGCGATCGGCCAGACCAGGTACTGCGCGGAGAACCCCGGCGAGAACGCGAAGACGGCGAGGAGCAGCAGGAGCGCCGCGCGGGCCGGCGCCGCCCTCCGCGTGGCGAGCAGCGTCAGGGCGACCCCCCCGAGGAGCACGGCGGTCGCGAGCGCCTCCGTCCCGGCCCCGGTTGCGAAGGCGTGCACGCTGACCGGGTACTGCAGACGGTTGCCGCCCAGCCGGGCCGGATAGAGAAAGACGTTCTGGAGGATGCTGCCCGCCGCTCCGAGATACGGAAGGAAGGACCCGAGGAACACGGCGTACACGCCGGCGATCCGCCACGCCGCCATGCCGCCGGCGCGCAGGCCGCGCCAGAAGAGCAGCGGGTGGAAGAGCGTGACGTGCTTGAAGAGGAGGGAGAGCGAAAGGAAGCCGGCCACGGACCACTCCTTCTGCGGCGGCCCGTCCGGGCGGAAGCGCAGCAGAGCGGCGAGAAGAAACAGAATCGACAATCCGTCGAACTGGCCATGAGCGCTCGAGATCAACACGGATACCGGGTTGGAGAAGAAGAGGAGCGCCGCGCGCCGCGCTCCTTCGGGCGTGGCGCCGCCTTTGCGGAGCGCCAGGCGGCGGACGAGCTCCGCCGTCACGACGTCCACCGCCGTCGCGAGCAGACCCACAAAGAGAACGAACAGTCCGGGGCTCCCGCCGGACAGGGCCTTCACCCCGGCGAGGACCCACGCCCAGAGCGGGCTGTAGTTGTACCGCTCGGTCGCCGCGTAGATGTTCTCGCCGCGGAGGGCGAGGTCCGAAACGACCCAGAAAGACGCCGAGTCGTAGTTGCCCCGGAACTGGGCGGCGACGGCGATCCGAAGGAAAAGAAGGAGGAGGAAGAGGAGCCCGGTCTGCCGCGCGGTCGGACCGCGGGGGCTCGGGGTGGCGCTCAAGCGCTCGAGACCGCGAGCTCCTCCGTGGCCGGGGTCTCCGCGGCCAGAACGGAGGCCGCGCTCTCCTTGCGCGCGATGGCGAGGAGGGACATGCCGTAGCTCGGCGGCTCGTTCTCCTCGCGTCTGAGCAGCGGCAGAAGAAGCTTGAAGGCCCTGAGCTGGTTCTTCGGCAGCACCTTGCGCTTGAGGATCCGCCCGTTGACGTACCAGCCGAAGACGCCGGGGCGGTTCAGGAACCGCAGCTCCTCGATGACGAAGCCGGCCTGGTGGAGCTTCTGCTCCAGCTCGGCTTTCTCGTACCGGCGGAAGTGCCTCAGGTGCACGTCGAGGGATCCGTAGAGCCGGGAGAGGGCGGGCACGAGGAGGATGAGCCGGCCGTCCGGTCCGAGGACCTCGCGCATGTCGTTCAGGGTGGACCGGTCGTCTTCGATGTGCTCGAGGACGTTGCAGCACACGAGGGTATCGATCCCGAAGTCCCGGATCTCGCCGCGCGCGCGGCCATCGAGCGGAAACCGGTAAGAGGCGACCCGGACGTCGTCCTGGTCGCGGAAGATGCCCTTGAGGTACTCGACGGCCACGGGATCGAGGTCGGAGGCGACCACGAGCTCGCGGTCGTCGGTCAGGTGCCGCGTCATGTTGCCGAAGCCGGCGCCGATCTCGAGAATCCGGCGGCCGAGCGCCTTGCGGAACCGATCCACGAGCCAGCGGTTGTACGGCTCGAGCTTGGCCATGCGTGCGAGCGTGACGTGGCCGACGTTCCTGGGGTCTTCGGTCTCCCGCATCGCGTGCCGCAGAATCGTCCAGAGAGCGGAGAACGCGTCCTTCAGCCCGATCTTCTTGCCCTCCTCGTACGTGCGCCCGTGGTACGAGATGGGCACCTCGTAGATGCGGTACCCGCGCCGCGCCACCTTCGCCGTGATCTCGGGCTCGATGCCGAACCGGCGCGACTCGATCGTCATGGACTGGACGACCTCGCGGCGGAACATCTTGTAGCAGGTCTCCATGTCCGTGAGGTTCAGGTTCGTGAACATGTTCGACGTCAGCGTCAGCAGCCGGTTCCCGACGGTGTGCCAGAAGTAGAGGACGCGGCGCTGCCCGCCCCCGAGGAACCGTGATCCATAGACGACGTCGGCGTGCCCCTCGGCGATCGGCGCGAGCAGCTTCGGGTATTCGCGGGGGTCGTACTCGAGGTCCGCGTCCTGCACGATGACCACGTCTCCCGTGGCGTACCGGAAGCCGGTGGCGACGGCGGCGCCCTTGCCCATGTTCACGGGCTGGAAAAAGACCCGGACGCCGTCGCGCCCGTCGAGCTCCCGGAGGACTTCGCGCGTGCCGTCGGTCGAGTAATCGTCCACGATGAGGAGCTCTGTCTCGACCGGCACGGCGAGAACCTGCCGCACGATCTCGCGGATCGTGCGGGCCTCGTTGTAAACGGGCATCACCACGGACAGCTTCATCGCGTCGCTTCTCCTCCGGGGGTTTCGGGCTCCAGGTCGAAAAGGTACAACGAGTAGCCGACGCGGCCTACCGGCTTTCGCCGTGTGGCCTCGGCCCGGAGGGCCTCCAGGGCGGTCGCCACCCGGTGGGCTCCATGGTAGGCGTAGAACTCCGGTCCCACGGCGAGATGGAATGCGGACAGGACGACCCGCCGCCCCCGGACCCGCGGGTCGGCGGAGAAATCCGGCACGCCGACGCGGTACGGGACGTCGTCGCCGCCGAAATAGGCGACGGTCGGCTCCTGGACGTTTTCCCGGGAGAGCTTCAGGCCGAGCCGGCGCAGATCGAGGCCCCAGTCCACGTTGGAGTCCGAGAGAATCCTCCCGCCCTTTTCGGGGCCCCCGGCGGCGGGATTGAAGTACGAGAGCTCGTGCGGGTGGATCCGGACGAGCTCGGCGAGGGAGAGCGCGGGGAGCAGCACGAGCGCCCAGGCCGCCGCCCGGGCCCCGCGTCCCTCTTTCGGACCCTCGCGGGCTTTCGCGATCACCGCGGCTCCGGACAGTGCGAGGAAGGGATAGACCGGGAGCAGGTGCCGGATCCCGATGTTGTAGCCCGCGTTGATCGAGGCGAGAAAGAGGACGCCCACGGGCAGCAGGAAGAGCCGCGTCTCTTCCTTGAGCCTCCAGCGCCGGGCTCCCCAGATGGCCAGCGCCGTGAGGAGCAAAAACGCGATCGTGCTCTTGACGAGGAACGCGACGAAGAAGTACTCGGGAAAGCCGGTCGTCGAGATGCGGCCGTTTAGGTAGTTGACTCCTCCCCCGACGGCGTTCTGCCGCGCCACGGACGCGAGCCCCCCGGCGTAGTGGCCGAGCGCGGGGCTCCAGGAGGCGAGATGCTGGATGCGCCTGGCGAGTCCGGGCGCTCCCCGCATCCCGACCATCTCCTCGATGACGCGGTGCTGCTCCTGAGGGTTCACCCGCTGCGTCACCGTCCAGTACACGAAAAAGAGGACCAGGACCGCGCCGGCGCCCGCGAGCGCGAGGCGGCCGAGCGCCGCGCCCATTTCCCGGAGCCCCCCGGCGCCCTTGCCGCCCGCCAGGAGCGTCTGGAGGAGGAGGATCGGCACGAGATAGACGGTCGAAAACTTCGTGGCGAAGGCGAGCCCCAGGACCAGGGCCGCGAGGCCGATGCGGAAAGGAGTGGGCCTTTTGCGCGCTCGCTCCCAGGCGAGCACGGAGGCGAGGAAGAAGAACGCCGCGCCCACGTCCGTGTGGACGACGCCCGCGTGCGCCACGAGGTTCGGATCGAAAGCGAGCACGGCGGCCGCGCAGGCGGGCGGCGCGGTGCCGTACCGTCCGCGCCCGGCGACGAATGCGAGTATGAGCACGCCGGCGAGGACGAGGAGGAAAGGCGCTCGGGCGGCCGCGGCGATCGCGTCGGGCGAGACACGGTTCTCGAAGAGGAAGGCGTGCCCGAAGCGGGTGAAGCTTTCCCCGAGGGGGACGCGCTCGGGCGGCGGCGGCAGAGGCAGAAAGCGCAGGGCGAAGCCGGCCAGAATCTTCATGAGGGGTGGGTGCTCGATGTTCACGATCGCGTTGGAGGCCCACACGTTCAGGTAGCCCGCGAGGATGTGGACCGGCTCGTCCGCGGAGAGCGAGTCCTCCCGCGTGTGGTCGAAGACGAAGAACAGGGAGAGCAGGATCGCCCCGGCCGCCAGGCCCGTCGGGAGGCGGCGCGGGCGCGTCAACGGCGGCGCGCGGGAGCGAGGCTGTGCTTGAACAGCGCCCCGAGCGCGGAAAATCCGTCCTTGAGGCGGATCTTCTTCCCCTCGGCCGGGGTGCGGCCGAAATAGGAGACCGGAACCTCGAAGACGCGGAACCCGCCCCGCGCCACCTTGACGGTGAACTCGGCGTCCACTCCGAACCGGCGCGATTCCAGGTCCAGGATCGGCAGGACGCGCCGGTGAAACGCCTTGTAGCAGGTCGCCATGTCCGTCAGGTCCAGGTTCGTGATCAGGTTGGAGATGAAGGTCAGCAGCCGGTTGCCCTGGCTGTGCCAGAAGTTCTGGACGCGATGCTCCGCGCTCCCGACGAAGCGCGATCCGTAGACGACGTCGGCGCGGCCCGCCTCGATCGGCCGGATGAGCGCGGGGTACTCGGCCGGGTCGTACTCGAGGTCGGCGTCCTGGATGATCAGGATTTCTCCGGTGGCGTGCTCGAGCGCGGTCGCCACCGCGCGCCCCTTCCCCAGGTTCTGCGGGTGGAAGAAGACGCGGACGCCGTCCTTCCCGTCCCACCCGCGCAGGATCTCGCGCGTGCCGTCCGCGGAGCCGTCGTCCACGACCAGGACCTCCTTGTCGATGGGAACGCGGGTGACCTGCCGGAGGATCTCGTCGATCGTGCGCGCCTCGTTGTAGACGGGCATCAGGACGGACAGCTTCACGGGTTGAAGAAATTGTACGCGAGGTGGGCGAGCCCGGGACGGCGGCCGGAGCCCCATAATGTCTTCGATGCGACGGCGCCGCGCGGCGTTCCTCCTGGGGGCCGCCGCCGCGCTCGCCGCGGGGCTGACGATCCGGCTCGCGACGCGTCCCCAGATCGCGAGCGGGACGCGCGTGCGAGCGCTTTCCTCCGACGCCTACTACCACCTGCGGCGCGCCCGCTTCGCCGCCGCCCATTTCCCGCGCACGATCGTCTTCGACCCGTTGATGAACTACCCGGAAGGGGGCGTGCCGATCTGGCCTCCGCTCTACGACCTCGCGCTCGCCGCTCCGGCTCTCCTCGCGCACGGTCGATCCGCCGGCGCCGATGCGATCGAACGAGGCGCAGCCTGGGTGCCGCTCGTCTTCGCAGCCGGCTCGATCCTGCTCGCGGGGGCGATGGGAAACCTGCTCTTCGGCTCCGCGGGGGGAATCGCGGCGGCGCTGCTGGTCGCCTGCGCGCCGGGACACATCCTCTGGACGCAGTTCGGGCACACCGACCAGCACGCCGCGGAGTCCTTCTTCGGCCTGCTCGTCATCTTCCTGTTCGTCTCCAGCCGGAGGGATCCCCGGAGCCCGGCGGGGTTGCGCCGGGAGGTCGCGGCCGGCGCGGCGCTCGGGCTGGCCGTGATCACGTGGCAGGGCGCGATTTGCTGGGGCGCGGTGATCGCGCTCTCCCTCGCGCTCGAAGCGGTCACGCGAAGGGCGACCGTGGCGCGCGCGGCGCTTGCGACGCTCGGGACGGCCGCGGGGCTCTCTCTGGCGGGAACCGCCGCCTGGCTCGGCGGGCGGGAGCTGCCTTTCACCTACGTCTCGTTCGGATACTTTCAGCCGCTCTTTCTCGCCTCGCTCGCGGCGGGGACCATCTTGCTCGACACGCTGCTCGCGGCCGGGCGGCGGCAGCTCTCGCGCCGAGCCATGGCCGCCCGGATCCTCGGGCTGTCCGCCGCCGCTCTCGCCGCGCTTCCCTTCGCCGACGAGCTCGCCGGCGGCCTCTTCGCCGGAGTCGGCTACGTGATGCGTCAGACGAAGGAGGCGGCCGGCCCGGGCGGTTACGTCTCGTACCCGTCGGCCTGGCTGAAGGGCATCTTCGAGACGCGTCCTCTCCTCGCGGACGGTCTCGGGCTCCCGCTGCGGCAGCTCTCGGCGGCTTTCCTTCTGGCGCCGCTCGCCGTGCTGCTCTGGGCGGCGCGCGCGCTGCGGCGGATTCGGCCCGGAATGCACTGGGCGCTCGCGGTCTGGGGCGGAGTCAGCCTCTTTTTGGCCTTCTCACAGCGTCTGAACGTGTACTACGCCGCGCCGGTCTGCGCGCTCGCCGCGGCCGAGGGCGCGCGTCAGGCGGCGACCCGCCTGCGCCGTCGGGTGAACCGGGCGAAACGCCCGCGCCGGGGGGTCGTTTTCGCGGGGGTCCTGATCGTGCTCGCCCTGCCCATGGTCCCCGGCATCCGAGGAGAGCTGCGGGCCGTGCGCGTGCCCGGTTCGGATCTTTTCGCGACGCTCGACTGGATGCGCGAGGAGCTGCCGCACGGAACGGACCCGTATGACTCCGATCTGCTCGCGGCGTCACCCCGAGATCGCCGGTTTGCGGATGGGTGGGCGGTCATGGGGCCGTGGTCCCTCGGACACCTCGTTCTCTACAACGCCGAGCTGCCGGTCGTCGCGAACAACTTCGGGTACGGATTCCTCGACTCCATCCGTTTTTTCCTCGCAACGTCGGAGGAGGAGGCGCTCGCGATCGCGCGGGCGCGGCGGGTGCGATGGGTCCTCGTGACCGACCTCGCGCCGCGCATGAACGACTACGCGGGCTACCTCGGGCGCCGCGGGGTGCTCGAGGATACGTCCGGCGGTCCCCGCCCGCTCCCCGCGTACTTTCAGACGATGCAGTCGCGGCTCTACGACTTCGACGGACGAGGCGGCCGCGCCGGCGGCATCGAGATCGCGCCCCTCGAGGGCTTCCGGCTCATCCATCAATCCGCGAGCGCTATCCCGCGCGGCGGACGGTGGCTGGCCCGGTGGAAGGTCTTCGAGATCGTTCCGGTGGACTAGGTGTTAAGTCTCAAGAGATTGTGCCCTGAGGCGATGGGCTGGAGTTTGTCGGCCGAGCGAGGCATGAGGTCTCCTGTGATTGTAGTAGGAGAGGAAGTTGGAGAGTTT
>JBHENW010000104.1:0-10917 GCA_046261875.1 Thermoanaerobaculia bacterium | reverse complement strand
GAGTTCGCCTTCGGCGACGTGAACCCTCCCGTCCATGCCTGGGCGGCCTGGCGGACTTACAAGATCACCGGCCCGCGCGGAGGGCGCGACCGCGTCTTCCTCGCGCGCGTATTTCAGAAGCTGCTGATCAACTTCACGTGGTGGGTCAACCGGAAGGACCCCGACGGAAAGAACCTCTTTGCCGGAGGCTTCCTCGGGCTGGACAACATCGGCGTCTTCGACCGCTCGAGCCAGCTCCCGACCGGTGGGTACCTGATGCAGGCGGACGCGACGGCGTGGATGGCTTTCTACTGCGCGACGATGCTTTCGATGGCGCTGGAGCTCGCCAGCGAGGACCCTTCCTACGAGGACGTCGCGTCGAAGTTCTTCGAGCACTTCGTCGCGATCACGGACGCGATGAACACGCTCGGGGGGTCGGGCCTCTGGGACGAGGAGGACGGCTTCTACGACGACCAGCTCTCCGTGGAGCATGAGCACGTCCCGCTCAAGGTCCGCTCGATGGTCGGACTCGTTCCCCTCTTCGCCGTCGAGATCCTCGAAGAAGAGGTCATCTCCCAGCTTCCCGGCTTCCGCAAGCGCATGCAGTGGTTTCTGGACAACCGCCAGGACCTCGCGCGCCACATCGCCTACATGGAGGAGCCGGAGGAGACGCACGGCCATCGCCTGCTCGCGATCCCGACCCGCGAGCGCCTCGAGAGGGTTCTCCGGTATCTCCTGGACGAGCGCGAGTTCCTTTCTCCGCACGGCATCCGAGCCCTCTCGCGCATCCACGCGGAAAAGCCGTACGTCTTCCAGGTGATGGGACAGGAGTACCGGGTCGCCTACGACCCGGGCGAGTCCACGACCGGAGTCTTCGGGGGGAACTCCAACTGGCGGGGGCCGGTCTGGTTCCCGGTCAACTACCTCCTCGTGGAAGCGCTCGAGCGCTATCACCACTTCTACGGGCCCGAGTTCCGCGTCGAATGCCCCGTCGGGTCGGGGCGCCGGATGACGCTTTCGGAGGTCTCCCGGGAGATCGCGCGGAGGCTCGCTTCGCTCTTCCTCCGCGATGCCGCCGGTCACCGTCCCTGCCACGACGGCGATCCGCGTTTCGCGACCGACCCGCATTGGAAGGACCTCGTTCTCTTCCACGAGTACTTCCACGGCGAGACCGGGCGCGGTGTCGGCGCGTCCCACCAGACGGGATGGACGGCGCTCGTCGTGCGGTGTTTCGAGGACCTCGCGAGGGCGCGGCGCAAGGAAAAAGAGCGCCGGGGCACCGCCCTCGCCCGGGAGGGTTAAAGGAAGCCGCCGCTCCGTGTAATGGAATATCGGGTGATGGGTTCGGGAAAGGAGTGAGCATGCTGCGGTCCCCGGAACAGGAAATGGAGCACATGATCGGCAACCTCCCGGAGAAGACGGGGAAACCCCTCGAGGAGTGGATCCCGATCGTTCGGCGCAGCGGGAAGAGCAAGCACGGCGAGATCGTGAGCTTGCTGAAGGAGAAACACGGCGTGAGCCACGGTTACGCCAACCTCATCGCCCACAAGGCCCTCGGCTCGGATGCGGTCTCGGCGGCGGCGGGCGGCGCCGACCTCATCGGGGATCAGTATGCTGGCCCGAAAGCCGGCCTCAAGCCGATCTACGACCTCCTCGCCGGAAAGGTCCGGGCCTTTGGGCCCGACGTCGAGCTCTCGCCCAAGAAGGGATACGTCAGCCTCCGGCGGTCGAAGCAGTTCGGTCTGATTCAGCCCTCCACCGCCACGCGCCTGGACGTGGGGCTGAACCTGAAGGGAGTCGAGCCGGCGGACCGCCTGGAGGCCTCCGGGAGCTTCAACGCGATGTGCACCCACCGCGTTCGCGTGTCTTCCGCCGCCGAGGTGGACCGCGAGCTCTTGGGATGGCTCAAACAGGCCTACGAGAAGGCCTGACGTCGCCCGCATAGAGTAAGCCGCATGGAGCCGGCGACAGCGTCGGTGGCCGAGCGGCCGCTTTTCGTTCCGGTCATTCTCGGCACGCCGCGCCAGGGGCGGGCGAGCGAGCACGTCGCCCGCTTCGTGCTCGAAGAGGTCCGCAAGCGGCCCGGCGTGGAGACCGAGCTCGTGGACGTCCGCGAGATCCGCCTGCCGGCGACCGACGCCGGCGAACAGATCAAGGACGCCGCCTTCTCGGCGACCGCGGCACGCGCGGATGCTTTCGTGCTGGTCGTTCCCGAGTACAACCACGGGTACCCGGGGATGCTCAAGCACCTGCTGGACACGAACCTGAAGGAGTACGTCCACAAGGCGGCCGGCATCTGCGGCGTCTCCGCCGGGCCCTGGGGGGGCACGCGGGTGATCGAGAACCTGCTCCCGGTCCTGCGGGAGCTGGGCCTCGTGACGATCTTCTGGGACGGCAACTTCGGCGACGTGCGGAAGCTCTTCGACGAGAGCGGTCGGATCCTGGACCCCGCCCACGAGCGCCGGATGGCGAAGTTTTTGAACGAGCTCCTCTGGATGGCCAGGGTGCTGAGGCACGGCCGCGACAACGTCGCGTTGATCTGAGGAGGCCACGATGCCCGACCCGATTCCCTGCCCTCACTGCGGCGCGGCCATGAACCGCCACGCCGAGAAGATCGTCCAGCCCGTGGACGACCAATCTTCGGCGGAAGCTGGCCTCGAAGGGCTCCTCCTCTCGTTTCACGAATGCCCCGCCTGCGGCTGGATCGAGCAGCGCTCCGAGGGGCGGCTCTGACCGCGTCCTAGAGCCGGGGGGGTCCGAAGCCGGGAAGAAAAGGGACGACCCGCTCCGCGAGCGCCGGCGGAAGCTCCGCGAGCGCTTCCCGGATCTCGCGCGGCCGATAGCGCAGGGAGAAGTGCGTCAGGACGATGGCTTCGTTCTGAAACATCTCGGCCCGCTCGACGAAGTCCTGCACGTGCAGGTGGCCGTATGCGTGCGCCCGCTCCCGGTCCTCCGGGAAGAGAAAGGAGCACTCGATCAAGAGCACGCGGGCGGTCATCAGCTCCGGGGCCGCCTCGAAGATCTCGGGGCCGCAGTCTCCCGGATAGGCGAGGAGCGGGATCGTTTCGCGGCGGGTGACATCATGCCCCTCCGCCCGGAGCCGGATGATTTCCTGCTCCCCCGCTCCGGCCAGCTCCTCTTTCAGCTTCAGGCGGACTTCCGAAAAGAGGTAGCCGACGGTCGGCACCCGGTGCCGGCCCGGGAGAAACCGGAGCTCCAGGTCGTTGCGCAGCGCCGCGGCGTTGCCCGGCCGCGCCGCCGCGACCTCGACCCCGTAGGCGACTCCCTCGAGCTCCTCCGATGCGGCGATCCATGCGCCGAGCGGCGACACGGCCTGCTCCGGCGCGAAGACGCGCGCGGGGGGGAGGCCCGTCAGCCGCCGGCGGGAGGCGTGATGCGCGAGGCCCGCGGCGTGGTCGAGGTGGCCGTGGGTCAGGCAGATCGTCCGATAAGAAACGGTGTCGTGGGGCGCGCGTCCGAACTCGAGCAGCGCGCCGAACGCGGGCACCTTGTAGAACGACTCGTGGCCGGCGATCGAGACGCCTTCCAGCGCGATCCCCCCGGCCTCGAGGCGCACGCGCCCGCGTCCCGCCGGGTAATCACCCGCCATGCGGAGCGAAGGTTACATTAACGAAATGCGCGTCGATCTCTTCGACTACGAGCTGCCGGACGATCGCATCGCGCAGCGGCCGCGCCCGCGGGGCGCGAGCCGACTCCTCCTTCTCGACCGCGCCACGGGAGAGGTTTCCCACCGCCGGTTTGCCGATTTCCCCGATCTCCTCGCCCCGGGCGACCTCCTCGTTCGCAACGACGTGCGCGTGCGGCACGCGCGCCTCTATGGACGCGACCCGCAGGGGCGCCCCGTCGAGCTTTTCCTGCTCGAGCCGCTCGGGGAGGAAAAACACCGCTGGATCGCGCTCGCGAAGCCCGGACGCCGGGCGAAGGCCGGCCGCTTCATCTCGCTTTCCGGCGGGTTGGCGGCGAGCGTGGCCCGGGTGCATCCCGACGGAAAGCGGGAGCTCCTCTTCGACCGCCCCGTGGACGCCGCGACGCTGGAGGAGATCGGCCACGTTCCGCTGCCGCCCTACATCCGGCGGGAGCCCGGTGAAGCGGACGCCGCGGAGGACCGGGAAGGCTACCAGACGATCTTCGCGCGCGAGCCGCTCGCCGTGGCGGCCCCGACCGCGGGGCTCCACTTCAGCCCGGAGGTCCTCGCGCGCGTCGCCCACCGCGGGGTCCGCATCGCGGACCTGACGCTGGCGATCAGCGCGGCGACT
This sequence comes from Thermoanaerobaculia bacterium, assembly GCA_046261875.1. GTDB lineage: Bacteria > Acidobacteriota > Thermoanaerobaculia > UBA5066 > Gp7-AA6 > JBHENW01. The sequence continues at coordinate 6,661 of JBHENW010000104.1, read as the reverse complement.
TTCGCTCCGGTTCGGGTAGCGGACACCTCGCAGCACGTCCTCGGCGCGGAGGACGTTCTCATCCCGCAGGGAGCGCGGGAGGCGGTCGAGGAGACACACCTCCGCCGTGGTCGCGTCGTCGCCGTCGGCACCACCGTGACGCGCGCGCTGGAGGCCGCCGCGCGTCTGGATCCCTTCGAGGCGCCTCCGGGGGATCTGCGCTTCCGGACGGACCTCTTCATCACGCCAGGCTTCGAGTTCCGCCGGGTCGATGCCCTTCTGACCAACTTCCACCTGCCGCGCTCGAGCCTCCTGATGCTCGCCTGCGCATTCGGCGGGCGCGAGCGCGTCCTGGCGGCCTACGCGGAGGCGGTGCGGGAGGGGTATCTCTTCTATTCGTTCGGCGACGCGATGCTGATCCGCTGAACGTTCCCGGCGGAGTCGAGCAGTCCCCGCAGCGCCGCCGTATGCGCGGGAGTGGTTCCGCAGCAGCCTCCCACGATCCGCAGCCGGGGGGAGATCCAGGCCGCCGCGGCTTCGGCGTATTCCGCTGGAGCGAGCTCCTCGGTGAACGCCCAACCCGCCCCGTCAGCCGGCAGACCCAGGTTGGCGTAAGCGGTCAGGCCGGCTTCCGGCGCCGCCGCCGCGAGAGCTTCCAGGTCCGAGCTCAGGCGCCGCGCCGGCACGCAGTTGACGCCGACGGCGTCCGGTTCCAGCGGCGAGAGAGCGGCCACCGCGTCGGCCAGAGGCTCGCCGGATAGCAGGCGCCCGTTGCCGTCGGTTACGAAGGACGCCACGTAAGGGAGGCCGGTGGATCGGGCGGCGCGGGCCGCGGCCAGGACCTCTCGGACCGTGTTGTGGGTCTCCAGCAGCAGCAGGTCCGCTCCCGCGGCCGCTAGCCGGCGCGCCTGAGCGCCATGCTCCCGCTCGAGCGCATCGTCGCCGGGCACGAGGTCCGGCCGATAGCAGTCCTCCAGAGGCGCGAGCGATCCGGCGACCAGGACCGTCCGGGGGCTCTCGCGGGCGGCTTCCCGGGCCAACTCGAGGGCGAGTCTCGTCAATTCCTCCGCGCGCTCCGCGAGACCGGCTTTCGCCAGGGTCCGCCCGTGCGTCCGGAAGGTGTTCGCCGTGAGGATGTCCGCGCCCGCGGCGACCTCTTCGCGGTGCACCCGGGCGACGAGCTCCGGGTCTTCGATCAGGGCGCGCGCGCTCCAGAGCGGCAGCCTCGTGTCCGCGCCGCGCCGCTGCAGCTCCGATCCCATGGCGGCGTCCAGCAACAGCGGTCGACCGGCCTTCAGGCGAGCGCGCGCGGCGCCCGGGCTCGAGCTCACCGGAGGAGTCTGGTTCCGGAAAAAACGAAGCCCCGCCGCAGCGGGGCTTCTCGTCGGGATTCGGAGAGGGCTAGCCGCGCTTGTGGAAGAGGAAGATCGCCGTGGACGCCAGGAGGATCGCGAAGAGCGCGAGCATCCACTCCGACAGGGTCGGAATCGGGCTCGTCGGCCCGCCGCCGATCACCGTCCCGGCGCCGCCGCCCAGGATGAAGTTGAGGCCGCCCGACTCCGTCGCCAGGACCTGCAGGCTCCCGAGGTTCCCCGAGAACGTGTTGTGGCAGGGGCCGGCGCTGATGTCGGCATTGGTCAGCCCGGGAAAGGCCGCCATCCCGGCGGCCGTCAGCGTCGCGGGGACATTGCACGTGGACGACTCCACGATGCCCGGGATGAGCGTCGCCAGCCACCCGTAGGCGTCGGGCCCCGACCCGTGGGCCATCAGACCTCCGCCGGAAGCGACGAAGTTCGCGATGTTCGTGGCGTTGGACGTGAGCGCGGCGCCTTCGGTCGAATCGAGGTTGTTGGAGGCGCCCGTACCCGCGAGCCACAACATGGCGGGATTCACCGCACCGGATTGCAAGTCGGCGAAGAACTGGTTTATCGCCGCCGCGCCCTCGTAGTAGTTGACCGTCTTGCCGAGAACGTCGGCGACGGAGCCGATCGCCGCCCCGGCGTCGCTGCCGGGGCAGGTTGGCGGGCAGCCGGCCACGGCCGCCGCGCCGAGGACCGCGATCGACCCGTTGTTGCCGGCGCGCGTGATGTTGCCCGGCGTGTTGAGGATGTTGCCGACGGCCCGCTCGATGTAGAGCCAGCCCAGGAGGTTGGCCGTCCCGGAACGGGAACCATGGTCCGTCAGATCGTCTCCGCCGAGGATTACCGGGCCCGCGAACGCGGCGCCGGCGAGAAACAGGACCGAGACCGCCGCGATCGCAAGGGAACGGGTCACCACTTTCACGACTCCTCCTTTTTCGCTCTCGTCAGACTTCGCTAAAGCAAATCGGGGTGCTCTGTCACGGCCTGCCGCGGCACGAAGCACCCGGAATCACCCTGGACGGGAATGGCTCGGAGGAAACCGTGCGCATTCTTAATGAAAATACTTCGTAGGGGAATACCCCAAAAAGTGAGCCATAAAACATTAGGCCGGAGGGGTCTCCGGCCTAATGTTCAGGGGGGAAAGAATCCGAAGTCAGTAAGTTTCCAGGTAGCGCTCCACTTCCCAGGGCTGGACCCGCGAGATGTACTCCTCCCATTCCGCCCGCTTGGCCTGCGTGAAGTGCTGCAGGATGTGTTCGCCGAGCGCCTCCTGGACGACGTCGTCCTTCTCGAGGTTGTCGAGCGCCTCGGAGAGGTTTCCCGGCAGTTGCTCGATGCGAAGACGCCGCTTTTCGCGCTCGCTCATCTTGAAGACGTTGCGATCCACCGGCTCGCCCGGGTCCATCCGGTTCTTCACGCCGTCGAGCCCCGAGGCGAGCATTACGGCGAAAGCCAGGTAGGGATTGCAGGAGGGATCGGGCATCCGCACCTCGATCCGCGTCCCCATCCCGCGCCGCGCGGGCACGCGCACGAGCGGCGAACGGTTGCGCATGGACCAGGCGACGTTCACCGGAGCCTCGTAGCCGGGCACCAGACGCTTGTAGGAGTTCACGAGCGGGTTCGTCACGGCGACGAAAGCGCGGGCGTGACGCAGGATGCCGCCGGTGTAGTAGAGCGCCGTCTTCGAAAGCTGGTACTTCGCCTTCGCGTCGTAGAAGACGTTGTTCCCCTTCTTGTCGAGGAATGACTGGTGCGTGTGCATGCCCGAGCCGTTGACCCCGAAGATCGGCTTGGGCATGAAGGTCGCGTGCAGGCCGTGATCGAGGGCCACCTTCTTCACGATGAAACGGAAGGTCGAGACCCGATCGGCGGTCGTCACGGCGTCCGCGTACTTGAAGTCGATCTCGTGCTGCCCCGGGGCGACCTCGTGGTGCGCCGCTTCGACCTCGAAGCCCATCTGTTCGAGGGCGAGCACGATGTCGCGCCGCGCTTCCTCGCCCCGATCGACTGGCGTCAGGTCGAAGTACGCCCCCTGATCGTGCGTGTCCACGATCGCGTCGCCATTGGCGTCGCGGCGGAAGAGGAAGAACTCTGCCTCAGGCCCTGTGACCATCACGTATCCGAGAGCCGAGGCCCGGTCCATCTGGCGCTTCAACGTCGTGCGCGGGCAGCCGGCGAATGGCGTTCCGTCCGGGTTGAAGACGTCGCTGATGAGACGGCCGACCCGGTTCCCCCCGTTGTGCGCCCATGGATAGATCGCGAAGGAATCGAGGTCCGGTACGAGGTTCATGTCGGACTCCTCGATTCGGGTGAACCCCTCGATCGAGGAACCGTCGAACTGGATCTCTCCGTCGAGCGCTTTCTCGAACTGCGAACGGGGGATCTCAACGTTCTTGATCACCCCGAAGATGTCGGTGAACTGGAGCCGGAGAAACCGCACGCTCTCGGCATCGCAGACCTTCAGGATTTCGCCCTTGGACATGCCCGGGCCCGCGGCGTCGAACTTCAGGACCTTCGCCTTTGGCATTCTGCCCTCCGTTTTTTGCAAATGTTGCGTGATTTTAGAGACAATCCGCCAAAAAACAAGCCCCGTTTGAAAATTGACCGTGGAAAGTGACCGGAACGCACACTTTCGTGTGCAGTGCTGGTCCCGGAGGGAGCGCTTCGGAGGGCGGGCCGGGCCATCCGATCTGGTATAAATCTTGATCCTCCGCAGTGCCGACCTCGTGCGCCTCGAGGGAAAGAGTCGCGTCCTGATCAGAAAGGGGGCTTCATGAGCAGCACGGTCGAAACGATCTCGCCGCGACAGATCCGGGCGAAGCGGATCCTCAAGGACCTCCCGGGCGAAGAGCTCCGGGCTCTGGCGCGCGCGGGGGAAAAGACGACCGAGTACGGCTCGCCCGTGTACGCCACCCGGGTCAAGAACCGCTCCGCCAGGAACACCTACATCGTCGCGGACGGGATCTCCATCGGCACGATGCAGCAGGAAATCGACCCCCGCCGGGCCCAGGAGGTGATTCGGGAGGTTCAGGAGACCCTCGCCGGGATGGAATTGATCCAGGTAGACCGCCGCATGGGCGAGAACGAGGAGGCCACGCTGCGCTGCAGGCTCCTCGTCCCCCGCGATTACGCGCGCATCGCGTTCATGTGGCACAACATGCTCTTCCCGTCCGACTCCTCCTACGAGCCGGACTTCGTCTCGATCTACGTGCCGGACTGGCCTGAGCGCCTGATCTTCGCCGACATGAGCCAGGGCTACACCTACATCCTGGGCACGGATTACCCCGGCGAAGCGAAGAAGTCGATGCTTCGCCAGGCGATGTACTGGATCAAGCGCCGCGGCGGCCTCGGGCTGCACGCGGGCTCCAAGGTTCTCCGCGTCCTCGGCCCCGACGGGGAGCTCCGGGACGTCGGCTTCCTGCTCTTCGGCCTCTCGGGCACCGGAAAGACGACCCTGACGCTGCACGACCACGGCCTGAAGGAGCCGGAACGGGCGATCATCAAGCAGGACGACGTCGTGCTGATGACCCGGGGCGGCCGCGCCTACGGAACGGAGGACGGCTTCTACATTAAGACCGAAGGGCTCGAGCCGTCGCAGACCGTCCTCTGGGGGGCGGCGACACATCCGACCGCCGCGTACGAGAACATCGCTGTGGCCGAGAACGGCGCGGTGGACTTCCTCGACACGAGCATCACCTCCAACGGGCGCGGGGTCGTCCTCCGGCGCTTCATCCAGGGGACGGGGGAAGGCATCGACCTGGCGAAAGCCAACCAGATCGTCTTCATCACGCGCCGCAACGACATCGTACCGGTCTGCGCGCGGCTGACCGCTGAGCAGGCCGCGGCGTATTTCATGCTCGGCGAGTCGATCGAGACCTCCGCGGGCGATCCGACCCGGGCGGGACAGGCGAAGCGTGAGGTCGGGACCAACCCCTTCATCGTGGGACCGGAGGCGGAGGAAGGGAACCGGCTGCTCGAGATCCTGCGGGAGAACCCCGATATTCACGCGTACATCCTCAACACCGGATCGATCGGGGCGAAAGACGGCGGCAACGGCGAAAAGATCACCATCAAGGTGTCCACCGAGATCATGAAGCAGATCGCGAAAGAGGGGATCTCCTGGGAGAAGGATCCCGACTGGGGATACGAGACCCCGTCCGAGGTCCCGGGCATCGACCTGAAGCGCTACAGCCCGCGCGGTTACTACACGCCGGAGGAATATCGGCAGCGCGTGGACATCCTGCGGGAGGAGCGCCGCGCCTGGCTGTCGCAGTTCCCCGGCCTCGATCGGGCCATTTCGGAGGCGATCGAACAGCACTGATGGTCGAGGTCAAGGGTCTCGAAGACGTCGCCGCCGCCGACTCGGCGATCTGCTACATCGACGGCGAGAAGGGGGTCCTCTCCTACCGCGGCATCGACATCCACGAGCTCGCCGAAAAATCCTCCTTCGAAGAGGTCTGCTTCCTGCTCTGGGAAGGCCGCCTGCCGCGCCGCGACGAGCTCGAAGCAGCCCGCGCGACGCTCGGCGAAGAGCGTTCGGTTCCACGCGAGATCCTCAACCTGCTGCAGACCCTCGCCCGCACCTCCCGGCCGATGGATGCCCTTCGCACCGCCGTCTCGGCACTCGCGGACTCCGACGCGGACGCCGCGGACATGAGCCCGGCCGCGAACCGCCGCAAGGCGACCCGGCTGACCGGGCAGATCGCGACGATCGTCGCGGCCTATCACCGCCTCCGGGAGGGGAAGGCGGTCGTGCCCCCGGACCCCCGCCGCCGGCATGCGGAGGACTTCCTGCGCATGCTCAACGGGGAAACGGCCCGGGCCGCGGCGGTGCGCGCCCTGGACATCGCGCTGATCCTCCACGCGGACCACGAGCTGAACGCATCGACCTTCGCCGCCCGCGTGACGGCGGCCACGCTCTCGGACATGCACGCGGCGATCACCTCGGCAATCGGGGCGTTGAAAGGCCCGCTCCACGGGGGAGCCAACGAAGCGGTCCTCCGCATGCTGCGCGAGATGGAGTCGCTCGAGCGGGTCGATGAATACATTCAGGGAAAGCTCTCCCGCAAGGAGAAGGTCATGGGCTTCGGGCACCGCGTCTACACGACGGAGGACCCGCGCGCGACGCACTTGCGGGCGATGTCCAAAGAGGTCGCGGAGTCCTCCGGCGAGACCAAGTGGTACGACATGTCCCGCCGCATTGAGCAGCTCGTCAAGGAGGAGAAGGGCCTGAACTCCAACGTGGACTTCTACTCCGCCTCGGTTTACCTGATGCTCGGGATTCCGACCGACCTCTTCACCCCCGTCTTCGCCGTCTCCCG